>JBAZTJ010000062.1:0-14058 GCA_041662005.1 Candidatus Methylopumilus sp.
GGCGTCAGTTTCAGCGTGAACAACTTATCGTTCAGCCCTAAATACTCACGGATATCCTGACCAACAACCGCATCAGCAGGCAACTCAAGCAGCCCGGTGCTTTCTTCCGCCAAGCCCAGCTCTTTGGAAGAACACATCATGCCAAAAGATTCGATACCACGCACTTTGGCCTGCTTGATATTAAAGCCGGGCAGCTCTGCGCCGACCAAGGCGCAAGGGGCTTTCAGGCCGGCTCGTGCATTGCTGGCTCCGCATACGATTTGTAACGGTTCAGCTGCACCGACATTCACTTTACACACTTGCAGGCGGTCTGCGTCCGGATGCTTTTCGGTGCTGATGATTTCCGCAATCACCACCTTGGTGAAAGTAGCCCCCACCGCATCAAGGCCTTCAACTTCAAGGCCAGACATGGTCAAGGCATGACTTAAGGCATCGCTATCTAGCGATGGGTTTACATACTGGCGTAGCCATTGTTCAGAAAACTGCATACTTATTTACCAAACTGCTTTAAAAAGCGTAGATCATTCTCGAAGAACAGGCGCAAATCATTTACCCCGTAGCGCAACATGGTCAGGCGCTCTACGCCGAGGCCAAAGGCGAATCCACGGTATTTCTCACTGTCGATACCTACGTGCTTGAACACTTCAGGATGGACCATACCGCAACCACCTATCTCCAGCCAGCCGCCGTTCCAACTCATATCCATCTCGGCAGACGGCTCTGTAAACGGGAAGAAAGACGGGCGGAAGCGTACCTGCAAATCATCGCGCTCAAAGAAGCGTTGCAAAAAATCCTGTACGACACCTTTGAGATTGGCAAAGCTGATGTCTTCATCCACCCACAAACCTTCTACCTGGTGAAACATGGGGGAATGTGTGGCGTCAGAATCCACTCGATACACGCGGCCCGGTGCAATGATCTTGAGTGGTGGACCACCTTTTTTCATGGCTTCCTGCATGTAATGCACTTGTACAGGTGAGGTATGGGTACGCAGCACATTGTTATCATCCACATAGAACGTATCGTGCATGGCGCGTGCGGGGTGATTTTCCGGGATATTCAATGCCGTGAAATTATAAAAGTCTGATTCGATTTCCGGGCCTTCGGCCACTTCAAAACCGATTGAATGGAATAACTCTTCTATACGTGCCAGCGTTAAAGACACTGGGTGCAAGCCACCTGTACCGTGACTACGTGCTGGCAGCGTCACATCCAGTGACTCGCTCGCCAGTTGTAGCTCCTGCTCCGCAAGCAGAATAGCATCACGACGGGCCTTTAATGCGGCTTCAACAGCCTGCTTGACCACATTGATGGCAGCACCTGCAGCTGGACGCTCTTCGGCGCTGAGCTTACCCAGCCCTTTCAAGGCATCAGTGAGCACACCACTCTTACCCAGAAAGCGTGATTTCGCTTGCTCCAGGTCGTTGACCGTAGTGCATGCAGAGAACTCAGCCTCAGCCTCAGGAATTAGTTTTTCTAATGAATTATCTGTATTTTGCATGGCTTCTGATTATAGGCGCTGTTGGGCTACACTTATTTTTAGACACGATTTTTTGACTTGATTTTGTCTAAAGCGATGCCGTAAAAAAAGGAGGCCAGAAGCCTCCTTTTTAATTTGCTGTTAATTAAGCAGCAGCGAGACCGGACTTAGCCATTTCAGCAAACTTAGCAAAAGCTGGTTTGTCGAATACAGCCAGATCGGCCAACACTTTACGATCCACTTCCACAGCAGCTTTCTTCAAGCCGTTAATGAAACGGCTGTAAGTCAGGCCACATTCACGGGCACCCGCGTTAATACGGGCAATCCACAATGCGCGGAATTGACGTTTCTTTTGACGGCGATCGCGGTAAGCATATTGCCCCGCCTTCATCACCGCCTGCTTGGCAACACGGTATACGTTCTTACGGCGACCACGGTAACCCTTGGCGGCGTTTAAAACCTTTTTATGACGTGCACGAGCTATGACACCACGTTTGACTCTAGGCATAATCTATCTCCTTATTGCGTAGGCATCATAGCGCGGACGCGCTTGACATCAGTTGGGGAAACGATCGCCGTGCCGCGTAGTTTACGCTTTTGCTTGGTGGTCTTCTTGGTCAGGATATGGCGCAGGTGCGAATGGGTACGCTTAACCTTGCCGTTACCCAAGAACTTGAAGCGCTTTTTAGCGCCGCTCTTAGTCTTCATTTTTGGCATTTTTTTCTCCTAATGGAATATTGAAATGAGCGATCGGGCATGCCTTTAGGCCACGTCGCTGCAACTGGGTACTACCTTTACTGCAACTACTACAACTAAAACTGAATTATTTTGGTTTTTTGTGTGGCCCTAAAACCATCACCATCTGGCGGCCTTCCATTTTTGGAAACTGCTCGACCACTGCGTATTCCTGCAAATCAGCTTCTACCCGCTTCAATAAGGCCAAACCCAACTCTTGGTGAGTAATCTCACGGCCTCTGAATCGCAATGTAATCTTGGCTTTATCACCCTCTTGCAGGAATCGAATCAGATTACGCAATTTGACGTTGTAATCGCCATCATCGGTGCCAGGACGAAACTTGACTTCTTTTACCTGAACCTGCTTTTGCTTAAGACGGGCTTCGTGTTGGCGCTTGCTTTCGGCATACTTAAATTTACCGTAATCCATCAAACGACACACGGGAGGGGCTGCTTGCGGCGCAATTTCAACCAAATCGATATCGATCTCTTCAGCTTTAGATAACGCCTCGCTCAAACTCACTATGCCGAGCGGCTCCCCTTCTACGCCTACCAAACGAACCTGAGGTGCTGTAATGTCACCGTTGATTCTTACTTCTTTGTCTTGAGCTATCGCAAATTCTCCAAATAATTAAATAACTAAGCCGCGCTACCTTTGGCTTCAACCTCGCTGTGCAAGAGCTTTATAAACTCTGGCAACGGCATAGAACCTAGGTCTTCACCTTTTCTGGTACGCACGGCCACTTGTCCGCTTTGCATTTCTCGCTCACCTGCAACTAGCAAGTAAGGCAACTTCTGCAAGCTATGTTCGCGTATTTTATAGGTTATTTTCTCATTCCTCAAGTCCGATGACACTCTGAAGCCATTTTTCTTGAGTTCTGCCACTACTTGCGTCACATATTCGGCCTGACTATCGGAGATATTCAGCACCATCGCTTGCACCGGCGCCAACCACGCAGGCATGGCACCGGCATAGTTTTCAATCAATATTCCCAAAAAGCGCTCCATAGAGCCAACAACGGCGCGGTGCAGCATGATTGGACGCTTGCGGCTGTTATCTTCGGCCACATATTCAGCCCCAAGCCGTTCTGGCAGGTTGGGGTCTAACTGTATCGTGCCACACTGCCACAACCGACCCAATGAGTCTTTAAGGGTAAATTCAATTTTAGGGCCATAAAAAGCACCCTCACCTGGCTGGTAATCAAACTCCAGGCCATTTAACTTGAGTGCATTCGCCAGGGAAGCTTCCGCCTTATCCCAATCGGCATCAGTACCCACGCGCTTTTCGGGGCGGGTCGATAATTTAACGATCACATCGGCAAAACCAAAATCAGCGTAGATTTTGTAAAGCATCTTGATAAAGTCAGCAACCTCGGCTTCGACTTGCTCTTCAGTACAAAATATATGCGCATCGTCTTGCGTAAAGCCGCGCACGCGCATCAATCCATGCAACGCGCCGGATGGCTCGTTACGATGGCACGACCCGAATTCAGCCAGACGCAAAGGCAAGTCGCGATAGCTATGTAAACTGCTGTTGAAAATCTGTACGTGGCCAGGACAATTCATCGGCTTCACCGCGTAATCGCGATTTTCTGAAGAGGTGACGAACATGCCTTCACGATAATTTTCCCAGTGGCCGGATTTCTCCCACAGGCTACGATCCATAATCGTTGGCGTCCGCACTTCCTGGTAGCCATACTCTACGAACTTGCCACGCATGTATTGCTCGACTTCCTGCCACAAGCTCCAGCCACGCGGATGCCAGAACACCATGCCTGGCGCTTCATCCTGCATATGGAAGTAATCCAGCTGCTTGCCCAGCTTGCGATGGTCCCGCTTCTCTGCCTCTTCCAGCATATGCAGATGGGCTTCCAGGTCTTCTTTTTTGGCCCAAGCCGTACCGTAAATGCGCTGCAGCATCTCGTTATTAGAGTCGCCGCGCCAGTAGGCACCCGCCAGCTTCATCAGCTTGAATGCCTTAAGTTTACCGGTAGATGGCACGTGTGGCCCACGGCAAAGATCGGTGAACTCACCTTCGGTATACAGTGAAACGTCCTGATCGGCCGGGATGGACTCGATAATCTCAGCCTTGTAGTTCTCCCCGATGGACTTGAAGTAAGCCACAGCCTCGTCGCGCGGCAACACCTTGCGCGTTACCGGAATATCGCGCTTTGCCAGCTCAGCCATGCGCGCCTCAATGGCAACCAGATCTTCAGGGGTAAATGGGCGCTTGTATGAAAAATCATAGAAGAAACCGTTTTCAATCACCGGGCCTATGGTGACTTGCGCATCGGGGAACAGCTCTTTTACGGCATAGGCTAATAAGTGCGCGGTCGAGTGGCGTATGACTTCCAGCCCATCCGCATCACGCTCGGTGACAATTGCCAAGTCTGCGTTTTCGCTGATCAGATAGGAAGTATCGACCAGGTTGCCATTCACTTTGCCCGCCAGGGCAGCACGCGCCAGGCCTGCACCTATACTGGCAGCGACCTCAGCAACGGTAACTGGTGCATCAAAGCTGCGCTCTGAGCCATCTGGCAAACGAATGACTGGCATTTATTCCTACCGATTAAATGACAAAAGCCGTAAAACGGCTTTTGTACTGGATGTTGGTAGGCGCGATTGGACTCGAACCAACGACCCCCACCATGTCAAGGTGGTGCTCTAACCAGCTGAGCTACGCGCCTGCTATTTCTTTTAAACTCAAAAAGAGGTGCGAATTCTAGCGCATTGCGCCTTATCTAGCAATCATTAGGTGCGGCCGGATGAAGCTATGTCCAGAAGCTATTACAAATACTGCATTCACAAAATAAGCACCTGCGGCAAAAGGTATAATAAGCATCAAACACGATCACTACGGACATCAATACCAGCCCCATGCCCTCCTCTCTGGACTCTTTAGCCACACAGCAACTCTTGGCAGGTATCGCCACTGATGGCTACGCCATCATCAAAAATTTCATGCCGGCGGCAAGCATTACCAGCCTGGCCGACGAAATCACCGCCCTGCACCTTTCAGGCGAGATGCGCCGGGCTGGCACGGGGAAGGTGCTGGCACCCACAGATGACAGCATACGCGGCGACTTCATACTGTGGCTGGAAAATACCTCTGTCAGTGCCTCGCAGCAAGCCTACTTCGCACAGATGGAAATCATGCGCACTTCGCTGAACCGGGACTTCTATCTTGGGCTATTCGAGCTGGAGAGCCATTTCGCCCTATATCCACCAGGCGCACTATATCGCAAGCATCTGGACCAGTTTCAGGGCCAGGAGCAACGCCAGATCAGCTGCATTCTTTACCTGAACCAGGATTGGCAGCCCGAGCATGGCGGCCAGTTGAGGATGTACCTCGATGGCATTGCCCATGAGCCATATCGGGACATCGAACCCATAGCCGGAACCCTGGTGGCGTTTCTATCAGGAAGATTTTTTCATGAAGTTTTGCCAGCCACCCATGAAAGAGTGAGCCTGACCGGCTGGTTCAGCACTAGAAGTGACCGTTTGCAATGAGCCAACACCCTGAAGAAAACAGCAGCATGCAAGCCCTCATCACCAGTATGTTCGATACCGAAACCTTCCGCACTAGCGGGCATGCACTTATTGAGTTGCTGACCGCCCAACTCAAGGCCAATCTACAAGGCCAAGGCCAGGTACTGAACTGGCGTGACCCTGCCACTGAAGACCAGCGCTGGCAGCAGGCATTGCCCCAGACGCCCACCCTCGATAGCGATGGCCTGCTGGAAAAGCTCGGAACAGACATCCTGCCTAACAGCCTTGCGATCCACCACCCGCACAACCTGGGTCACCAAGTGGCTACGCCGCTGCCCATGGCGGCACTATGCGACTTGGTGGCAGCACTGACTAACCAGGCCATGGCAGTATACGAGACAGGGCCAAGTGCCACTATGATAGAGCGCCAGGTCATACGCTGGCTCAATGCGTTGGTGGGCTGGGATGCCGGAGATGGCTTCCTCACCTCAGGCGGGGCACAAGCCAATCTCACCGCGTTACTTGCTGCCCGCCAGCACTCCGCCACTTGGAACGTGTGGAAACAAGGCGTAGCAGACCACAGACCGCTGGTAATACTCGCCTCCGAACACGCGCATTACTCGGTGTCACGCGCTGCCGGCATCATGGGCCTGGGTACGGATGCGGCAATCAAGGTCAGTGCAGATAAGCAGGGATGCATGGAGCTGAGTGCGCTGATAGCCGCGCACCAGCGCTGTATTGCCAGCAATCAACTGGTAATCGCCGTGGTTGCCACCGCAGGCTGTACGCCCACGGGCAGCATAGACCCGTTGGCGGATATTGGCCGCTACTGCAATGCACAGCAGCTATGGATGCATGTGGATGGCGCACATGGCGCATCTGCCCTGCTTTCAGCTCAGCATCGCCATCAGCTGAAAGGCATCGCACTGGCTGATTCAGTGGTATGGGATGGCCACAAACTGCTATACATGCCAGCACCAGTATCAGCAGTGCTATTCCGCGAGGCTAAAAATAGCTATGCCGCTTTTGCACAGGATGCCTCCTACCTGTTCCAGGGTAATAATCAGGAGGCTGAAGCCTACAACGTAAGCTATCGCACGCTGGAGTGCACCAAGCGCATGATGGCGCTCAAGCTGTGGGCGGCATTCTCGCTTTATGGCGTTGAGGGACTGGGCACGCTAGTGGATGAAGCCTTTAACAAGGCCAGGCTGTTTGCCGGCAAACTGAAGTCGCGACCAGAGTTTGAATTGCTGATGCAGCCTCAAACTAACATCGTTTGCTTCCGGCACATTAAAACGGGGTTGAGCAGTGCCGCCTTAAGCGAACATCAAGCCAGCCTGCGCCAGCAGATAGTACAAAGCGGCGCTTTTCATTTGACGCAGGTAGCGCTACATGGAGAGTTATGGCTACGCACAACCTTGATGAACCCATTTACTCAGGCAAAACATCTGGATACATTGATACGCCTGATCGTGGAGCTCTCCAGCAAGAATATCTAATCGTACGTTTTGTCACTTGAGCGGTGTGGAAAGACCATTGTTTATGATGATTAAACACATACGACGCACTATAAACACTGCGCGCCAGGTGATGCCCTGAAAGGTTTGTAGCCACTGCCTCTCAGGGCATCACCTTTTTAACCAAGTAGGGCAGACTCGTGAAGCAGTCCGCCGAATGAAATGTTACAACATGCGGCGTACCGTAAACGGGTACGCCCTACGTGGGCTAATGCAAGCAATTAATTGTGGCCTGCCCCCTATTGCTTGTTAATATTTAATAAATTGATTGAAGTATGTAGTCATCTTTGGTTATCAAATATTGAAGAGTGAAAGGGACATCAATCAAGCCACCCTCTATATATAGATTCTTCTCTGAATGTTTGTTCTTAGTCTCAATTGCCTTGATAATTTTAGCTTTTAAATCCAACTCATCTTCTTTCACACCCACTTGATTAAAGCATCCTCCATCAAAGATGGCTTTTCCTATTTGATTTGTAATTGGTGGTTTTACTCTTGGTGGAGATACTAGAAGCACACCATTTGCATACATCAGAAATTGTTTGTTAGGAAATGTTGTTTCAGCAATTTTCTTGAAGTCAAATATTGACACTTCAGTACAGAATTTCAAGCCTACCGATAAATCGTACCTAACTTGAATTTCACTGGGTTTCAATTCTTCTGCTACAGATTTTTGATCTAAACATGCGACAACAGCCATAGATAGTATGGTAGTACTGATTATTTTTTTAAACATAAATGCCTTGGATTATAGTTTTTAAAAAAACAATAGGGGACAGACCACAATTACCACTGACAGGCAGTGCTCTTTTCCGCCTCAGCATTTGCCCACGCCACCGCTTTGAGTAATGCATTTTCACTGGCTTGCGCCAGCGCTTTAGCGCCGCCCCGGGCATTCGCCGTTGGCGCAACTTCGCTTGCAGCAATCGCCTGGGTTGCTACCACCTTCCGGGCTTTCTTATCCCACAATACTGCGCTTAACTGCACTACAGCTGCGCTGGCAGCCGGGCTACTGAATACATGGTCAAATACCTCGACTTTGAGCTTTAAAGCGCAGGCAGATGGTTTGGCATCCTGTTGAATTAAAGACGCCAGCCTGCCTGTAAGCAATTCCGCAGGTGTGGCTGCCCAGCGGCTCTCCGTGTATGAATAGACGCGAGACGGGTTGTCATAATTCAAACGGTAGCGTATTTGCTGATGGTTAACGGCATCGGCGGCGGTGACCTCATCCACTGCCACTTTTACCGCTAGCGGTTGGCCCGCCTGGGCAGGCAAACCAAAGTCGTACACGGCAATATTTTGCACGGTTTTGCCTGGGCCAGCGCAGGCGACAAGTGTAGTCAGCAGCAACATCAGAGTCAGGTTTTTCATATTTCCTCAATGCTTCCCGTTAGTGAACCCAGCTTCGCCTGGCCCCGGCTGCGGAGTCGGCTTGCCAAAGATCAGGCTTTGCGGATGGTCTTCCAGCAGATCAATGACGCTATCAAAATGCTTGGCCTCATGGTTCAAGGTCTGGGTCAGCAGGTGTATTTGCGGCAAGGTTTCGGTATCCAGCGTATTGATCAACTGGCTGGTGTTGAGCTGGAACTGATCCGCCACCTCCCTGAACTGTTTCGCTGTAGAGCTCATCTCATCCATCATAGGCCTGGCCTCATCAGAGGTTTGCTGCAGGCTTTGCAGCGTCTGCGTGAGTTGCCGTTGATTCTTCTCTGAAGCCATTTTACTCACATTGTTGAACATGACTGAAGCAGACTTAAGCGTAGGCTCGACTTTTGCTGAGGCTTTTTCCAGATGGTCTATCATGCGATTCAACTTCTGCCCGTCTATATTGGCAACCAGCTGGCTGGCTGATTCGGAGAGCTTGGTGGTATTGGCAATCAGGGTTTCCATCTGCGAAATCAGCTGCGGGCCTTTTTTCATAAGCTGATCAATAACTGAGGGCCGCAAGGGAATAATCGCGCCCTCTTCCAGCTTGACTGCGCCGTTGCTTTCGTCATTGAGGTCTATATAAGCCAGCCCGGTAATGCCCTGCATGCGCAACTCGGCATAAGCTTCCTTGCTTAGCTGCAAATCAGCCGTGACGACGATAGTGATACGGATGCTGGTTTGTGAGTCCGGGGCAAACGCAATCTGCGTAACCTTGCCCACATCCACGCCACGGAACTTGACACCGGACTCAGGACTTAAGCCGGTCACTGGCAAGGGTGAAACCACTGTGTACTCTGCCAGCTCCTGACGCGAGCCGCTTAGCCACCAATAGGCAAAGATGGAGGCCAGACCCAGCAGTATGGTGAAAAGGCCGACTGCAATGGCGTGAGCGCGATTTTCCATTTTTATTTCCGCTTTTCTAATCGGTTAGTAACACCCTGGAAAAAATTGACTACAAAAGGATGTTGAATCTGTGCCAGTTCATCCAGGCTACACGCCGCAATGATTTTCTTGTCCGCCAATACTGCCACACGGTCAGCCAGGGAGACCAGCGTATCCAGGTCATGCGTCACAAACAGTACGGTAAGCCCTAGCGATTGCTTTAATTTTTTAATCAGCTCCACAAATTTATGGCTGCGATCCGGGTCGAGCCCGGCAGTTGGCTCATCCAGCATTAACAGTTCAGGCTCCAGTGCCAGTGCGCGTGCCAGGCCGACACGCTTGATCATGCCGCCAGAAAGCTGCGAAGGTAACAGGTCACCATGATGCGGCTCCAGTTCAACCAATGCCAGCTTGTGCATGACCAGCTGGTGGATAGTGGGCTCATCAAACTGTTTTAACTCTCGCAACAGAAAGGCGATGTTATCGAACACCGTCAAGGCTGAGAATAACGCACCTTGCTGAAACAGCATACCAAAGCGGTTCATCAAGCGCTGCTGCTCCAGGCGCTCCAGGCTATGCAGGTCTTTACCAAACAACAATATAGAGCCGCTAGTGGGCTTGGTCAGCCCGACAATATGCCGCAATAAGGTGGTTTTCCCACTTCCGGAACCCCCAACCAGTGCAACCACTTCGCCGCGTCTGATCTTAAGGTTCAGGTTTTTATGGATCACCAGGTCGCCATATTGGGTGCATACGTCTCTTATCTCGCAAACAATATCAGCTTCCATAGGCTGTTCTAAAACCGAAGACTGCTCCAAATTAATGGCTTCATTCATACGCCCACCCCCCGCGCAGCAATGGCAAACCAGGCATCCACCAGGATGACGCTGACGATGGAAGTCACCACCGAACTGGTGGTGCTATTACTCAGGCTCTCGGTATTGGGTTTGATGCGCAAACCAAAATGGCAGGCGACCAGCGTCACCACAAAACCAAACAGCAAGCCCTTGACCAGGCTTAGTGTCAGGTTAACCGGCTCGACGACCTGCGGCAGATAATCAAAGAAAAAACGGAAGCTCAAGCCCAACTCCAGATTGGCAGAGAAAGCCCCGCCCGCCAACGCCCAGAATGAAGTCCATAACACCAGGAAAGGCGCGATAAAAGTCAGCCCCAGCACTTTGGGCAGGATCACGCGCAAAATGCGCGATATGCCCATGGTGGTCAGTGCGTCGATCTCTTCCGTCACCCGCATCACGCCTATCTGCGCCGTCATGGCAGAGCCCGATCGGCCAGCCACCAGCACCGCCATCAGGATAGGACCAAGCTCACGGATCACCCCCAGCCCCAGAATGTTCACGATAAAGATATCCGCACCAAAGGCGCGCAGCTGCCTTGCCATCAGGTAGCTCATGGCCACGCCTATCATGAAGCCCAGCAAGGCCGTCACTGGCAACGCCGTCACCCCACTCTTATAGACATTGGCACTGAATTCGCGCCAGGGAAAATCTTGCGGACGACGCAGCAAATAGGATATTTCCAGCAATAACAGCCCGAGCAGCTGTATAAAATCGCGCAAGTGCCGGATGAACTCCAGCATCCGCGAACCTATACCGACAAGCAGGGAAAGCCAATCGCGTTTAGCCTTGCCGGACTGAGGGGTGGCAAGGCCGATCAGCATCGCAAACAACTCTTTGTGTTCGGGCTTGAGTGTCACATTGGCGCTGACTTTATTGCCCCAGCCATTGAGCAAAATGACAGCGCCAGCGGCATCAAGCTGCTCAACTTGCTGCAAGTCCCAATGCACGAATGGGTCGGTAAAGAATGGATCTAATGATTTTTTGAGTTCGGCGAAGTCGTTTTCGATGGCGCGCAACGACCATTGGCCGCTAAGCTGGATGCTATTGCGACCTTGGGTGTCCTGATACAGATTGAAGCTTGCTGCTGCCATCAAATATCCTTGTGTTTCACCTGATTATACACAACGCGTATCTCCAGCCTCTATGGACAACCGCCACTGGAAAAGCTAGGAGGATGTCTGGCTTATATTACAGGGGACAACAGACTGGAATATCCGCGTATATAATCCGGATACTTTAGCTCAAAGCCTGTTGCCAATAGCCGCTGATTGCTCAGGCGCTTACCGCCATTTACTGCCGGCACTTCGACACTCTGGGGCGCCACTCCCATCTGGCCAGCAATCCACTGCAGCACTTCATATTGGCTAACCGCGTTACTGTCGGTGACAATATAACTGTCATCAACAGGCAAGCCTTTGCTGACGCGCGCTATGATATGGGCAATAGCATTTGCCGCATCATCTCTATGTATCCGGTTGGTCCAGGCATTACTCTGCGGCCATCTTTGCACGTCGCGCGCCAGGTTAATCATGCGATTGCGGCCTGGTCCATATATACCGGATAACCGCATTACCGTAGCTTTGCAGGCAAGAGGTGCAAGCAAAGCCTCGGCTTGCAACATGCGCTCTCCCGAAAAGTCAGACGGCATGGGGATCGTGGTTTCGTCCAGCAAGGCATCCCCCTGTTGGCCATAGACACCGGTGCTGGACGTAAATATGACATGGCGCAGCGAGGCTGCATCGGATAAAGCTGCCAGCACATTGCGCAGGCCATCTACATATTGCGCCCGGTAGCTCTCATCAGTATGCGCACCGGCGGCAACGCAGTAGACCAGAATCTCGGGGGCCAGACTGGCCAGGCTCTTTAGGCTGTCGGGTTGTGTGACATCTGCGCGCAAGGCCTGCATGCCGTCAGGCAACGGCGCTTCGATACGGCGCAGACCAGTAACAGCATAATCTTTAGCGACTAGTAGCTGACCCAGATAGCTGCCTACATCACCGCAACCGGCGATCAAGACCTTGATGGCCATGCCCCTTGCAGATATTTTTCGGCCCAGAATAAAGCCACGATGGTTTTACCATCCGTAATTTCACCGCGCTGCACTAGGCCCAGACAGTCCTCAAGGCTGGCTTCAATCACATGCAGTGCCTCATCCTCATCACGATTGTGCGCACCGGCCACAAGCCCGCGCGCCAGATAAATGTGGATGACCTCGTTGGAATAACCTATGCAGGGATGTTGCAATCCAAGGTAAACCCACTCGTTTGCACTATAGCCGGTCTCTTCCAGCAACTCACGTTGCCCGGTTAGTAACGGGTCTTCACCATGATCTATCTTGCCAGCAGGTAGTTCTATAAATACGCGATTTAAGGGGTAGCGGAACTGGCGCTCCAGCACGAGGTTGCCGTTATCAAGCAAGGCAACAATCACCACTGCACCGGGATGCAGAACATATTCACGCTGGCTGGTTGCCCCACTGGGCAGGCGCACCTGATCTCGCCTGGCTGTGAGCATGCCGCCCTCAGCCATGATTTCAGAAGATATGCAGGTTTCCGTCAGGTCGTTATCGTTCATAGCTCACCTTGACCGCATAAATTGAAGAGTAATTCAGACTTTCCAGAAAAAGCGGTACACAAAGCCTGGAAAAGCGAACACCAGGAACATGCAGGCGGTTACCGCATAGAACTCCCATTTTTGCGGCGCAATTTGCCCCATGGTGGCATTCTCTGCATACATGGCAATAGCGCCCACCACAAAATACAGCACGATGAGTTCCAGCAGGCACCAAGCCACAGATTTCGGCTTATGTTTAACTGGAATCACAAAGAACAGGCGCTCGGAAAACCAGGGGGAATTGGCAGCTAACAGGAACAGCAATAACAGGATAAGATTGGTCATGTACTTTGTCAGTGACTATTGAAGGCTGCGGGTAATGGCGTAGGCGCAGATTTCCATCAAGTGCTGCGGCATCAGCCCCAGGATCAGCAAACCTATGGCATTTACGCTCAGTACCATATTCATTTCGGCATTGTTCGCTATCGGCGTGTGATCTTGTGGTTCGTCAAAGTACATCAGCTTGACGATGCGCAAGTAGTAATAAGCCCCTACCGCCGCCATCAGCACGGCAAACACCACCAGCCAGATGAAACCTGCCTGCAACGCTGCCTGCAGTACGGTGAATTTTGCGTAGAAACCAAGCGTCGGCGGCACGCCAGCCATGGAAAACATGGTGATCATCATGAGGAAGGCAAACCAGGGGCTGCGCTGATTAAGGCCCTTCAAGTCATCCAGGTTTTCCGCCTCAAAGCCTTTGCGGGACAACAGCAGGATAATACCGAAGCCAGCCAGCGTCATCAGCACATAGGCTGAGATATAGAACATGGAAGAAGCATAGCCATTAAGACTGGCACTGAGAAAGCCGAACAGCAGGAAGCCGACATGTGAGATGGTGGAATATGCCAGCATGCGCTTGATGTTAGTCTGGGCAATGGCCGTGATATTACCGATAGTGATAGACAGGACCGCCATAATAATCAGCATGCCCTGCCAGTCTACCGCCAACACATACAAGCCTTGTATGAGCAGGCGAATCATGAAAGCAAAGGCGGCCAGCTTGGTCACCGAAGCAATAAATAAGGTCACCGCAGTCGGCGAACCTTCATAGACGTCG
>JBAZTJ010000063.1:0-13978 GCA_041662005.1 Candidatus Methylopumilus sp.
TCGTGGAACGGTGGTGGGTTCGACCTGCCGGTGCTGCACTACCGTGGCCTGATTCACGGCGTGCAGGCGCCGCGCTACTGGGATATGGGCGAAGATGACCGCGAATTCAAGTGGAACAACTACATCAGTCGCTACCACACACGCCATCTGGACCTGATGGACTTGATGGCCATGTACCAGGCCCGTGCCAATGCGCCTTTGGATGATATGGCACAGCTGTGTGGCTTCCCTGGTAAGCTGGGTATGGACGGCAGCAAGGTGTGGGATGCCTTCAAGAATGGCGAGATACAAGCTATCCGTGATTATTGCGAGACGGATGTGGTGAATACCTATCTGGTGTTTTTGCGTTTTCAGTTGATGCGCGGACAATTGAACCCAGATTCGTATGCTCGAGAAATAACGCTAGTGCGTGAAACGCTGGCAGGCTATACCGGTAAACACTGGCAAGAGTTCTTGACCGCCTGGAAAGCCTGATTGTTTATTGCCGTCTGGCCTGACAATTGCATGGTCAAGTGTCATTTGCATTAAATTCATCGCAGGATAAGAAATGACACCGCCGATTATTCTTGATATCGAAGCTTCCGGCTTTGGCAAAAACAGCTACCCCATTGAGATCGGATTTGTCTCTGAACAAGCTGAAACCTGGTGTGCCTTAATCAAGCCAGAAGTGGACTGGCTACACTGGGATGACAGCGCCGAGCAAGTGCACCAGATATCGCGCGCGACTTTACACCAGCGCGGCAAAACCGCCGCTTATGTTGCGCAAGAGTTGAATGACCGCTTGCATAATGCCGTGGTGTACACCGATGGCTGGATACATGATTTTATCTGGATGGCGCGCCTGTTTGATGCCGCGAATATTACCCAGCACTTCAAGCTGGAAGATTTACGTGATGTACTGACACGGCAGCAGGAGGTGGAGTGGGAGGCCACCAAAAGCCAAGTGCTGCTGGAAATGAATGTTAACCGTCACCGCGCCAGTATTGATGCCAAGCTTATACAGCTGACCTGGCTGCGTACGCGCGGTTATGAGTCTCAGTTGCTCGCGTAGCCAGGACACTCAATAACCCGCCCTGGGGTTACCCCACCACAGTAACGTGTAATGGTGGCGCACTGCCGTCTTTGAGTTGTCCGGGGTAGACCGTCAGGTGGGGGAATGGGATCTCGATGCCGTGACTGTCAAAAGCATACTTCAGGCGTCTGAGGTATTCCCTGCGCACTCCCCATTGTTCTAATGGCAGCACTTTGAATCGACAGCGAAAGATCATGGCTGAATTGTCCCAGCTATCAACCCCTGCCATTTCAAGTGGGTCTATGATTTTCTGGCTGAATAGCGGATCACTTTTCAATTCATCACCCACCTCAATCATTATTTTGACCACTTCATCAATATCCTCGCGATAGGCTACCCCTACATCAATGACGGACTGCGCATAGCCTCGGCTCATGTTGGTCACGGTGGTAATGATGCCGTTGGGGATGAAATGGACATTGCCATCATAATCACGCATTTTGATATAGCGCAGCGTGACTTCTTCAACCAGCCCGCCTTTACCTCCTGCTTCTACTACATCCCCTTGCCTGATTTGATTCTCCATCAACAGGAAAAAGCCGGTGAAATAATCCTTGATCAGGCTCTGCGCACCAAAGCCGACGGCCACCCCCACCACGCCAGCGGCTGCGAGGATAGGGGCTATCGAGATGCCGATTTCATGCAGCACTTCCATGCCGGCCACAATGCCTATGACGACAGTGGCTATGTAGCGGAATACCCTTGCCAGAGTCTCGATACGCTTGAGTTCTTCCAGGTTGTCTTGCGAGTGGTCGCGCACATGCATTTTTAACAGCTTGATACCTTTGCTTACCAGCCTCATTAGTACGGTCGCCGCCAACAGGATCAATAAGATTTTGAGGGCTGTTTTTGAAATTGCCAGTACTTCATTGATATCCGTAATGCCAAAGTAAGAAAGAAACTGCTGCATGCGCACTCCTAAGTGATGATCTGCTATGTCTTATTACCAAAGGCTAGGTCAGGTTTGTATCCAGTAAAAAGTAAGCGCAGGAATGGTCAGTTGTTCCTCCTGCGTGGAAAAGCTCTCGCCGGAGTACAAGTCCTGGACGCTGCTTAACTGAAAAAATCCCAAGCGACGTAATACTTCAATATCGAGCGCTTGTGGTGCGTTATCGAAATTGCCGATTACCAGCACACGCGGCTGGTTGTTGATATTGTCGAAGCGTGAAAAAACGAAAAGATGCGGGTTTTCCACATCCAGCAATTCGCGATTGTTGTGATCTGAGAACGCCATGATCTCCTTGCGCACGGCGATCATTTTCTTGATGCCACTGAAAATACGATGTTCCACAGTGCCAGGCGTATTCCTTAACTCTGCTTTGTCCCAGTCCATCCTGGGGCGGTGTATCCAGCGACTATCGTGATACTTGAGCTCGTCATCCAAGTAGGTATTGTCATTCAACGTGCCTATGGCATCGCCGTAATAGATCAGTGGCATGCCGCCAAAAGACATGATAACGCTGTGTAACAGCAGGATGGTTTTGACGCTTTTGTCGATGGCCTCCAGGTCATTGTTGTTAAGCGCTTTTTCCAGCCCAGCCAGCGAAGCCAGTGAGCCCGCTATCCGTGCGTCGCCGGTCTTGCCGTTGAGGCCGAATGCCATGCCGGTGGCATCTGAATCGCTGCGGTTGCCGGTAAAGTAATCAATCAGGAAATGGCGGTGCTGCTGCGGTTCATAGCCAGCCAGGCGGATGTCATTGTCGTCAAAGCCGAGGCCGTTATCATCATGGCAGCGGATGTAGTTGATCCAGGTGGCGCGCTCCAGTTTGTTGGGGATGCTTTTGATGCCCTTGTTGAGCAGCGTGGCTTTTTTGGTGGCGACCGCTTCCCACAGCAAGGCCATGAGGGTGGCGTTATAGGCCATTTCACATTCCTTGGCATTGATGGCATCCTCCCCGAAGTACTTGATAATTTCGATAGGGGCGACGATGGCCTCTGCGATGAACAGCACGCCGGGTGCGGTGACCTGGCAACAATCTTTCATCAGCTGCAGTATCAGGTGGGCTTCGCGCTCATTCTGGCAGTTGCTGCCTATTTTTTTCCATAGGAAGGCCACGGCATCCAGGCGCAGAATATCTGCACCGCGGTTGGCCCAGAACAGGATGATGTCGAGCATCTCAATGAACACGGCCGGGTTCTTGTAGTTAAGATCCCACTGGTAATCGTTGAATACGGTCATCACCCACTTGCCCATCTCTGCATCCCAGGTGAAATTGCCGGGCGCATTTTCCGGGAACACCTCAGGCATGGATTCCTCGTACATGTCGGGGATTTCCCTGTCATCGAAGACAAAGTAATAATCTTGGTATTTCGAGTCGCCCTGACGCGCTTTCTGCGCCCACTCGTGCTCGTTTGAAGTGTGGTTAACCACCACATCCAGCGTGAGCAGGATGTCGCGTTTCTTGAGGTTGTCAGACAAGGCTGCCAGTGTTTCCAGCGAGCCTATCTTTTCGTATATCTTGCGGAAGTCTCGCACCGCATAACCGCCATCGCTCTTGCCTTTGGGGCAATCAAGAATAGGCATGATATGCAACATATTGACGCCCAGATCTTGTAGATAACCCAGCCTGGACTGCAAGCCTTCGAGGTCACCGGCAAACTCCTGGCAATACAGCGCGAAGCCCACCCATTTCTGGCTTAAAAACCAGTTGTGGTCTTTTTCTCGCGCCAGATCCAGCTTCTTGAGGTCTGCCGAGCGCTCGATATACTGCAGGGTCATGGTCTCAACCAACTTGTGCATTTGTTGTTTGAAGTCGGGCCGATTGCCATATAGCAGGCTGAATAGCGAGTGGATGGCGTAGAAGTTGGCCCCCAACCGGATATTGAAATGCTGCAGGTTCTCATCCTTGATTTTCGGCTCAAGCGCAATCAGGATGTCATTGAGTAAAGAGTGGGAAACCTGTTCATACATGTTCGCTTACTCGCTTTGCTGATAAGGGTTGTGGTGTTGCGCCAAAGCCATAGTGATCAAGACCTTCAATAATGCCTGCTGCATAGTGGCCGCGGGCAAAATATACCTGTTCATGGTCCCGCAACCGCTCCAGTTCAGGGCTGTGGTTGCCTACGACCACAGCCAGTGTGTCGCCGATAAGCATTTCGTAGTCGTTACCGGAGTCACCAGCCACCAGGAATTTTTTAAGCGGGAGATCCCACTTGTAGGCCAGGTAGCGTATGGCATGGCCTTTGGAGGCCCGAACAGGCAGCACGTCCAGGAACTCGTCATGGGAGTAAATCAGCTGTGCATGCAAATTCTGCTTGCGCAGGTGCTGGTAGATATCCTGTAGCGGCGGCATCTGGCCGGGCGTGACGATATAGCTCAGCTTGAATTCCCGCTGATTCTCCGGCGTTTGCAACGTCAGCCCCTGCATGCCAACCAATGCGCTTGCCAGTGCCTCCCTGCGCCACAGGTGGCGAATATGCCGCGCCCAGCCTTTATCCGGCACCAGTTTGGCGCCATAGTTGATTTCACTGCCTACCGAGGTAATCAGTACATCAGGCATAGGCACGCGCCAGGTTTTAAGTATGCTCACCGCGCTTTCCAGCGTGCGACCGGTAGCCACACCAAACGCCAGCGTGCCACTGCGGGATTGCAGCCAGGTCATCAACTGCCTGGTGGCATCGCGGTCGCCGATGAGGGTGTTGTCGATGTCACTGATCAGGGCCAGTTTGACCAGCGGCATGGGGGATTTGCCTACGCTCAAGGTCATCGCTTGCTGCCGCCGCAGTTGTTTACGATTGCGGCGCAATACATTCCTGACTTCTTTCATGTATTTGGTGACATGCGCAGTCCAGTTGTAATGACGCTTGACGCCAGCCAGCCCATTGCTTGCCCATTGCCGCCAGCGCTTCCTGTCAGCCAGTACTTCATGCAGGGCGATGGCAATCTCCGTGCTGTCCAGCGTATTGGCGAGTATGCCGTTACGACAGTTGCCGATGATATCTCGCGGTCCGCCATCATTCGGCGCCACGAAGGGCAGGCCGCTTGCCGCAGCTTCAATCAGGGTCAGTCCGAATGGTTCTGTCAATGCCGCATTGACGAAGACCCCATGGCGGCGTGCGGTTAGTTTGTATAATTCCGGAATGTGATCCTGGCTGATGTATTTGGGGATAGACACCTTGCCCCACAGGTCATAATGGTCAATATCCAGCAAAAGCCCGGTCATGACTTTTCGCTGCGCCTCCTCCATTTCGCGGATATTTTCACGCGTTCCCGCCACGATCAGCAGGTTGGCCGCCGCCTGCAACTTGGCATCATTGCCGTAGGCGGTCACCAGGCCTTTAAGATTTTTTCTCAGTTCGGGCCGGCAAATGGTGAGTATCAGCGGCTTATCAGGGTCTGATAAAAAGCGGTCTATCATTTCCTGCGCTTCCGACAGCGGCTTTTTGCGGCCGGGCGGGGAAAATCTTGAAGTGTCGGTGCCGGGAGGGATGACCATAAAGTGTTGATTGTCGAAATTATGGTACATGCCGTATTGCTCGGAGACTTCCTGGCGCGTGCTGGTGACAATCAGCGAAGCATGCTCCAGTACGTCTTCTTCCACGGCGATACGGCGTTCAAAGTTAAACTGGCGCTCAATGGCCTGCTGTTTACGGCCGCTGGCCAGCAGGCGTTCACGTTTTGCGCGGCCCAGCGAGTGACCGGTGTGTATCTGCGGAATTCCCAGTAGCAGGGATAGTTGCTGGCCCACATAGCCGGCATCGGCATAGTGGCTGTGTATGATGTCTGGCAGGCGGCCTTGCTGGCGCAGGAAGTGCAGGCATTTATCCACCATCTGGTCCAGGTGCGGCCACAACATTTCCTTGCGGATATAGCGTTTGGGGCCGCATGCCATGCGCACTATGCGCGCGCCTTTGCCCAAATCTTCTTGCGCTTTTGCATAATCAGCCGAAACGGCCGGATCTTCAATCAGTCTGGTGAGCAGGTCAACTTTTTCGACTTCGGGGTGGTTGGCCAGTGTTTTGGCAAGCTCGACTACGTAGGTAATTTGTCCACCGGTATCCGCATCGCGCCCCAGCTCCATATCTTGGCCGCGGATCAGCCCATGTACGCTGATCATCAGGATATAGAGAGAATCTACTTTTGCTTCAGGGTTAGTATTCATCCGTCCCACTCCAGTTTAAAGGGGCGGTAGAAATCGCTGGACATAGGGGCTGCACCACGTATTCCGCATAGGGAAGCGGCAAATTCATTGGCGCGCGCCAAAGTGGTTTCGGTGGGCCAGTTGAGCACGGTGCCCAGCATGTAGATGGCAGCGAAGCCATCGCCGGCCCCCACAGTGTCAGCCAGTTTATTGCCTAGCGGGTGTCCAGGTGCCATAAACATATCCTCTTTATTATTGACCAGCCATGCGCCATGGATGCCGCAGGTAACCAGTACACAGTTCAGGTTAAAGCGATTGATCAGGGTAGTTACCTGTTCTTGCGGTGTTTTGCCCGGTAAACGCAGCAGGCCGGTGAGTATCACCAGCTCCTGCTCATTCATTTTGACGATATCGGCACGCAGCAAGGAGCGTCTTATGGTGTGTTTGTCATACCACGGCGGCCGCAGGTTGATATCCAGGAACCTGGGGCTTTTGCCGTCATTGAGGAAGTTGTCCAGCGCCAGGCGCGAACCGATACTTCTTTGTGCCAGCGTTCCGTAGTAGACAATATCCGGCTTAGTCGCCATGGTAACCATGTGTGTGATGCCCGGGTGTATGTAATCGTAGGCTTGATCCGGCAGGATTTCGAACAGGTGCTCACCATTTTCGATGTGCACTTTCACCTGGCCCGTCGGGTAGACCGGGTCGCATTGCACGCCTGAGACATCCATGTCCAGCCTTGCCATTTCGGCAAGCAGTTCATCCTTGAGTGCGTCATTGCCGGTTCTGGTGATGAGGACAGGGTTCAGCCCGAATGCCCGCAGGTGACGTGCAACATTGAACGGAGCGCCGCCCAGTACGCTGCCGTCAGGGAAGACATCGGCCAGCACTTCGCCAAAGATGGCGACTGAACTGTCCAGGCCTTTGTTGAAATTAGGTTCTCTAAATACCAATGTTATTTCCTTTGCGTATTGCTCGGCAAATTAGCCGTGGATTCAGTTAATTGTGGTGCTACAACCCAAATCAGACGCTACCGGAAATAAACTTATATTTAAGTAGCGCCTAAACCTCCTCTAAAAATTCTAAAGCGTCATGCTCATCTTTCAGCTTGATTTGCGCTGTCAGTGTTTCCAGGCTCTGATGCAAGCTGACCAGGTCTTTATTGGGCAGGCGGTCAAGCGCGTCAGTCAGAACCCCGCGCGGTGAAGTGGGCGCCTTGGCGACCACTTCCTGCCCTTGCGGGGAAAGGTAGAGCTTGACGACTCGCTGGTCATGCTCTTGACGTTGTTTGATGATCAGGTCTTTCTTCACCAGCTTTTCAATCAAATTGCTTGCAGTGGACTGGTGGATGGACAGCTTCTGCGCCAGCTCGGTCACCTTTAATCCAGGCGTGATATGCAACTCCCACAGCACCCACAGTTGCGACCCACTGACCCCGCATTGCGACTCTATGCGGCGAAAGTGTTTCTTTACCGAGCTGAAAACCACCCGGAAGTGCCTGAGGGAGGACGAAACATATAGTGCATGTTGCGAGCTCTGTACTGTTCCCGCTGAATCCTGCTCTGCACCCTCAAGCCTGGTAGGCGACATTGCGTAATACCTTTTGTTTAAACGTAGTCTTTATTATGGACCCCTTATATTGATTTATGCAAATATAATTTGTACAAATGTTTTATGGTGACATAGGCTATGCCAGCCAATAGTGCAAATCGGTGGTTTCCGGCACTTACTTGGTGCATTTAGTCTGACCTTGAATCTGCATGGAAAACGTATATTTTTTAACCTGATGATTAAAAAGTAGATAAATACCTATTTTAAATGTGGCATAGTGTTTGCTATTGCTATATGAAGCGAGAAAGCGGCTAGTTTTAAATTGAAATGCGGCCGCTATTAGTATCGAAAAGATGACTAGGGTTCCGGCCTCATGAATGTTAGAGGTGTCTGGTCCGAGAGTTGTCGGCCATCAGCAGTTGGCTACACGGAGGGATAAAAGCCCGGGAGGACGCGTTTTTAAAATGCCGCCTTCTCGACTTTTTACCAACCTAGGAGCCCAACATGCACGCTATAAGTTCAAGTTTCCTCAAACGACTTTCCGTCGGCACTGCACTCACTGCAACCTTGTTTTTTACTTGCCTTTCTGAGGCGGCGCCTCCCTTGAAGATGGGCTATAGCGATTGGCCGGGCTGGGTTGCCTGGCAGGTAGCGATTGAAAAGGGCTGGTTCAAGGAGGCCGGTGTCGATGTTAAATTCGACTGGTTTGATTACTCCGCTTCCATGGATGCATTCGCCGCAGGCAAGATAGACGCCGTTACCGTGACCAACGGTGATGCGCTGGTGACGGGTTCCGGCGGTGCCAAGAATGTGATGATCATCGTCACTGATTATTCCAACGGCAATGACATGATCGTCGGCAAGCCAGGTATCAAGAGCCTGAAAGACCTGAAAGGCAAAAAAGTGGGCCTGGAAGTCGGGCTGGTTGAGCATCTGCTGTTGTTGAACGGCCTGGAAAAAGCCGGCCTGAAAGAGGCTGATCTCACTATCGTCAACACCAAGACCAATGAGACTGCGCAAGCGCTGGCATCCGGCGACTTGGCAGCGATTGGTGCGTGGCAACCAAACTCTGGCGAAGCCATGATGCGCGTGCCGGGTGCCAAACCTATCTACACTTCAGCAGACGAACCAGGTCTCATCTACGACGTGCTCACAGTCAGCCCATCAAGCTTGTCCAGCCGTAAGGCCGATTGGCAAAAAGTGGTCAAGGTGTGGGACAAGGTTGTGACCTACATCAACGACCCGAAAACTCAGCCGGACGCCGTCAAAATCATGTCTGCCCGCGTTGGTCTCAAGCCCGAAGCCTACTTGCCCTTGCTCAAAGGTACCAAGCTCTTGAGTCTGGAAGATGGCAAGAAGATCATGGTGAAGGCTGATGGTTTTAAATCCCTTTATGGTTCATCCAAGATTGCCGATGACTTCAACGTTAAATACGGCGTTTACAAAAAGCCTATGGATCTAGGCAAGGCAATCGACCCTTCTCTGGTCAATAGCAAGTAAGCAACAAATTTAATCAATTAGCGGGTTTGGGAAAGGGCAGGGGATGAGTGTTTCATCATGGTTTGTGGTGCGCAGGGAGCTGTCGCCGCGCAAGCGAACGTTGTTAGGGGTGGGCTCATTCCTGCTGCCTTTGTTGATCTGGTGTGCGGTGAGTTATGTGCCGTTTATCTGGCACCCGATGGTGATGGTGAGTAATCCGGGCGATGTGGATTACTTCCAGGTGGACATGCTGGTCGATAAGACGGTGTTTGCCGAGGAACTTGCCAATATGCAGACTGCCGGCAAAGCCACACCCGAAGGTTTGCCTGCCAATCCTATCTACCTGCCGCCGCCCCACAAGGTGGCCATGGCGTTATATACCGCCTTTACCACCGCGCCAGAGCAGCGCGATGGACAATGGCTGCACGAGAGCCTGTGGCACAGTATCCAGATTATCTTCTGGGGCTTTTTTATCTCCTCGTTGATAGGCGTGCCTTTGGGCATCCTGTGCGGAACTTACACTGCGGTATCCCGCCTCAACGAGCCCTTTATCGAATTTTTCCGCTATCTGCCGGCACCGGCGTTTGGCGCACTGGCCGTGGCGATTCTGGGTATCTATGACGGCCCCAAGATTGCAGTCATCGTGATCGGTACCTTATTCCAGCAGATACTCATTATTGCCAATACCACCCGCAAGCTGGATTACGCATTGCTGGAAGCCGCATTAACGCTGGGTACCAGCAAGATCAAGCTGCTCAAGCACGTGGTGATTCCGGGCATATTGCCGGAGTTGTATCGCGACCAGCGCATCCTGCTGGGCTGGGCCTGGACTTACCTGATCGTGGCAGAACTGATCGGTACTTCATCCGGCATTACCTGGTTTATCACGCAGCAGGCGCGCTACCAGCATTTTGAAAATGTTTATGCTGCGATTTTCATCATTGGTTTAATTGGCTTGGGTAGTGATCTGATACTGGCCTGGCTGGGCAAGCGCTTTTTCCCTTGGGATAAGCCTGCCAACAAGCAATAGGCAAGCTGGTAATAGATATAACCACTGAATGAACAATGAATATAGGACTAAGGAAAGCGCATGAGTGAAGCCATTAACCTACCCAGCTACCTGGACCAGTCAGACGCGGTTAAGGAGCGCTTTGATCGCCTTAAATCACGTGAAGTGATACTGGAAGTCAAGGACCTGAATAAGGTCTACACCACTGCCAAGGGCGAGACCGTGGCGCTCAAGAATGTGAACTTCAAAACACACCGACGCGAGTTTGTGTGCGTGATTGGTCCTTCCGGTTGCGGCAAGTCCACCTTGATCCGCATCCTAGCGGGCCTGGAGCCGCATACCTCTGGCGATGTGCTGCTGGACAACAAGCCTGTCAACGGCCCCGGACGGGATCGTGGCATGGTGTTTCAAGGATACACATTATTCCCCTGGCGCTCGGTCAAGCAGAACGTCATGTTTGGTCTGGAGATGAATGGCGTCAACAAGTCTGAGGCTGCATTGGAAGCCGATTTATGGCTGGAGCTGGTAGGGTTGACGAAATTCGGCAACGCTTATCCGCATGAGTTATCCGGCGGCATGAAGCAACGCGTGGCGATTGCACGTGCGCTGGTGAACCAGCCGCGCATCCTGCTGATGGATGAGCCATTCGGGGCGCTGGATGCGCAATCCCGCTGCAAGATGCAGACACATTTGCTGGAGATCTGGCGCAACATCGATATTACGATTTTATTCATCACGCATGATCTGGATGAAGCGATTTTCCTGGCTGATCGTATTCTGGTGCTGAAGGCGCATCCGGGTGAAGTGCAGGAACTTATCGAGGTGCCCGTGCCGCGTCCGCGCAACGCCGAACAGTTTGTCAGCCCTGAGTTCCTGGCCACCAAGGCACGGTTAGAGGCGCTTATACACCCGCCTGCCAAAGAGCCTAGTGAAGAAGATGTAGTGAAGCCCAACATGATCCGGTTTGTGAATGTTGCGGACAATGTGGAATAAAACCGGGTCATAAACTTTGATGAAGATACTCATATGAAAAGGTTTGCATTAAATACGCTGAGGGAATGGCTTATTGTCATTTTCGGGTGCGCCCAAACCAGCACGCCTTCTCTCGATGATTGGATGCACGGACAGCCTTAGTCATGGCTAAGGCTCCGTGAAATTAAACTCACTTGAGAAAGCGCAAAATATGAAAACCACAGAAGTCCTACTTACTACACCCAGCGTAGCGTCAGTCAAGACTGATCTGCTCAAGCAGGGGGTGAAATACGCATTAGCCAGTTTTTCCGATATGCATGGCATTTCCAAAAGCAAGATCGTGCCTATGTCGCACTTCGAGCAAATGGCCGCAGGTTCCGAACTGTTTACAGGCGCCGCACTGGATGGTGTGCCGCAGGAAATCAACGATGAAGAAGTCTCGGCGCGCCCCGACATGGCAACCGCCACGGTATTGCCTTGGAACAAAGAGGTGGCCTGGTTTGCCAGCGATCTGCATATGTCGGCCGGCCCATTCGAAGCCTGCTCGCGCAATATCCTCAAGCGCGTGATGAAGCAGGCTGCGGACATGGGCTATAAGTGCAACCTGGGCATAGAGACCGAGTTCTTTATCCTCAAAGATGGCGAAGACGGCACCGCCGTGCCCACCAGTGATAGCGATACCCTCGCCAAGCCTTGCTACGACGTACGTAGCTTTCTCGATAACTACAAGATACTGGACGAAATCGTCGAAGCCATGAACGGCCTGGGCTGGGATGTGTACTCCTTTGACCATGAAGATGCCAACGGCCAGTTCGAGACCGATTTCGAATACACCGATGCGCTCAAGATGGCAGACCGCTTTACCTTTTTCCGCCTCATGATCAACGAGCTGGTGAAGCCGCATGGTGCTTTTGCTACCTTCATGGCCAAGCCGTTCCGCAATCGCACCGGTAGCGGTGCGCATTACAACATGTCGCTGGCCGACATCACGACCGGAGAAAATTTGTTCGAAACCAGCGATGATCCGCGTGGCTGTGGCATCTCCGAGCTCGGTTACCAGTTCATTGCCGGTATCCTCAAGCATGCCCCGGCCATCAGCGCGGTGATCGCACCAACGGTTAACAGCTACAAGCGCCTGGTCTCCAAGGGCGGAATGTCCGGCTTCACCTGGGCGCCGGTATTCATCTGCTACGGCAACAACAATCGCACCAATATGCTGCGCGTGCCGCTAGCAGGCGGCCGTGTGGAATGCCGCGCTGCTGATATGTCATGCAACCTGTATCTGGGGGCCGCACTAATGTTCGCCGCCGGGCTGGAAGGCATCCGCGAAAAGCTGGACCCCGGTATGCCGCATGCCGAGAACATGTACAAGCACACGCAGGCCGAGCTGGACGAGATGAAGGTCAAGCACCTGCCAAGAACTTTGGGTGAGGCGATTGACGCATTCGAAGCTGACAGTCTGGCGAAAGAGGTATTTGGCGAGGATATGTTCAATGCCTATGTCGATTTCAAGCGTAACGAGTGGATCGATTACCACAACCATGTATCGGATTGGGAGCTAAAACGCTATTTGAAGTTTTTCTAAGCAATTGCTGATTTATACATAGTCGTCATTCCCGCGAAAGCGGGAATCCATTTTTATAATTCATTTGGATCCCCGCTTTCGCGAGGATGACGAATTAATCATGTTTTTTGAATTAACTTGCATTCCTCGCGCATTGATTGGTGTTAAACATTAAAGAGAAAACAATGAGTAAATTTTCACCTGAAAACATACTGTGGCAGGAGATCATCCCAGGCGGTAACCACTGGTCTGGCCTGGTACGCCGTGGTACTGCCTTGCGTATCACCGACCTTGAAGGTGGTGCCAACCTGTCCGCGCTGTTCTATAACCCGGAAGACAAGCTGGAACGCTACAACATGCCGGATACCCTGAAAGCGCAACATACCGCGTTTTTAACTACCGGCCGCGTGTGTTACTCCGATATGGGGCGTGTCATGTGCTCCATCATTGAAGATAGCGTGGGCTGGCACGATACCATCTGTGGCGTGACCGATGCCGCCATGATAGAAGCGCAATATGGCCAGGCCAATTTCCAGAGCCACCGCAATGATATGTATCGCAGCGGCAAGGATGGCTTGCTCATCGAGCTGGCGAAATACGGCCTGGGCAAGCGCGACCTGGTTGCCGGCGTTAATTTTTTCAGTAAAGTGCAGGCCAACGAAGCGGGCGAATTGAGCTTTGTAGCAGGGCATAGCAAAGCAGGTAGTTATGTTGACGTGCGCTTCGACATGAATGTGCTGCTGGTGTTGTCCGCCGCACCCCATCCGCTGGATACCGGCAGCGAATACAAGCCCGCAGCTGTCAAGCTGAGTGCCTGGCATGCTGGCCTTGCTGAGCAGGATGATGTGTGCCGTAATTCCTGCGAGCAGAATGGCCGCGGCTTTATCAATACGGAAAGATATTACCTATAACTTTTTTACCCGTCATTCCCGCGTAGGCGGGAATCCAGACAGGCTGAATATTTAACTTTTGCTGAATAAAACTGCAGCACTATTTATGAACTTGGCCTAGATTCCCGCCTTTGCGGGAATGACGATGCTACTGAAAGGTTTTCTAATCATGCAGCAGATTGTTGAAAGTACACTAAATCCTCAGCACGCCGTGCTGGACCAGGTATGCAACGCGGGCGACCCCTGGATGGCCGAGGTCAAGAAAGGCCAGACTTTCCGCATCCTCGACCTGGAAGGCAACCAGGCGGTAGATACCCTGTTCTACAGCGCACTAGACTCGGAAGAGCGCTACAGCGCAGT
>JBAZTJ010000064.1:0-13852 GCA_041662005.1 Candidatus Methylopumilus sp.
ATCTGGCTGGCGGGTATTTCCATAGGCGGTTACGTGGCCATGGCCTGTGCCCACCGTTACCCCGGTGTGCTGCAAGGATTACTGCTACTGGCGCCCTATCCCGGCAACCGCATCACCACCAGTGAAATCACCCAGGCAGGCGGTGTAGCCGCATGGCTGCCCGAATCCATCGCCGCGGAAGATACCGAGCGCAGCAACTGGCTATGGCTGAAGACCCAAGCCAGCACGATGCAAGTACATCTGGGCTATGGCGAAGATGACCGCTTTGCGCCAGGCCACGCCATGATGGCGCAAGCCTTGCCTGCGGCCTGTGTTGATCACATTGCCGGTGGCCACGACTGGCCGGTGTGGTTAAAGTTATGGCACAATTTTCTGGATAAACAATTTGGCAACGAGAGCCATGCCCGATAACCAGCAAACGCCCTGGCGTCTTCCATTACTGATCAAGCTGTCCCTGTTGCTGCATGGGCTGGCGCTGGTGGCCGTGGCTATTGAGCCGGATTTGTGGAAAACTGCCCTAGCGGTCATTATCGCGAACCATCTGGTGATTTCTTTTGCAGGCCTGTGGCCACGCAGCAACTGGCTAGGCCCGAACTGGACACGATTGCCAGCAGCGGCTACCCACCGTAACGAAATCGCGCTGACCATAGATGACGGCCCCGACCCCGCAGTGACGCCACAGGTACTGGATATACTCGACCGCTTTCAGGCCAAGGCCACCTTCTTCTGCATTGGCAACAAAGCCCAACGCCACGCTGAGCTATGCCGCGAAATCGTGCGGCGCGGCCATGCCGTGGAGAACCATAGCCAGCGGCATTGGCACAATTTCTCACTGCTCGGTTTAGACGGCTATACCCGCGAAATCCAGGCGGCGCAGGAAGCCCTGACGGCCATCACCGGTGTGCGTCCGCAATTTTTCCGGGCTCCGGCCGGCTTACGCAACCCCTTTCTGGACCCGGTATTAAAGCGTCTCGGTCTGCGCCTAGCCAGCTGGTCGGTACGTGGTTTTGATACCAAAGTCAAAGATGCTGACAAGGTCAGGAACAAGCTGCTGGCTGGCTTGCAACCCGGCGCTATCCTACTGCTGCATGATGGCAATGCCGCACGCACCAGCGCCAACATCCCCGTCATCCTGGCAGTACTGCCAGTGCTGCTGCAAGCCGCGCAGGCGGCAAAGCTGCGTCCGGTGACGTTACAACAGGCAAGCTCATGACCATGACACGCCCTTTCATATACAGTTTGGCTGAGCGCGCGGCTATACTGCATAGCGCACCTGTCCATACGCCAACCGGATTGATTAACTTGCATAAAAGACCTGGATCCCTTCTTTGAAACCGCTACTACTCTCACATTTCACCGCCACCAGCTGCCTCGGGCGCGGCCTGCCGCAAACACTAGATGCATTGCGCCAACAACGGCATACGCTCAAACCCTGCGACTTTGAAACCGTCGATCTGCCGACCTACATCGGCGAGGTAGCAGAGGTAGATGCGGTGAAGATGGGCAGCGGTATGCAAGATTACAATTGCCGCAATAACCGCCTGGCGCAATTGGGGCTGGAGCAGGATGGCTTTGCCGATGCCGTCAACCAGGTCGCAGAGCTTTATGGACGCGACCGCATTGGCGTGTTCCTGGGCACCAGCACCTCGGGCATACTCGAAACCGAATTGGCCTTCCGCCACCGCGACGCAGTTACTGGCGAATTGCCTGCCGATTTTGTTTACGCCAAGACCCAGAATACCTACTCGGTGGCCAATTTTACGCGCCGCTATTTCCAGTTAACCGGCCCCTCCGTGGTGGTGTCGTCAGCATGCTCATCCAGCGCCAAGGTGTTTGCCAGTGCACGGCGCATGATAGAAGCCGGGCTGATCGATGCGGCCATCGTCGGTGGTGTCGATACTTTGTGCCTGACCACGCTATACGGCTTCAACTCGCTGGGCCTGCTTTCCACCCAGGCCTGTCGCCCTTGCGACAGCGAACGTGACGGCATTTCCATCGGAGAGGCGGCCGCTTTTGCCTTGCTGCAACGCCCAGCAGACGCCCCTCAAGCCGGGCAGGTATGGTTGCTGGGCATAGGCGAATCCAGCGATGCCTACCATATGTCATCACCTCACCCGGAAGGGCTGGGCGCGCGCATTGCCATGCAACAGGCGCTGCAAAGCGCCGGCCTGAGTGCAACCGACATCGATTACATCAACCTGCACGGCACCTCCACACCAAGCAACGACACGGCGGAAGCCAAAGCAGTGCATGCCGTGTTCGGCTCCGGGACGCCATGCAGCTCCAGCAAGGGTGCCACCGGGCATACGCTGGGTGCGGCGGGTGGCTTAGAGGCCGTGATTTGTGCGCTGGCGCTACAACACGGCTTTATCCCCGGCGGGCTCAATACGCGCAATGTAGACCCAACGTTACAACTGAATTACCAACTGGAAAATAGCGACCAGGCACTGGAACACGTGATGAGCAACTCCTTCGGCTTCGGCGGCACCAATTGCAGCCTGGTTTTCGGGCTAAACGCCTCCGGGCAGGATCAGCCCGAAAGGCCAGCAGCATGACCACCCAGCTCACCGCTTATATCGAAGGCATAGGCCTGCTTGGCCCCGGGCTTAGCGACTGGCAAAGCGGCCGCGCCATACTGGCCGGGCAGCAAGCCTACCAGCCAGCAAAAACGTTGATTCCCGTCCCCGAGCTGTTACCTGCCGCCGAGCGCCGACGCGCCAGCGACATCGTCAAGCTGACACTGGCCACCTCACTCGAGGCCCTGGCCACCGCCAACCAGCAGGACGGCAACCTGCCCAGCGTGTTTTCGTTCTCTAATGGCGATGGCGTCAATTGCCACACCATTTGCGAAATGCTGGCTTCCGATGACCGGCAACTTTCGCCTACACGCTTCCATAACTCGGTACACAACGCGGCCGCCGGTTACTGGAGCATCGCTACCGGCAATATGGCGACTTCGTCGGTGCTATGTGCCTTTGATGCAAGCTTTGGTGCAGGCCTGGTGGATGCGCTAACACAGGTGGTGATAGACGATACACGCTGCATTTTAATGACTAGCGATACGCCGTATCCTTTTCCCATGTTCAACAAACGGCCCATCTCCGACAATTTCGGCATTGCCCTGGTACTGGCACCGCACCCCGGCCCGCAAGCCATTGCCCGCATCCAGGTCAGCATTTGCCATGAGCCGGCCGACCGACTACAGGATACCGGGTTGGAAACCTTGCGCATGGCTATCCCATCAGCACGTGGCCTGCCTTTGCTGCAGGCCATCGCCATGCAGCAGAGCCGTCGTCTGGTGCTGGATTATCTGGATGACACACGCCTCGCCATTGAGGTGAGCCCATGCTAGAACAGAGTCAGCTGGAAACACCCCTAGATCAGGCCTGGATCGCAAGCCGGATCCCGCATCAAGGCAAGATGTGTCTTCTGGATTGTGTAGAAAGCTGGGACAAGGAAACGATTCACTGCCGCGCCAGCAGCCATCGTGCGGCTGACAACCCTCTGCGCGCTCACGGCCAGCTTGGTATCGCCTGCGGTATCGAATATGCCGCGCAAGCCATGGCGGTACATGGCGCATTGCTGGCGCCGCTGGAGAGTTAACGGCCACGCGTGGGCTAACTGGTCAGCGCTCGCCGCGTCACCATGCATGTGACGCGGCTGGATGATATCAGCGCAGATTTGCAGATTAGCGCCAGCTGCATCATGGCCAGCGAGAGCAATATGTTGTACCAGTTCAGCGTGAGCGCTGACGGTAAACCCTTGCTAGAAGGGCGTGCCGCCGTGATACTGAATGCAGAATCCCTGGTAGTCAATTTAGGAGGAGCATCATGAAAAGAGCTTTAGTGACAGGCGGTAGCGGCGGCATAGGCGCAGCCATTAGCCTCCGCCTCGCGGCCGATGGCTGCCATGTGTATATCCACGCCAATCAAGGCATTGCCGCCGCGCAACAGCTGGCGGCTGAAATCCAGGCGGCTGGCGGCAGTGCAGAAGCTTTGCAGTTTGATGTCACCGACAGCACCGCTGTCAGCGCCGCGCTAGGCCCGCTGGTAGAAGATGACCCCATCCAGATTGTCGTCAACAACGCCGGCATCCACGATGATGCCGTATTCCCCGGCATGCGGGCTGACCAATGGCACCGCGTTATCGACGTCTCGGTCAATGGCTTTTTCAACGTCACCCAACCACTGATGATGCCCATGATCCGCAGCCGCTGGGGCCGCATTATTAACGTCTCCTCCATCGCCGGCATCACCGGCAACCGCGGCCAGACCAACTACTCCGCCGCCAAAGGCGCGCTCAATGCCGCCACCAAGTCGCTAGCGCAAGAAGTCGCCAGCCGCGGCATCACCGTCAATGCGGTAGCACCTGGGATTATTGAGACGGCCATGAGCGAATCCGCATTTGATGCCCAGACTATCGGCACCATGGTGCCCATGAAACGGGCGGGAACTCCAACTGAAGTAGCTGACCTGATTGGTTTTCTGGCCTCCACGCAAGCCGCTTATATTACGGGGCAGATTATCTCTATCAATGGTGGCATGATTTAGCAGTTGTACCCTAAGCAAGCTTTGGAATGCCCGCAATAGTCAAACGACGATAGCCCCATGTTGGCGCGCGTCGCTGTTAAAAAAAGTCACCAAATTTTTCTGAGGGCACTCATGACCTCAACTCATAAGACCATGTTTATTTAGCCATCTAATCATAGATGACTGCGTCATATACATTATTAGATTGACCCTATTAGTTCGCATGGGGTCTTAAATATTTAATGTGAAATTTATCGACTATGGAGCTATCTATGACTATCAATATACTTGGTTATGCCACGCAATCTGCTGACGCCGCTTTACTCCCGTATCGCTTTCAGCGCCGCGACTCGCGGGCAAACGATGTCGTGATCGAAATCCTCTACTGTGGCGTGTGTCATTCCGACTTGCATCAAGCCCGCAATGACTGGGGTAACAGTATCTACCCGATGGTGCCCGGGCATGAAATCATTGGGCGCGTCGTCAGCGTGGGATCGGACGTTACCAGATTCAAGCCGGGGGAGACTGTCGGCGTCGGCTGCATGGTGGACTCGTGCCAACACTGCGCAGCCTGTGATGAGGGTTTAGAACAATATTGCGAAAACCACCATACACTGACCTATAACGATGTTGATCGTCACGACCAGTTACCGACCTTCGGCGGCTACTCCGAGAGAATCGTAGTATCGGAAAAATTTGTACTGAGTATTCCTGATGGCATGGATTTAGCAGGTGCAGCGCCCTTGCTGTGTGCTGGGATCACGACCTGGTCTCCACTGCGACACTGGAAAGTAGGCAAAGACAGTAAAGTGGCCGTGATCGGGCTCGGTGGCCTCGGCCATATGGGGTTGAAGCTGGCAAAAGGGCTGGGCGCTCATGTCACGCTGTTCACCCGCTCACCGGGCAAGGAGGCTGACGCGCGTCGGCTGGGCGCTGACGAAATTGTACTGTCTACGGATGAAGCACAAATGGCATCCGTAACAGGCCAGTTCGACCTGATTATCGATACGGTGCCTTATATCCACGACCTGAATCCTTACATCCCCACGCTGTCCTTAAACGGCACCTTAGTGCTGGTTGGATATCTAGGCGGCCTGGAGCCAGCATTGAATTCCATGCCATTGATATTGGGGCGAAAAGCTGTCGCCGGTTCTGTGATTGGCGGAATTGCCGAAACCCAGGAGATGCTTGATTTCTGCGGCACTCACGGCATTACTTCGGATGTTGAAGTGATCAAGATTCAAGACATCAATGAAGCCTATGAGCGCATGCTGAAAAGTGATGTGAAATACCGCTTCGTCATTGATATGGCCTCACTCCAGCTTAAATGACACCGGCACCAGGATACTGAACGACCTGCCACGTAATGACGCTGGAGGTAGTGGAAAAGGCGAGGCTTTCTTCACCATCTCCAGCGCCTGTTGATCTAATGCCTCCCTGTTGCTCGATTGGTAAATGCGGCTACTTGTCAGGTTACCGTTAGCGTCCAGCTGCAACTCCAGCACCACATCACCCTCCCATCCACGCATTTGGGCGATGCGCGGGTATTGCTTGTACTTGGCAATCTGCCGCGTCAGCATATCGCCGTACTGGTTGCGGGCATCACTCACATCCTGTTGTGGTGGTGCAGTTGGTTTGGGTGCTTCCGGCTGAGGCGCTGGAGCAACAAAAGCTGGTTTCGCGTCCTCTCTCGCCTCAGTTGCCATCACAGCGGGCTGCTGTGGCTTGGCTTCGGCCTCTGGCGCAGAGGTCGCTGATGGCTCGGCGACCGGAGATGGCAAAGGCGGCAGTTTTGGTCGCGGCTCTGGCTTGGTGACAGGTTCAGACTTCTTTACTTCAGGGGTAGGTGGCGTTTCCGTTGCTGGCTGGGGATTCACCACAGGCTGTGCCGGGCTGGGCGCTGAAAGCGCAATGGTTAGTATCTGTTTGATGTCTGGTTGCTCGTATTCGATCTTGGGGATCACATACGCCAGCAGAATATGCAGCGCGATTGATGCAACAATGGCCCACCACACCAGGCTGTTGTCATCGCGATACCTAGTATTAGGATATTGGAAATGATGGCGCTTGGGCACAAGGGTATGCTCAGCCATTGCAGTGCTCCTCTGGCAAAAGATTGTCTTATGTTTTTATAGTTTTACAAATACAACCCGCTGCCAGGCAACAGCCAAGTGTGTCCATTTTCAGCAAAACCAGGCAGCTTAGCAAGCGCAAAAGCGGTATCTCTTCATGAAATCAATAAGCCGTTAAGTTGAAACGCTTGGATAGTGTGGGGCACAACACCACCTCATCTTTTAAGCCCTCTCAGCCTAACAGTGGGAAGGCATACGAAATCGTAAGTAAGAGCAAATTAACTCTCCTCAAAAAAACATAGCGCATGCTCATGGTTAAAACTGACCTTGAGGCCAACACTAGCCGCCCAGCGCTGGATGGCTAGAAGTGAATCGCTGGGTTTCAAGTTACCGCAACGGAAGATAGCCAGGCTTGATACATAAAAACCCTCTACCCTGACCTGCGCAAGGATGTGCTCAAGGTACTGGGCACCAACTGCACCTTCAAGCACATGCTCTGGGAGGCCTATAGATGTTTGCTTCCAGGCTTGCTGCATTTCTGGCAATCCAGCTTGAAGTTGCATTTGACTGAGCCTGTAGGCTGGCTTAACGGTCGGCTTGGGTTTGAGAGAGCCAAGGCCCAATGACTGAATACCAAGCTGTAGTTTACATAGAAAGTTAGGCATCGCTTGAAATCAAGTTATTTGCTTGCGTCAAACTGCCAGTTCAAACTAAACCAGATACCTCTAGGCGCCCCTGGCGCAATAAAATTGGTGCTTTGCCAATCACTGGAGTTATGGTTATAACCATCCGGGCCGATAGCCCCTAGAATGCTTGGCGAAAATGGGTTGCGCCCTAAGCGACCGGCGCTGAAATACTCTTTATCAAACAGATTGTTGATCAGCATGGTGGCTGTCCACTCTTTATTAAATTTGTAACTAGTTCGGAAATTGAAGGAGGTATAACCCGCTATTTTTCCTGGGCTGGTTGGTCGGTAGGCTTGATCAACTACGCTAGGTACATTTGTGATTGGGTCAGTGACAATCACTTGCCGAGTTTTTACCACGCCAGCCTCGTGTTCATTGTTTTCATTGCCGCGCACGAAACTTTCAGAGTGCAGCACAGCACTTATCCCCATTGACCATTGGCTGGTAATGTCATAATTTAAATTTGCATTTAAATTGTGCAGCGGCACTCCTGGCATTTTGCTGCCAGGCTTCACTTCTATGACACCCTCGCCCAAGCCATTAACAATCTTTGCACTGCTGTTATCAGCACTGAACATTAAGAAATCGTTCTGAAATGTTGCTTCGGTCAGGCCGTAATTAAGGCCAAAACGCCACTTATCCTTAGTTCCGGAAATTCCGGCCTCTATACCGCGGCGACGGGTATCGCCTATGCTGTCAAAAAATCCCCGGCCGTCTTGCATGGCTACAAAATAAATATCATTTTTTAAGTCTGTTTGATAAGCACCCAGATTCCACTTGATGTTGCTACCCCATTGCCCACGCAAGCCAAAATCATAAGTAGTCGCTTTAATCTGCGGCAAATAAGGATCACCGGATAATGTAGAAGGCAACGAGCAAGAGCGATTTTCCGCCACCCCTTTTGCTGTATATTTGGGACTGCCGTCAGGGAAATAGCCAGTTACTACTGGTGTTCTATCCAGCGCACAACCAAGCTCAATAACGCTGGGCGTACGTGTGCCTTGCGAAAGGTTGCCATAGATATTTAAATCTTCTTTAGCTTGCCAGCTGACCCCAAGCGAAGGGTTGAGGGAAAAATAGCTAAACTTCTCAGTTTCTGGCGGGTTAACCAGATTGCTCAGGTCAGGCAATTTATAACCGGTAGTTGGACAAACGCCATTGACACAAACACCGTAAGAGTCAGGGAAAGCGCCGAATTTCGCGAGATCAAGCACTGAAAAACCAAAGCTGCGCGAAGCTATTTTATTAAATCCGTGCGTATCGTTATATCGTACTGAGCTACTGATATGTAAGGTTTTCGTGGGGCTCCATGTTTCGCTGGCGTAAATACTTTTAGTAGTGGATTCGCCGCTAAAATCATTGTTATGTACTGCAATACTGGCAGCGGCATATTGCTCACGGATTTGGTCCGGTGCCAAATAGGCATTGCGGCTTGCATCAAGCAGACCAAGCTTTTGTCCGCTTGAATATTCCGCAGTCGGCTTGTCTATAGCTGCGCCCACCATGAATTTATGGTGTTCTAAATTCCAGTTGAGTTGTACAGACGCGCCTTCAGTGATTTGATCAATACGATTATCAGTAAGGACAGCTGTGGGTGTACCTTTGACCACACCCGGGGTGCCATTATTGGCTCCATCAACATAGGTTACGGCTCCGGTATTAGGATCCGCTATGAGTACAGAGTTTTGCCCAGAAGAGTTACCGCCTATACAAGTGTTAATCGGTGGTGCCAAGATAATGGCATGTTTTATACCCGCACCTGGATTATTAGGATCTGCTGTCCAGTAAAATGTTTGAGATATTGCGGCCCCCGGTAGCGCCCCAAATAGCCTTTGTTGAATGAAACCAGAATCGCCAGCATCGAAATTGTATTCAAGGTCCCCTCCAGAGTTAGTATAGGTTGAAGGGGGCGGGGTTATTAAAGGGGCTACACTACCGCCTTGGGGTTTATAGCTATTTGTTTGGGCATAGTTTTGATTGTTTCTATATTCTTGCAATACATAATTTAATACAGGGTCGGGGAGTACCGGATTGAGTGTTAATCCAGTAAAGTCTGGTACAGCACCATTGGCGTTATAATTGGCAAAAAATGGAGTTTGATTGGCATCGTTAGGATCTACTAAATCGACTACATAATAATTGGGTAGCCCATTTGCATTGTTGCTATTGTATAAACAGGTATAGTTCTCACCCGGATTTAACTTTCTTGCGACATAATCATTATCGTCATAGTCTATATAGGCATCTGCCCCCATTTGATGCCGTTTACTGCTTCTGCGATATACCTGACCTGTGACGGTAAAAGTGTCACTCACAAAATAGCTGCCAGATAGTTGAAATTGCAATAATTGGTTTTTAGTTGTGTCTTCGCTAGTAAATGATCCGTTCCGGTTTTGGGCGTACATTTCACTAGGAATCAAACCATTCCCAACCAAATCAGTTTGTACTATCAATGTACTCAGATTTAAATCGAGCTTTTCACCACGATAGCTTGCTTTACCGAATAGCTGATTGACCTTGCTAGGTGAGTTCTCCCGCCAGCCATCTTCCAAGAAGAAGTTACCTGCGCCAAATAAGCCTATGGTGCCGTTATTCCAGCCACTTGAAACTTGTAATTGTTTTCGCCCAAATGAGCCAGTAAGCACATCAGCATCTACCCCAGTATTGTTGAAGCCATCTTTGGTTTTCATGGCGAATGCGCCGCCCAGTGTATTCAAACCAAAGATAGGGTTGGAGCCTGGGAATACATCCACCCCTGCAAGAGCATTCATGGGAATCATGTCCCAGTTCACCACATCACCGAAAGGCTCATTGACGCGAACGCCATCGAAAAACACGGATAAGCCCTGTGGTGTGCCGATTTGCGGGCCCGCGGTAAAGCCGCGATAGGTGACATCCATCTGGAATGGATTGCCCTGGTAATCATTGACATTAACCGATTGCAGCTTGTTATTCATCAGCTCGGTAAGTGATAAAGCGCGTGCTTCCTTGATCTCTTTGGCGCTAATGCTTTGTACGTTGCCGGGGATTTGCTCCAGGGTCAGACCCAAGCCAGGCAGTGGGCCAACCTCATAAAAGCGCTTGGCACGCACATTGACTGACTCCAACTGCATCAGCAAAGCATCCTTATCTGTCGCAGGCTTTACTATGGCATTGTCTCCATCTATGTTAGCTTCCAGCCCGCTACCTGCCAGCAGCCTTTGCAAGACCTCTTTACGCGTCATACGGCCTTTGACGGCTGGGGCTTTTTTGTTTCGTGCCAGGTTGGTATCAAACGAGAGGCTGACGCCGGAGCTACGGGCAAATTGCTGTAGAGAGACATCAAGCGGTTGCGCGGGCAGATCAATTGAAATGGGGGCAATAGAATTGCCATCAGTTTCTTTGGGGAGTTTGGTATTGATTTCGGCAGCCTGCACACCGCTGGCCAGTATGCTCATGACGATGAGCAGGGTAAATCGACTAATGAGCTGAGATTTAAAGGAGCTTGTTACTGCTGAAAAACTGTTTGTTTGGTGTGGCATGTGGTATCCCAAGCAAAAAAATCATGGTTGATACCTGTTTAACCGTTGAGGGTAAAAATTACTGATGTGGGTTTAGAAAATATTTGAAATACTTTTTTAGTCATTCCCGCATAGGCGGGAATGACGGGCTGGCTGGGTAGTATCCTGACATCTATTTCCGCAACACCCGTAAAGGGCATGTCCATCGTCGCTATGCTGCTTTAGCAGCTAGTCCGATGCCATAGGAATGACGGTTACTCAATTCTGACGGCTCGGCTCGCTCACCACTAAAGTCTGCTCTGGCCGGTATTGAACAGTGACAGGTGCCAGGTCTGGCAAGCTCTTGAGAAATTTTTCGACATTGTGGGCTTTAATCACCGCTGTGATATGCGGTTGGCCGCCCGCTGTGTGCTGCACAATGACGGCCGGTGTGCGATATCGCGAGAGGGTCTCGGTGATTTCTTCCAGGCCGGCATCGTTAAAACTGATAAGCCCTTGCGCAAAACTAAAGGCATCTGCGGCAGGGCGATTGATGCGCCTTAGTGTGTAGTCAGATGGCTGATTAGCTGGTTGCTGAGCGGACACCTCGGCGACTTCGCCATTGCTCAAGATGATATTGCTACTGCCTGGCTTGCCTTCTGTATCTAGCGATTCAACCTGTACACGGCCGTGATCTACACTCACACGCACCAGATGTTGCAGACGATTTACCGCAAAGCGCGTACCCAATACCGTGACTTTTGCCCGGCCACTATCCACCACGAAGGGCCTGCTTTCATCACGGGCGACTTCAAAAATCGCTTCACCACGCTTGAGTGTGACATGGCGCTGGTGGCGATAATAGGTAATTTCCACATCGCTATTGGCATTGATGGTGAGCTTGCTGCCGTCGCTCAGCACTTGCGATTTGATTTGCCCCATGGAGGCACTGGCAATCATTTGCATCACTGGTTGCGCTTGCCAGGTGTGGTATCCCAGCACGCCAGCAGCGGCCAGCACGATAAAGCCTAATGCGGCAAATGTGGATTTGAGTTTTTTGGCTGAACTTATGTGCTGCTTTTTATCCAGCGCGGATACCAGCCGCTCTACCTGCGGCGTGGAGTCGAGATTTTCCCATAGACCTTCGACCTCGGCATAGGCGCGCTGATGCAATGGATCGGCCATCAACCATGCTTCAAAGCGGCTGCGGTCTGGGTGTTCCGCATCCATTTTCTGTACCCGCATAAACCACTTGATGGCTGTTTCGCGTAGTGATTTGATTTTGGGAGTGGCGGCCATGTGTTAAACCTAGCGTATCAGATCAGTAGCATCGAGCAGCTCCAGCATGGCGCGCATGACGTGACGCTGTACCATGTTTAGAGATATGCCCAACTGCGCAGCTATATCTGTTTGATTCATGCCATCGATACGGTAAAGCCAGAAGGCTTCTCTGCAACGGGGAGGCAGACTATCTATTAGCTGCTGCATGGCATGAATGCGCTGCTGAATGTCCGCGAGGTGTTCAGCTGACGGTGTGAATGCTTGATGGAGAAATGTAGGATTTGCAGAGTCAGGCCGATCCCCAGTATCTTCAGTGATCAGCGGCACGAAGCGTTTGCGTTCGTGATGGTCATCAATCAATAGATTGCGAACGATGACTTGCAAATAGGCTTGCGGTTGCTCATCACGATTTGGATTCTTGGTTAAAGCAAAGCGCACCAGAGAGTCGTGCAGCACATCGAGGGCAAATTGACGGCAGGATGTTTTACGATAGATATTGGGTAATAAGTCGCCATATGCCCAACCGAGGTCTATGCCATGCCAGAACGTTTTAATGCATGATGCATCTACAGCTTGCTGACTTATGGATAACTGCATGGAATAGCCTGGTTGTTCTTTGCATTATTTTTGCAAAAACCGTGCCCGCCAATCTATCAACATAACTCATTGATTTTTAATGTCAGTTATTTTTACATTTACTGAGTTGACTATAAATATGGCTGTAACCAGCCATCAATGGTGGTTTCCAGATGAACTCCAATGACTGCGTTTAGCCGATAAGAGGACATAAAACCAAAGTCTGTGCTCGCAAGCATATATTTGATCATTGACGAGGATATGCCATATCAATAATCAAAAAGTTAGCCTTAAATCAGGCTCAGTAACCGCCGCATCAACAGCATAGGCAACCTCAGCACAAAACCGATAAATAGCCGTGCATACATCCAAGTGAGCAGGGTGTTATCGCGCAAATAGCGGAAGTGGGAGACACCGCCTTCATCGATGCTGAAGTAGCGCACCGGCGCGGGCAGGTTCACTACCTTCACGCCGCGCCAGCTGAGCCTGACTGCAGCTTCGGGGTCAAAATCGAAATGGCGCATCCAGGGCTGGTAGCGCATGACTTTTCTTAATGGCTCTATCGGGTAAACGCGAAAACCAAACAGTGAGTCGCCTATGCCTGCCCACAGGGTTTCCAGGTTAGCCCACCAGTTGGATATCTTGCGGCCTTGTACTCTTATATTGGGCGCGCTGGTATCGAATATGGGCATGCCCAGCACCATGGCTTGCGGCTGACGAATCGATTCTGCCATGAAGTTTGGAATAAGGTCTGGCGGATGCTGGCCGTCTGAATCCATGGTCAGGGCATGGGTGTAACCTGCCGCCGCAGCCATATTCAAGCCATGCAATACCGCCGCGCCCTTACCCTGGTTACGTGGCAGGTGTATCACGCGCAGGCCTGCATCTTGTACGGCCATCGCTTGTAACTCCACCTCTGAACCGTCGGTACTGCCGTCTATCACCACCCATACCGGCGTCCAGTACTGGCGGGCAGCACGCACGGTATCGTAGACCTTAGGGCCGGGATTGTAGCTGGGAATGAGTACGATATGGCTGCGGGAGGCGACTGTCATTGCTAAGGTGCCTCGCGTGAGTTGAGGCCGGACATGGCCTCATTCTGGTTATTGGTTGGCAATTGCGAGCATGGCTCGGGCAAAACTTGCGGACCTGGTTTGAGTACCTGAGAAAAATAAGTTTCTAGTTCCCCCATAAAATGGAGGGTATTTACTGGCGGTTCGAAGCGCTTG
>JBAZTJ010000065.1:0-10008 GCA_041662005.1 Candidatus Methylopumilus sp.
GGGATGCGCACGTCCGCGAGTGATGTTTGGACGCCGAATCAGCAAAGCTGGTTATCTGGTCAAGATGACTGAGGCGGCAGGAGCGAGCAGTAAGCAGGTTAACGCCATGGGGATGTATCTATGAGTATCGAAGGCGTCCTGGAAAAGGGCTTTGTTACCACCACGCTGGATACGGTTATCAATTACACGCGCACCGGCTCGTTATGGCCCATGACTTTTGGTTTGGCTTGCTGTGCGGTTGAAATGATGCATGCCGGTGCATCGCGCTATGACCTGGATCGTTTCGGTATCGTGTTTCGCCCAAGTCCGCGTCAGTCCGACGTGATGATAGTGGCAGGGACGCTGGTAAATAAAATGGCCCCAGCATTGCGTAAAGTCTATGACCAGATGGCTGAGCCACGTTGGGTGATCTCTATGGGCTCCTGTGCCAATGGCGGCGGGTATTACCATTACTCCTATGCTGTAGTGCGCGGCTGTGACCGTATTGTGCCCGTGGACATATACGTGCCCGGGTGCCCGCCAACAGCGGAGGCGTTGCTTTACAGCATTATCCAGCTGCAAAATAAAATCAAACGTACCAACACCATAGCGCGCTAAGAAAACAACAATGACAACGCGATTAAATAAACTTTCGGAAAGCCTGAAATCGGTATTAGGTGACAAACTCACCAAGTTTGTCAGTGATGTTGGTGAAGTCACTATCGAGTGCAAGGCGGCTGATTTTCTAGAGGTTTGCACAACACTGAAAGATCATTCGTCACTAAAATTTGAACAGCTGATTGATCTGTGCGGCGTAGATTACGCCCATTACGGGATTGATGAGTTTGGTGAAGAATCGTGGGCTGGATTGCGTTTCGCTACGGTATATCATTTCCTGTCAATTAGCATGAACCACCGCGTTCGTCTGCGCGTATTTTCTGACGCTGATGAATTCCCCGTATTGCCGACCCTGGTAGATCTATGGCCAGTTGCCAACTGGTTTGAGCGTGAGTCTTTCGACCTCTACGGCATCATGTACGAAGGCCATCCTGATCTGCGCCGCCTGTTGACCGATTACGGATTTGTTGGACATCCGTTCCGCAAGGATTTCCCTATGATAGGCAACGTGGAAATGCGTTACGACCCTGAGCAGCAGCGCGTGATTTACCAGCCGGTATCGATAGAGCAGCGCAACAATGTGCCGCGAGTCATTCGCGAAGAAGGTTTTCATAATGGCTGAGATAAGAAATTACACCATGAACTTTGGCCCCCAGCACCCGGCTGCACACGGTGTGTTGCGACTGGTGCTGGAGTTGGATGGCGAAGTTATCCAGCGCGCCGATCCGCATATTGGCCTGCTGCATCGTGGGACTGAGAAGCTGGCGGAAAATCGTACCTACTTGCAGTCTGTGCCCTACATGGATCGCCTGGATTATGTCTCGATGATGGCGAATGAACACGCCTACGTGATGGCCATCGAAAAGCTGATGGGCATTGAGGTGCCTATTCGTGCCCAATATATTCGTGTGATGTTCGACGAGATCACCCGCGTGCTGAATCATCTGTTATGGCTGGGGGCACATGCGCTGGATGTGGGCGCGATGACCGTGTTCCTGTATGCCTTTCGCGAGCGTGAAGACCTGTTTGACTGCTACGAAGCCGTTTCCGGTGCACGTATGCATGCCGCTTACTACCGTCCTGGCGGCGTTTATCGTGATCTGCCCGGTCGTATGCCGCAGCACGAGACCACCAATTTCCGCAGCAAGGCTGAAATCAACAAGCTCAATGAAAATCGCCAGGGCTCCTTACTGGATTTCATCGAAGACTTTACCAATCGTTTTCCGGCCTATGTGGATGAGTACGAAACCCTACTGACCGATAACCGTATCTGGAAACAGCGTACCGTCGGTATTGGCGTGGTGACGCCAGAGCGTGCGCTGGCGCTGGGGATGACAGGCCCGATGCTGCGTGGTTCAGGCTTTGCCTGGGATCTGCGCAAGAAGCAGCCTTACGAAGTTTACGATAAGCTCGATTTCGATATCCCAGTCGGGGTGAATGGCGATTGTTACGACCGTTATTTGGTACGTATCGAAGAGTTCCGCCAATCCAATCACATCATCAAGCAATGTGTGGACTGGCTGCGTAAGAATCCGGGCCCTGTCATTACTGACAATAATAAAGTTGCGCCTCCATCACGTGAAGGCATGAAGCATGACATGGAATCGCTGATCCATCACTTCAAGCTGTTTACCGAAGGTTTTCATGTGCCTGCCGGCGAAGCTTATGCCGCTGTCGAGCATCCCAAAGGCGAGTTCGGCATTTACCTGATTTCTGATGGTGCCAACAAACCTTATCGCCTGAAGATCCGGGCGCCTGGCTTTCCGCATCTGGCTGCGTTGGATGAAATGACGCGCGGCCACATGATCGCCGACCTGGTCGCCATTATCGGTACCCAGGATATCGTGTTCGGGGAGATCGACCGATGAGTTGCGTCTCAACACAAACCAACTGTTTTTCGGTGGCCCAATAAACGTATGTTAAGTCCAGAATCCATTGCTAAAATCGAATACGAACTCACCAAGTATCCTGCAGAGCACAGGCAGGGCGCGGTAATGTCAGCACTGCGCATCGCGCAGACTGAAAAAGGCTGGTTGTCCAAAGAGACGATCGCGTTCGTTGCGGACTATCTTGGCATCCCCGCGATTGCTGCACTTGAGGTAGCAAGTTTCTACAACATGTACGAACTTGAGCCCATGGGCAAATACAAGATCACCGTGTGCACCAATATCTCATGCATGTTGCGGGATTCGGACGAAATCGTCGGACACCTCAACAAGCGCCTGGGCATAGGCTTCAATGAAACCTCGGCAGATGGTAAGTTCACCCTGAAAGAGGGTGAATGCATGGGTGCCTGCGCCGGTGCGCCGCTGTTTCATATTAATAACACCAGGATGTGCGAGTTACTGACGCCAGAGAAGGTAGATGAGATTCTGGGGGGGCTGGAATAATGGCTACCGGTATCATCACGCCACACCCCAAAGAAACCCTGGTCTGCTTGCGCACGCTAGGGCAGGAAAATCCACACTCGCTGGAAAACTATCTCAAGCTGGGTGGCTACGCGCAGTTAAAGCGCCTGGTGACTGAGAAAGTCAAAGCCACTGACATCATCAGCCAGGTCAAGTTATCCGGCTTGCGCGGCCGTGGCGGCGCAGGTTTCCCTACCGGACTCAAGTGGAGTTTTATGCCACGCTACTATGATGGCGTGAAGTATCTGGTATGCAACACGGATGAAGGTGAGCCGGGCACGTTCAAAGACCGTGACATCATTCGCTATAACCCGCATCAGGTGATCGAAGGCATGGCCATTGCGGCCTATACCATGGGCGCGCGTGTCGGTTACAACTATATTCATGGCGAGATCTGGGAAGATTACGAAACCTTTGAGGCAGCATTGGCTGAGGCCCGCGCTGCCGGCTATATTGGTGAGAAGCTGTTCGGTACCGATTTCAGTTTTGACATGTACGCTGTGCATGGCTATGGCGCTTACATCTGCGGTGAAGAAACCGCACTGATCGAGTCTATCGAGGGCAAAAAAGGCCAACCGCGATTTAAACCGCCTTTCCCCGCCAGCTATGGCGTATTCGGCAAGCCAACCACGATTAACAATACCGAGTCTTTTGCCTCCATTCCGTGGATATTGCAGCATGGTGGCCAGGCTTTTCAGGATTTGGGCGTACCCAACTCTGGCGGCACCAAGCTATTTTCGGTTTCCGGACATGTCGAACGGCCAGGCAATTACGAAGTGCGTATGGGCATTCCCTTCATTGAGTTACTCGACATGGCAGGCGGGGTATGGAAAGGACGGCAGCTTAAGGCGGTTATTCCAGGCGGCCCTTCCACTGCAGTGATGCCAGCCTCTGCCATTATTGGCGCCACTATGGACTACGATGGTTTATCCAAGGCGGGTTCCAGCCTGGGGGCTGGCTCCATGATCGTGATGGATGAAACTACCTGCATGGTAAAAACGCTCAAACGCTTATCCTATTTCTTCTTTGAAGAGTCCTGCGGGCAATGTACGCCTTGCCGCGAAGGCACTGGCTGGCTGTACCGCGTCATCAAACGCATAGTTGATGGCAACGGTCGCATGGAAGATCTGGATTTATTGACCGATGTCAGCAGTAATATTTCCGGCCGCACTATCTGTGCGCTGGGCGATGCTGCTGCCACACCGGTATTGAGCTTTATCAAGCACTACCGTCCAGAGTTCGAGTATTACATCCGGCATGGCAAATCTATGGTTGAAGGTAAGTAAATGCTGCATATAGAGATTGATGGCAAAGAAGTCGAAGTAGACCACGGCACCACGATTATCGATGCCGCGGACAAGCTTGGCATCGCCATTCCACGTTTTTGCTACCACAAGAAGCTATCTGTAGCGGCTAATTGCCGCATGTGTCTGGTGCAGGTCGAGAAATTCAACAAGCCTTTGCCAGCCTGTGCGACCCCGGTTGCCGATGGCATGAAGATATTTACGCGTTCCAAGTCAGCCGTCGAGGCACAGAAGAGCGTGATGGAGTTCCTGCTGATCAATCACCCGCTGGATTGCCCGATTTGCGACCAGGGCGGTGAGTGTGATTTGCAAGATATCGCAGTAGCCTATGGCGCCAGCGGCTCCCGCTATGCCGAAGAGAAGCGTGTGGTACTGAACAAGAACATCGGGCCGCTGGTGTCTACCGATATGACGCGTTGCATTCAGTGTACGCGTTGCGTGCGCTTCCTCAAGGAAGTTGGCGGCATGATGGAGCTGGGCCTGATTAATCGCGGAGAGCATGCGGAAATTACGGCGTATGTCGACAAATCTGTGGATTCTGAATTGTCGGGCAATATCATCGACCTGTGTCCGGTAGGTGCGCTGACCAGCAAACCTTTCCGTTATTCTGCTCGCAGCTGGGAGTTGACGCGACGTCCTTCTATTGCGCCGCATGATGGCTTGGGTTCGCATGTGGAAGTGCACATCAAAGATAACAAAGTCATGCGTGTACTACCGCGCGAGAAAGAAAGCATCAATGAATGCTGGATTTCGGATCGAGACAGATTTTCCTACGAAGGCCTGAATAGCCCGGATCGCCTCAAGGTGCCTATGGTCAAGCATCATGGCGAATGGCATGAGACAGACTGGAAAACCGCGCTGGAGTTTGCTGCTGGACATATTAAAGAGATCACCGATAAAGATGGTGGCGACCAGTTGGGCGTGCTGGTTTCACCTAACAGCACCATGGAAGAAATCCATCTTGCCAAGAAATTAGCGCATGGTTTGGGTAGTGATAATGTGGACTATCGTTTGCGCCAGACTGACTTCCGTATGGATGGCAAGCGCATGGGTACGCCATGGATGGGCTGCAATATCCCTGACCTGGAAAAAATGGATCGTATCCTTATCGTCGGCAGCAACCTGCGCAATGAGCACCCTTTGCTGGCGCACCGCATCCGCAAGGCTGTGGCCAATGGCGCAGAACTGAGTTTCGTCAACCCGCTGGGTGACGATCCGCTGATGAAGGTAACGCATAAAGCGATCACTTCACCGAACAATATGGTTAACGTGCTGGCACAGATACTCAAGGCCATGTCTGGTTTGCAAAGGCTCTCGCTGTGCCTGCCGAAATCACTGAGCGATTTGCTGGAAACTGTGAGTGTCTGGGATAACACCCAGGCCATGGCAGAAAGCCTGGCCGGTCTGGGCAAGGATTACGACCTGATTAGCCCGCGCACCGGTATATTCCTGGGCAATATTGCCCAGCATAACCCACGTTTCACTGAGCTATGCAGCCTGGCGGAAGCGATCGCTTCGTTATCCGGCGCCACTTTCGGTTTGCTGGCCTCACATGCCAATAGCACCGGCGCTCACTTGGTGGGTGCCATGCCCATGGTCGAAGGTTTGAATGCCAAAGCTATGCTGGAGTCTCCACGCAAGGCTTATGTGTTACTCAATATCGAACCTGAGCTGGATTGCCATAATGCCGCGCTGGCAAAACAAGCCATCGCACAGGCTGAGTGTGTGGTCGCACTGACTGCCTACAAGTCGGATGCGCTGAACGATGCCCATATATTACTGCCTATCGCACCATTTACCGAAACCTCCGGTACCTTCATGAGCATGGAGGGCCGCGTGCAGAGCTTCAAAGCCGTCAACAAGCCTTTGGGCGAGTGTCGTCCGGCATGGAAAGTATTGCGGGTATTGGCGAACACCTTGGGGCTCAGCGGTTTCGAGTTTGATAGCAGTGAGCAAGTGAAAGACGAGATTTTTGGTGGCGAAAAGCCCTCAAAGCTGGTGTGGCGTAGCCTCAACAACAACTTGCGCGAACTGATCGATATTAAAGTCATCATCAAGTCAGACAAGCTGCAACGCATAGGCGAGGTCTCGCTTTATCATGCCGACCCTATTGTTCGCCGTTCGCCGCCATTGCAAAAAGCCAAATACATGGCGACACCGGTTGCCGCGATGAATGCAGAACAATTGGCCAAACTGGGCCTGCAAGAAGGCGACGAAGTCATTGTCAAGCAGGGTAGTGGCAGTGCGAAATTGGTTGCCAAGCTTGATGCCCGGGTGGCTAGGGGATGTGTGCGGGTTGCTGGTGCACATTCGGCGACCTCTGAACTGGGCGAGTTGATGGGCGAAGTTGAGGTGGCGCGGGCATGATGGACACATTGCAAAATCTGTTTGGGCCAGCCTGGCCTGTCGTCTGGACCCTGGCCAAGATTGTTGCCATCGTATTGCCTATCATGGGTGCGGTTGCTTACCTGACACTAGCTGAGCGTAAAGTCATCGGCTTTATGCAGGTGCGTATCGGCCCCAACCGTGTGGGTTATTTCGGTTTATTGCAACCGATTGCCGATGGTCTTAAGTTGCTGTTCAAAGAAATTATTATCCCCAGCGCTTCCAGCAAAGCGTTGTTCCTGATCGGTCCGGTACTGGCGATTGCGCCTGCATTTGCGGCCTGGGCCGTTGTGCCTTTTGACATGAACATGGTACTGGCGGATATCGATGCGGGCCTGCTGTATATTCTGGCGATGACATCAGTAGCGGTATATGGCGTAATCATTGCAGGTTGGGCTTCCAACTCCAAGTATGCTTTTCTCGGTGCATTGCGCTCCGCGGCGCAGATTGTTTCCTACGAAATTGCCATGGGCTTTGCGCTGGTAGGCGTGCTGATGTGCGCCAACAGCCTCAACCTGGGCAAGATCGTGATGGCGCAGGCTGGTGGATTCTGGCAATGGTACTGGTTGCCGCTATTCCCTTTATTTATCGTTTACTTCATCAGTGCCGTTGCCGAGACTAACCGTGCGCCATTTGACGTGGCGGAAGGTGAGTCGGAAATTGTGGCAGGCTTCCATGTGGAATACTCCGGTATGACCTTCGCCGTTTTCTTCCTCGCCGAATATGCCAATATGATACTGGTGAGTATGCTGGCCGCCCTGATGTTCCTTGGTGGTTGGCTGTCTCCAGTGCCGTTCCTGCCAGACAGTTTCCTCTGGCTGCTGGCCAAAGTGGCTTTCCTGCTATTCTTCTTTCTGTGGTTCCGTGCAACCTTTCCGCGCTACCGTTATGACCAGATCATGCGCTTGGGCTGGAAGGTATTTATTCCGATTACGCTGGTGTGGATACTGGTAGTGGGTGCCATGATGCAAACTCCCTGGGCTTACCTGTTCCATTAGGGGCGATGCTGCGAATATATATGATGAGTAAAATTAAAGAGATACTTTCAAGTTTAATGCTGGTTGAGCTGCTCAAGGGCATGGCGCTGACCGGGCGTTATTTCTTTGCGCGCAAGATCACCATCCAGTTCCCGGAAGAGCGTACCCCAATCTCGCCGCGCTTTCGTGGCCTGCATGCCTTGCGTCGCTACCCGAACGGCGAGGAACGTTGTATTGCCTGCAAGCTGTGTGAGGCGGTTTGCCCGGCCATGGCGATTACGATTGAATCCGAGCAACGTGAAGACAACACACGCCGTACTACGCGTTACGATATCGACCTGACCAAGTGTATTTTTTGCGGCATGTGCGAAGAGTCCTGCCCGGTGGATTCCATCGTGGAAACCCGTATTTTCGATTATCACGGCGAGAAACGTGGCGATCTGCTCTACACCAAACAGATGTTGCTGGAAGTGGGCGATAAATATGAAGCACAAATTGCGGCTGACCGTACCGAAGATGCAAAATTCAGATAGAACAACACGATGATATTCCAAGACTATGTATTCTATGTGCTCGCAGCGATACTGCTGTTCGCGGGTCTGCGCGTCATCACTGCGCGTAACCCTGTACATGCTGCCTTGTTCCTGGTGCTGGCTTTCTTTACGGCGGCCGGAATCTGGTTATTGCTGGAAGCTGAGTTTCTCGCCATTGCCCTGGTGCTGGTTTATGTAGGCGCCGTGATGGTGCTGTTCCTGTTTGTGGTGATGATGCTGGATATCAACCTTGACAAGTTGCGGGAAGGTTTCTGGGAGGCCCTGCCGATAGCCTTGCCGGTGGGTGTGCTCATGGCTGTGGAAATGGTAATGATACTGGGCAGTAAACATTTCGGCATGGGTCGTATTAGCGAGCCAACCAAGCATCTACAGGGTTATAGTAATACGGCAGAGATAGGCCGCCAGCTATACACGGATTATCTATTACCTTTTGAGTTGGCCTCTGTCATCCTGCTGGTGGCTATTGTGGCAGCGATTGCCTTGACTTTACGCGATCGCAAGGACTCTAAATCCATGAACCCTGCCGAGCAAGTACGAGTGAAACGCGCAGACCGTATCCGTATGGTCAGTATGAAAGCCGAGACCGAGGCGCCTGATGCGGGCGCTGCTGATGGAAAGGAAAACTCCTGATGGTCAGCTTGTCGCATTACCTTATTCTGGGCTCGCTGCTGTTTGCTATCAGCGTGGTCGGAATTTTCCTCAATCGCAAGAACGTTATCGTGCTGCTGATGGCGATCGAGCTCATGCTGCTTGCGGTAAATCTCAACTTTATTGCCTTCTCGCATTACCTCAACGATATAGCCGGGCAGATATTTGTATTCTTTATCCTGACGGTGGCTGCGGCCGAGTCAGCGATAGGCCTGGCGATTCTGGTGGTGCTGTTCCGTAATCTTAAAACCATCAATGTGGATGACCTGGATAGCTTAAAAGGCTAAATTTAAGAATAAAAATATGACCGAGATGCAAAAAATCTACCTGCTGATCCCGCTGCTACCTTTGTTTGCAGCTATTGTTGTCGGCCTGTTTGGGCGGGTACTGCCCCGGTCAGCCGCCCATGTGCTGACTATACTGGGCGTGGGTGGGGCATTTGCTCTTTCAGTCTATGTGTTTATGGATGCGCTGGCTGGCCATGTATTTAACGGCACCGTGTATACCTGGCTGGTGAGCGGTGGCGTGAGCTTTGAGGTGGGTTTTCTGGTGGACAGGCTGACCGCAGTAATGATGGTGGTGGTCACCTTTGTTTCACTGATGGTGCACATTTACACCATAGGCTATATGAAGGAAGACCCGGGTTACAGCCGCTTCTTTAGCTATATCTCGCTATTTACGTTTGCCATGCTCATGCTGGTCATGGCCAATAACTTCATGCAGCTGTTCTTCGGATGGGAAGCAGTAGGCTTGGTTTCTTACCTGCTGATCGGCTTCTGGTACACCCGGCCAACAGCAATTTATGCCAACCTCAAGGCTTTCCTGGTCAACCGCGTAGGCGACTTTGGTTTTCTGCTGGGCATAGGCATGGTGCTGTTTTTCCTCGGTAGCCTGGATTACGCAGCCGTGTTCTCCATTGCACCGCAATTTGCCGATACGACGGTCAGTATTATTCCCGGTACGCACTGGTCGCTGATGACCGTGATCTGCATATTGTTGTTTATTGGCGCTATGGGCAAGTCGGCGCAAGTGCCTTTGCATGTATGGCTGCCCGATTCTATGGAAGGTCCGACGCCTATCTCGGCATTGATCCACGCTGCTACCATGGTCACGGCCGGCATCTTCATGGTGGCAC
>JBAZTJ010000065.1:10018-13469 GCA_041662005.1 Candidatus Methylopumilus sp.
TGAGCTCTCCACTACCGCATTGTCGACGGTGATGGTCATTGGGGCGATTACTGCCTTGTTTATGGGCTTCCTGGGTATTATCCAGAATGATATCAAGCGCGTGGTGGCTTATTCCACGCTGTCACAGCTGGGCTATATGACGGTAGCACTGGGCGCATCCGCATACTCGGTGGCTATTTTTCACCTGATGACACATGCTTTCTTCAAGGCCTTGCTGTTCCTGGGTGCCGGTTCGGTGATCATGGGCATGCACCACGATCAGGATATCCGCAATATGGGTGGTTTGCGCAAGTACATGCCTATCACCTGGATTACCTCGCTGGTTGGTTCGCTGGCCCTGATTGGCACTCCATTCCTGTCCGGCTTTTACTCCAAGGATTCCATTATCGAAGCTGCCGAGATGTCGCATATTCCCGGTAGCGGCTTTGCTTATTTTGCGGTACTGGCTGGCGTGTTCGTCACGGCATTCTATTCTTTCCGCATGTATTTCCTGGTGTTCCATGGCAAAGAACGCTGGATGGAAAAAGCCGAACATCACGATAGCCACACACACCACGATGATGATCACGGCCATCACCATGGCCTGGGTCCGCATGACAAACCGCATGAGTCTTCCTGGGCGGTCACCTTGCCGCTGATTGCGCTGGCGATTCCTTCACTGGTGATTGGCTATATTGCGATAGGGCCTATGCTATATGGCGACTTTTTCAATGGGGTCATTTACGTCAATGCAGAAGCGCACCCTGTAATGCATGAGCTTGCCCATCATTTCCATAGTGCATTTGCCATGGCCGTACATGGACTGACTACCTTGCCATTCCTGCTGGCAGCTTCCGGCGTAGGTTTGTCCTGGTTCTTCTACATGAAGCGTCCGGATATTCCTGAGGCGATTAAACACAGATTCAGCCTGATTTACACCATCCTTGAGAACAAATATGGCTTTGATGCCTTCAATGAGAAGGTGTTTGCAGGCGGCTCCCGCTATATAGGCGATAAATTGTGGCGCATAGGCGATATCAAGATGATAGATGGCACGCTGGTGAACGGCACTGCACGCCTCATCGTGCGTATCTCAGGCGTGATACGCAAGCTGCAGTCGGGGTTGATCTATCACTATGCGTTCGCCATGATTATTGGTGTGTTTCTGTTACTGACGTTATTCATGAAAGTGTAATCGGTGGACCTACCTATCTTAAGTCTTGCCGTTTGGGTGCCGATTCTTGCAGGCATCATGGTGCTATGTACCGGCGATGATAAAAATGCCACGCTGGCACGCTGGCTGGCATTGGCTGGCAGTCTTGTCGCTTTTGCTGTCACTATTCCCCTATACACCGGCTTTAATTTTGCCGATGGTGGCTTCCAGTTCCAGGAGGGTTTCCGCTGGATACCGGCGTTTAACATTAACTACCACTTAGGGGTAGACGGCATATCAGTGCCATTGATCCTGCTGACCAGCTTTACCACTGTGATTGTGGTGATTGCCGGCTGGGAGGTGATCGAAAAACGCGTTGCACAATACATGGCGTCTTTCCTCATCATGTCGGGTTTGATGATAGGGGTGTTCAGCGCACTGGATGCCATTCTTTACTATGTATTCTGGGAAGCCATGCTCATCCCCATGTTCCTGGTGATCGGTATCTGGGGCGGCCCTAACCGTGTATACGCTACCATCAAGTTCTTCCTGTACACCTTGCTGGGTTCCTTGCTGATGCTGGTGGCATTTATCTACCTGTATCACCAGAGCAACAGTTTCGAGCTGGTTGATTACTACGCCATGCCGCTGCCGATGAACGTGCAGATATTCCTGTTTATGGCGTTCTTCATGGCATTCGCGGTGAAGATACCCATGTGGCCGCTGCATACCTGGTTGCCTGATGCCCACGTGGAAGCGCCGACTGGCGGTTCTGTGGTGCTGGCTGCCATCATGTTGAAACTGGGCGGTTACAGCTTCCTGCGTTTTGCCATGCCGATTGCCCCTGATGCCGCTAATTACCTGGCAGGTTTCATGATTACCTTGTCGCTGATTGCTGTGGTGTATATCGCACTGGTGGCGCTGGTGCAGCAGGACATGAAAAAATTGATCGCCTACTCGTCAATTTCGCATATGGGTTTTGTCACACTGGGTTTCTTTATATTCAATCCGCTAGGTATGGATGGCGCCATCGTGCAGATGATTTCTCACGGCTTTATTTCAGGTGCCATGTTCCTCAGCGTCGGTGTACTGTATGACCGCATGCATTCGCGCCAGATCGCCGATTACGGTGGTGTGGTCAATACCATGCCCAAGTTTGCCGCTTTCGCCGTGCTGTTTGCCATGGCCAATGCCGGATTGCCCGGTACTTCCGGCTTCGTCGGTGAGTTCATGGTCATTCTGGGCGCCATGCAAGTGAACTTCTGGTATGCATTCCTGGCCTCAACCACCTTGATCTTTGGTGCAGCGTATACGCTATGGATGGTCAAGCGCGTTTTCTACGGCGACATCGGCAATAAGCATGTGGCGGAACTGGTGGATATCAATAAGCGTGAGTTCCTGATACTGGCTATTCTTGCTGCGATGGTGCTTGGTTTTGGTTTGTACCCTGCACCGATTACCGAGATGACGCATGCGACAGTGAGCAACTTGCTTGCACACATGGCGCAGAGCAAACTACCAGCCGGCCTCTGATAAAGAAAAATCATGGGACATAAAATGCCTACACCTCAAGTGCAATTACTTAAAGTGCAATCACCTAAAGTGCCATCAAAAGTAAAAGTGGAAAACTAGAAACATGAATGGTATCCAAACCGATTTATTCAGCGCAATGCCGGAGATACTGGTTCTCTGTATGGCGATGTTCATACTGTTGCTGGATTTATTCCTCAAGCCCGGTAACCGCATCATTATTTACATCCTTGCGCAGACCACCTTACTGGGCGCGGCTTACCTGACGATTAGCAGCCACGCGCCAAGCGTAGGCTATGCTTTCAACGGCATGTTTGTCGATGATGCTCTGGCCGATGTGTTGAAACTGATGATCTACCTCAGTGCTTCCATTATGCTGGTATACACACGTAGCTACATCACCTTGCGTGGCATGTTCCGTGGCGAGTTCTATGCGCTGGTCCTGTTTGCCATATTGGGCATGATGATCATGGTCTCCGGCCAGCACTTCCTCACGCTCTATATGGGGCTTGAATTGCTGTCGCTGTGTCTGTATGCCTTAGTGGCCTTGGATCGCGACAATGCACGTGCGACAGAAGCAGCCATGAAGTATTTTGTGCTGGGCGCACTGGCTTCAGGCATGCTGCTATACGGCATGTCCATGCTCTATGGCGCCACAGGCAGCCTGAATATATCAGAGGTTGCTGCAGCGCTCATCAGCGGTGTGCAAGATAAGCCGGTGCTGGTGCTGGGGCTTGTGTTCATTGTGGCAGGCCTGGCGTTCAAGCTGGGTGCTGTACCATTCCAGAT
>JBAZTJ010000066.1:0-13398 GCA_041662005.1 Candidatus Methylopumilus sp.
TTGCATGCGTGTAGCATCTGAAAAACCGCGCGCTTGCGGCTGCCCCTCAGCTAATAACACCAGATCCGAGGTGGTACTGCCAATGTCGATAAATAAGCCGTTACCTAGCTGCTGCGCAACAAATGCAGCACTTGCCAGCCAGTTGGCGGAGGCGATATACGAAGTACTGTAGGCCACATCTGCAATCGCAACGAAACCTGCTGTACCGGCATAGAAAACCACCTTGCCGGGTAGCAGCTGACACATCAAATCTGAAATCTCCAGGACGCCGGCATTCCGATCAGCAAAGATATCTGCTAATTCTCCGGTCATGGTTACGGCATGCTGCTGGGGTAGCATCTCGAAGCGAGCTACTAGCTGCCCCAGCACATCAAGCACTGCCTGCTCCAGCTTGTCCAGACCTCGCCACAGCGGGCATTCAACTTGAATTACTTGCAACACAGCGCCATCGGAGCCAAGCAAAGCTGCCTTAAGATGTGCGCCGCCGACATCCCAGCCGAGGCTAAGTTGCTTTTGTTGATTAAGCATGGAGAGTCACTTCTACCTTTTGGCGCGTGATAGCAGGCATCACGAAAACATCATTATAGAGCAACATATCCAATACCAGCTGTGCTGGATTACAGTTAATGGACGAGTGCAGGCCTACATAGGAGGTGGTCAGCCGGGGATTAATCTCCAGCACATGGATAGTGCTGTCAGCGCTGACGATCACATCTATACCAACATAGCCTGCCAGACCTGGTAAAGCCTGAGCGACCTGCTTTGCGATGCACTCAAAAGCCTGCCAATGTTCCGCCATGCCATTGATGATGCTCCCCGAGTAGCAGAATTTTCCATCCACTATTTCAATTTTCTGCTGATTACAACTCAGCAACCATGCATCGCCCTGCTTGCATAGCATCGAAATACTGGCTGGCGTGCCGCGTTGATAGGCCTGGATCACATGCGAGGACTGCCGAGTCTGCATCCACTCCACCATGGTATCGGCTTTATCAAAATAGCCACTATCCTCGCAACCAGCACCATCATTCATCTTGGCAACCCACCCGTTTGTAGCTTGAGGAGCCTCCCTCAACCAGTCCACAAAGTGATAGACGGGAATTGTGGCAACACCTGCACGTGTCAACGCCTGACTAGTTAAGGACTTGCTGCTGGCAATCTCCACCGCAGCTAATGTGCAGCCAAGCAGCAGCTTATTATAGTGATTGACCAATACAGTCAGCCTCGTTAACAACCCGCCAGTTTCAGGCGCAATCAGCCATACAGCATCTGCCTGGGCGATGCATTCGGCCCACACCTGCCAAACGTCATCCTGGACTTGTACCGGAATAGCCTGGTTGGCGCGTAAAGGTGGCGTAATACGCATATCGTAGGTCGAGGTAAGCTCTACATCGGCTAGCGTCGATAAATCGCTCAGCAACGCATCCCGCATCATCATTCCTTCCTGGGCCAAGGAAGCTGGGATGGACTCGCGGTATAATCCACCGCCGGTGATAAACTCACAGACAAAAATTTTCAACGAACACTCTCTTGTTTTTATGATGACTTTTACAGCTATTCGCTTTAGCAACTGGACAAAATGAACATTATCCCTGTGATTGACCTGCTGAATGGGCAAGTGGTGCATGCCAAACGCGGTGACAGGCAGAACTATCTGCCTATACAGTCCAGCCTGTGCCCATCCAGCGAACCACGCCATGTGCTCAATGCTCTGCTGGAATTATACCCATTCGACTGCGTGTACATCGCAGACATCAACGCCATACAAAAAAATGGTAATCATTTTGAGCTGGTGAATGGCCTGAAAAAAGCCTATCCGAAAATCGATTTCTGGCTGGATGCAGGTTTTGACTCAGTAGCAAGTATTCAGCGCGCCTCAGGTCTTAGTATCGTGCTTGGCACTGAAAGCCTCAAAGATTTGACGCATTACCGCGAACTAAGCAAGGCTTGCGATCGCCACATTCTCTCTCTTGATTTTAAAGCAGGTACGTTCTTTGGCCCCATGGAGCTGCTGGAAACTGCCGACTTTTGGCCAGAGAGCATCATTGCAATGTCATTAAGCAAGGTAGGCAGTACTAGCGGCCCGGATATTGAGCAGCTGCTAAGCCTGCAAAAAATGGCCCTGGGACAAAAAATCTACGCGGCCGGTGGGGCAAGAGATTTTGAAGACTTGAGACAACTCAAGGATATGAGCATACATGGTGTGCTCATTGCCAGCGCACTGCATGCAGGCAAGATCAATCCAGCACAAATCAGTCAGCTTGCCTAGCTGGCATAACTGACACCAATAAAAAAGCCCAACATTGTTGGGCTTTTTTATTTAACAACGAAAACTAATGAATTAGTTCTTAGCTGCAAATGGGTGAGCAGTTTCTTTGTACAACTTAACTACGTCTGCAACTTTTGGCTCGCGAGCAACAGCGCTCTTGATTGCTTGCTTGGTTGCTTTGTAGTTCCACTCTTGAATACGCTCATCGATATCAGCACGGCTGTCGATGAAAACGCCTACGCAAATGAATACGTTATCAGCTTCGTCTTGTGGGATAGTGCCATCAGCAACACAGTCCATTACAGCCATCGCAACACCGCGCTGTGCTGGGCCAAACATTTGAACAGCTTGACGGCCGTTCTTGATAGTTACTTTATTGAACATTACTGTAGCTGGTTTAACCATCATGTTAGGTGCAACAATCGCTAACAAGCCGTTAACACCAAACTTTTGGTCGGTCAGGGTGCGGCAGAATGCATCTTCAGCAGCGCTACCACGTGGTCCCATAATCAGGTCGATATGCGCAACATTCAGCAAATCTAACCCACTGTGATCAGGACGCTCTTCAATCACCAGCGCTTCACCTACTAAAACACGATCAATAACAGCCATTTTCTTCTCCATATCAAAGTTTCCGTAGAAACAAAATTAGCACCACTTGTTGAGCAATGCCGTACTGTGACTTAAGTCTGTTTAACATTAAGCCATAAAATTTTGCGTGCATTATTACATAAATCCGAGTGTCTAGCTAAGGTAATTCTCGCCACCCACCATTACCTGAATCTACTGCTACGGCAATATTAACCATATAAAACATATTTTTATTAGAGGATAAGCAAGGTAAAAACAATCTAATTTTTTTATATGTATTTATATTCACTACCCGCTATTTCATTTAAAAAAATTGCCATAGCTCACCGTGATACTACTTATCGGCTAACTATGGCATTTCTTTAAAATTGATTATCAGTACCAGCAGAAAACCTGACATTGCCTACATACTTAACTCAGACAACAAGTTCAACCTATTCCAGATTTGCGTGGATGGCGCGCATACCTTCTTCAGTCAAACCCTTCGCATGCATAATCTTAGCAATAGTAGCTTCCAGGAAAACCAGTGTAGACAATTCGAATACTGTCCCCATAGGCATTTCATAAACCTTGCCATAGGACTCATCCTTACCAACCTGCACGACCAGATCAGCAACATCAGCCATAGCGGACTTGTCCTTCATGGAAATCACAGCCACTTTAGCGCCAACCGACTTAGCTTTTTTCACCAACGGAAGTAATGTCTCAGTGCCACCGGAACCAGAAATCACGATAAACAGGTCACCCTTCTGGATGCTAGGAGTGACGATCTCACCCACCATGTTGACTTGGTAGCCACTATGCACAAGGCGCATTGCAAAAAAACGTGATACCAGGCCAGAGCGACCTGCTCCTGTAACAAAAACACGGCCAGCTTCGTTGATCAGGCCAATCAGCTTGTCATCATTGCCTGGTGTAGTGACGTCAAGTACGCTAGTCAGTTTGTCTAAGATAAGTTTCTGATACATGTTTACACCTCTTTTTAATATCTTGTTTTATGCCTGGCATTGCAGGCGATTCAATAGGTATCCCGCACAAAAATAAATCCACCATGCCGGGTCATGACTGAACCGAGATGGTGGATTATTTTAGAGCTTTACTAGCCTAATAAACTAAACTTAGTGAACTAAGATTTAGTGTGCCAGACCAGTGATTTCAGCAGCAGAAGCAGCAGGATCAGCAGCACCGTAGATGGCAGCGCCAGCTACAATGATGCTAGCGCCAGCATCTTTAACTTGCTTAACAGTTGCAGCCTTAACGCCACCAGCAACAGAAACCTTAACACCCAGGCCTAAACCGTTAACCAGAGCCAAGTCGGCAAATGGTGTTTGACCAGCAGCTTGCTGATCCAGACCAGTATGCACGCCAATGATGTGTGCGCCAAGCTTAACAGCTTCTTTAGTACGTGCAGCTTTGTCAGTCACGTTGATCAAGTCAACTTGAGCTTCTTTACCGTACTTGTTAGCAACGTCGATTACGCCTTTGATAGTGCCCAGATCAGCAGTACCCAGAACTGTACAGATGTCAGCACCAGCTTTGTAGAATGGCTCAGCTTCGTAGAAGCCAGCATCCATAGTCTTCAAGTCAACCAGGATCTTGTTGTTTGGGAACTTAGCGCGCAAAGTTTCCAGCAACTTGATACCGTTGTGCTTGATGCATGGAGTACCGATTTCAAGAATGTCTACGTGTGGAGCAACTGCAGTTGCCAAAGCAACTGTTGCATCGAAATCTAATGAATCTAGTGCCATTTGGGTTAATGCCATGATATTTTCTCCGAAAGGTTACGTTACTACTACTCTAAAAATACTACTTATTAAAAAGAGAGCCAACATCTTATAGCGCTATTGCAATAGATGTCAACGTTCAATAAAACCGTCTGTTTAAAGCTTCTCTGACAGTGCGGCTTCCAACTTGTTTTGATCCACAACAAAACCACGAATGCCTTCAGCAAGCTTTTCTGTAGCCATTGCATCTTCATTCAGGGCAAAGCGGAACTCACCCTCGGTCAACCTGGCTGGTGCAGATGCTTTAGCGCCGCCATCAACCAACAAACGTGGCAAGTCACCTTGCGTAGCTTCTAACTCTTGCAACAGGTTAGGAGCAATCGTCAAACGATCGCAACCGGCCAATGCAGTCACTTCACCGATGTTACGGAATGAAGCGCCCATGACCACTGTTTTATAACCATGCTCTTTGTAGTAAGCATAAATCTTACGTACAGACACAACACCTGGATCAGTTTCTGAGGTATAGGTTTCGCCAGTTTTAGCTTTGTACCAATCTAAAATACGACCCACGAATGGAGAGATCAGGAATACGCCAGCTTCTGCACAAGCACGCGCCTGGCCAAAACCAAACAACAATGTCAGGTTACAGTTGATGCCTTCTTTTTCCAGAATTTCGCCAGCCTTGATACCTTCCCAGGTAGAAGCCAGCTTAATCAGTACGCGCTCTTTAGAAATGCCAGCATCTTGATACAGTTTGATCAGCTTACGGCCTTTAGCCACCATCGCATCAATGTTGAAGGACAGACGTGCATCAACTTCAGTAGAAATGCGACCTGGGATGTGCTTCAGAATTTCCAGACCGATAGAAACAGCCAACTTGTCGGCTGCATCTTCAATTTGTTGTGCCTTGTTGCTGCTTTGTGATTTAGCGTAGGCAATCGCCTCTTCAATCAACGGTGCATACTGTGGCAATTGACTTGCCTTTAACAGCAGCGATGGATTGGTTGTTGCGTCATACGGTTTGACGACTTTAATCGCTTCAACGTCGCCGGTATCAGCCACGATGGTTGTCATGGTTTTTAATTGCTCTAACAAAGTAGCCATAGTTTCCTCCAAAAATGCTAAAAATATAAAGACACACCTTCCTTAACAGGGAGGCGCCATCTCAATTACAAAAACTAAATACTAAGCCCGATATTGTAACCGAATTCGCTAACAGTAAAACGACCATTGCGAAAAATTCACATAATGCGGCAAGGCAATATTAAAGTTAAATTTACAAGAAATTTGTTTACTATAGACACAATATTGCATGCTATGCTTTTTACTTAGCAGGCATAAGTTAATGCTTTAAGATGACCTTAAGAACACATCTGAGTCTAACTGTGCGTTACTTCTAAAAATCAGCTTCACGATCAAGGGGATAATAAATGGCAAGTTTTGAATTTGAGTCGAACGACACACTCAGCTCAGCAAACACAGGCATATTCGGCACATCTATAGGAGGGCAACTCAACTCTATAACTGATAAAGACTTCTTCAAATTTACACTTAGTGAGTCTGCCGCCCTTAATCTTAAATTTAAATTACCGGCTGGTAGCACAAATGACTCATTCAAAATCGAGGTGATGGATGGTAGCGGCATTGTTATTTTCTCTAACAGTGGCGGTGCAGACTTCAGCAACATCGTGTTCAGCCCATTTCCGGGCACCTACTATATTGCAGTATCTGCGTCTGATTTAACTAAGTTCAGTAGTGACCAGTACGGCATTACCTTATCCACACTCCCCTCTGTCACAGCTACCGGAGAACTGGAAACCAACAACAGCGCCATCACCGCCACACTCATTCCCGTAGGCAATGGCACACCATTAGTTGATGCATTAGAAACTCCTACCGTACTTGGCAACCTTTCAGGCGTATCAGACAAAGATTACTTCAAGTTCTCGGTCGACCAGACTGGCATTTACTCATTTAAGTTTGATGCGCCCACCAACCTCACTCCTGATGAGGTCGTTTCTGGAACTGATCCCGACGGCACAATCAAGGAGTTTTTCAAAATATCAATATTGGATAGCAGTGAGAATGTACTTGTAAGTCACTACGTGAGTGGCACTCCAACAAGCGGCTATCTTTTCGATTTTGCTGCAAATTTTACGGGAGATTATTATTTGTTAATTGAGAATGGCGGAAGTACAACCATAATCAATACCACACAATATAACTTTGAAATCAACCCTGCAGAGCCTTCTATTGACAATGCTACCATTGTAAATGGCGGACTACTCAAGGATTATTTGCTAGGAACTTCGACCAACGACATTATTAATGGAAATGACGGTAACGACATTTTAGTTGGCATGAATGGCAATGATAGCCTTGATGGTGGAGTTGGCGTAGACACTATGAAAGGCGGTACGGGCAATGACATCTATGTAGTCAATAGTGCTTCAGATCTAATTATCGAAAACGGCGGAGATGGCACGGATAGAGTTATATCTACAGTCAGCTACACGCTAGCTAAAAACGTTGAAAACATTAAGCTCGCTGATGGTAGTACTGCAAAAATAGCAACTGGCAACACACAAGCCAACATCCTTATTGGTAATGAATTTGGCAACATACTTAACGGCCTTGATGGAAATGACACCTTAGATGGTGGAGTAGGTATTAATGGAGACATACTGGCAGGCGGTAACGGTAATGATACATACTATATCAACAACAAACTGGACAAAGTTAGCGAAGGGTCGTCGATCGGTAGTGGCGTTGATACCGTGATTGGAAGGGTCAACATTACTAGCTTATATGCAAACGTGGAGAACATTCAATTAGCCAATGTAGAGAGTGTAATATATGCAACTGGAAACACTCTTGCCAATGAAATTGTTGGCAACAATCTAGATAACCAACTGGCAGGATTAGCTGGCAATGACGCACTTTATGGTCGTGGCGGCAATGATGCGCTAACTGGCGGTGCAGGTAATGACTATCTCGAAGGTAATGCGGGTAGCGATTACTTTGTTTTTGATACAACCCTATCCAGCACGACTAATGCAGATACTATTGGCGACTTTGAATCCGGCGTGGATACAATCCAGTTATCCAAAACTATTTTCACTAAACTAGTCGGAGCTGTTGGCAATGACTATGTCGGCGAACTTAGCGCAGCTAATTTTCATGAGGGCGTCGCAGCAGCGGATACTGATGACTTCATTATTTATGATCAAGCTACTGGTAATCTTTATTACGATGCTGATGGGGTTACGGCTGTAAAAGCTGCGATATTGTTTGCAAATCTTGGAGCAGGTACAGATCTGGCATCTACAGACTTTACAGTGCTTTAAGTTGACATTTAGAGAATACCCGTAATAAAAATGGCGCCTAAGGCGCCATTTTTATTACGTTACATTTAAAGCTATTGCTAACAAACTACCCACAGTCATATCTGCACTGGTTCCCGGATTAAGTCCACGCTCTTTTAGTTTTACATCAAACTGCAATAGTTCGCGCAGATAGGGCTTGGGATTTTCAAGAGCTAACAGCGCCAGATCATGGACACCAGCCTCCTGCCTTACGCTATCAGCTACCTCGTCACTATACTTACGGGCAATATGACTATCATTGAATTGTGCCAGGTAGCCCAGATAAAGTGATGTTGTCGCCCAACCGGGACGTTCCCAGCGTGTCAAGGTTTGATGATAACGACTGATGCCAAACTCGAATATATCAGCATAGCCATTTGCATACTGCCGGGCAATCAAGTCTCGTTGTTGCGCCTCCTGCATTCCGGCCAGCAAGCTCACAGTTGGTTCCAGACTCACATCATGATACTCGCTTCGCCCCAAGCCGGCGGGTGATGCGCGTTGAATCGCCTGATACGCCAGTTTCGCATCATCTACGGTAAGCTCATTGAGCACACTCTGTAGCCGGCTTCTTAAATCATCAGGAATATCTGAAAATGCAGCCTGAATGATGGGGGCAGCCAATAAAATGATACCCAGATTGGTATTGCAGCCCACGGCTTGCCAGGTTGCCTCGACTGCGGCTTGAATACGCTGCCCTACGCTTAAATAAGGCTGGGCAATGACTGCGGAGGCAACTTCGGCACTTTTGATGAAATCCTGTACCACCATGCCATGGCCATCCGCATAAATATGTACATTCCCGGGCTTGAGTGCGCTCAACTCATCCAGGCATGCCTGCTTGAATGCAGCGGCGATAAAAGCTGATCGCTCCTGCGTGCTCAAACTTTCAAGAGAGCTCACCCTAAAGTGCCTTCGTCAGGAAGTCGTCAACCAGTGCCTGGGCGATATCCAGTTCGACAACGCCCTGCAGACCTTTCCAGGCGGGGATGCTATTCACTTCCAGCACATACAACTTACCGTCACGATCGCGAATTACGTCGACCCCACAGTAGTCTATCGTGACCGCATGAGCAGCAGCCTCTGCCAGTTCGGCCACTTCCCCCATATGAGAATGCGCTTCACAGCGCCCACCCAAGGCCACATTATTCACCCAGCTGTTTCCGTGTCGCACCATTGCCCCGATAGCTTTGCCGTTGATGAAAAACACCCGATGATCATGCCAGGCACCCTCACCGCTATCTACATAGCGCTGCAGGTAATATAGGCCATCCACATGTTCATCCATAGGGACAGGAAAAGGAGTGCCATGCTCCAGCTTGCGCACACCCTGCCCTTGGGAGCCGAACAGTGGCTTGATGACTAAGGGACTGGCCATGGAGGTTTCATACTGGATTAAATCATGCGCATAATGCCGCGATTCGCACACCCAGGTATCGGGTGTATTCACGCCATGATGGTGCAGCAAAAAGCTGGTCATGGCCTTATCCACGGTACGCTCTACCGCGCGGCCATCGTTATACACCTTGATCCCAAGCATCTGTAGCGCATGCAATACATCCAGGCGTGCAATCACCTGCTGCAAGGTGCCACCAGGCACACCGCGTACGAAGGCGCAGCGGGGCAATGCTTCTTCAAAGCCTGGAATCACTACACCAGACTGGCCTGGCGTTAAATTGAAATAACAATCCTTGAGCGAAACAAATACTGCCTCGAAACCGCGGCTGGCAAGTGCCTGCATCAAACGCTTGCCATGCCAACCGGGATCGTCAGTAAAGACGGGAATACGTTGCATTAAATCAGGTCTAGCAGCAAATTAAGACGCATATCCGAATGATTGGTCAATAAGGGCTGCATCCAGCTTGCCACCCGTGAAGGTTTTGCCAGACTCAACAGCAGTGACGGTGACTGCGGCCGGGCTGAACAACATCGGGTCTATCTTGTAAAAATCCATATTTACACTCTTGAACACTTCGGCAAATGGACGGCCATAGTCACGCGATGAGCTGCTTGGCAGCTCCTTTGCCAGCTTGGCTGCAGCCTCATCACTGCCTTTGACGAAGAGATGCGCGTGGCCGCCAAACAGGATGGCGTCATTGGTGCGCCCCATGCCGATCAGAAAATCTGGCGCAGGTGGCGGTACCGGCGCACTGGCCATGCCATCGACCACATGATCCAGCGGGAAATGCAGCGTATGTATTTTATGCATGGCCACTTCCAGCACACGCGCTACAATCTGCACGGTACCGGCAAGACTGCGCGTCGGGGTCAGGATAAAAGTCAGATTTTCTACAGCAATGCCTGTGTCGCGCGATACTTTTTCAATTACTTCGATGGGCGGCGCCTTATCGCTTTCCAGCACCAGACAGGCTGCATTGGCTTGGTCTTTGTAACCTAGCTCTTTGTACAAATCCTCACGCGCGGCAATGGCACGGCCAGGGCCTGAACCCAATGAAAAGAATTTTTCATGCGCCAGGCTCCAGCCAGCATATTGGCTGCCCAGGCAAGACAGAATCGGATTATTGGAGTGCACCGACAACATCCATGGCCAATGCTGGAAAGTAGATGACGTCTGCAAGTTAACGTGGCCGAGGCCGCCCATGCAGATTTCAGCAATCAGGCGCCCCGCTTCCAGACCACCTGCATGCTTGATGCCTGCATCGACAATAGTCGCGCCGTTGGCGGACTTTTCGACACCCAGGCGCAGATTTTTGGCATTTGCCAGCAGGCTATCTACCAGTGGGTTAGTCAAACCATTGACGCTAGGCCAGCTACTTGTGTCCAGGGTATGTTCGTTTTGATTCAGATTCTCGCTCATGCTTTCCTCACCTCTTCAATGTTTTTATTAAATCTTCAATGATTGCTTTTCTGGACAACACCAACGCCTGCGCAGCAGTCGCGTTATCCGCTTCGGCGAGTACAGTGCACACCGGGTTATCTGCAGCAATCGTGCTATTGGGCATGGGAATATCCGCCACCCATTCCGGCCACGCAAATTCTGCGGGCAACACTAAATCATAGGGTGCATATACCACTTGCCTGGCTTTAGCAATTTTCGGTATGGGCAGCGCCTCCGTCATACCTGCAAGACCTGTAGTGCATGCACGCACATGCCACTCAAACAGGTTACAGTCTTTGGACTGGTACAAGTCAAAGGTTGAGCTTAGTCGAGGGTTGATTTCCAGCACCCACACTCGCTCGCCATCAATCACTGCATCAAGGCTATTCAAACCTCGCAAACCCACAGCGCTAGTGAGTTTTTGTGCCGCCAATATCAGTTGCTGCTTAACACTGGCAGCAAGCTCGGCATGACCCACAACACCACCATAGCGGTAAGGCATGCCGGCACTTGGCGCCACCCACTGCTGGTTAAAACCGATCACTTTGATCTGCTGCCCATCTGCCAGAAACAGCACCGAGACAGGCTCACCTGGCATCGCTCGCTGAAAATAGTGGCCATGCTGCGGGGCTACGCCAGAAGGAGCTTGCATCACATGGGTACCACCCGAGCCGCCTGCGTGCTTCTGCAGCCAGCCTGCAGTATCATCCAGCGGGCTGAAACTAATATCCGGATGGCTAATATGCAGCGCATCCAGCAGCATAAAAAACTGACGGGGACGCTTCAGGTTACGCACGACAATCGGCCTGTTACCCAACAATGGCAGGCGACTTTCTATGCGCTCCAGCAAATCCGGCTGGGCCTCAAAACCACTGCCGTAAACCAGGCCGCACATGGATTTAATATCCAGTTGATCGAGCACACGCTCAACTTCATCGGCGACAAAACCACCATTGTCATAGCCAAGCTTAAATGCCTGATGGGCAGCACGCTGCGTATCCGCATCGGCAAACACATCCATCGCAACCACCTCATAGCCAGCCTGAACCGCTGCCTTCACGAAGGGCCGTGCTGAAACTGCCGCTACCAGGATTTTTTTAATAATGATTAACTCTTATTAAAAATACTAAAAGTCATAAATTTTAATGGATAACTAATCGGGTTAGACCCAAAAATTACCTACGTCTAAAGGCTCTTACGGGCCATTTCAAATGCAGACAGAAAATCCAGATACAGCTTCTGATCGGTTGCCAGCATTTGCTTGAGCAGGTTATGTTGCGTGGTGTATTTCACATTGCCGATTGCCAATGCGCCAATACCAAAAGCGCCAGTACCTGGGATAGCCACGCCATCCGCATACACGTCCACGCCTTCCGCGCCGGTAGGCGGTACTGCGTTAACATCCGCAACCACTTTCAACGTCGGTGAGCCCGCCATATGGTCCAGGGTAACCACGCGGATACCGGCAGCCGCAGCACACAAGGCGATATCGGTATTTTGCATGATGTCGCGCTTAAGGCTATCGGTGCTGCCATCTACATAGTCAATATTAATGTTATATCTTTTGCTATAAGCCTCAGCCTTGATTTGCACATCAACCAGCGCACGGTGCGCTACTAACTCAACCTTGGCACCATACTTTGCAGCAATCACTGCAGTACAGCCGCCCACCGGGCCGGTAGCACCGAACACGCTCACTTTACGTCCGCTCAGATCGCCACCGAAGTTCTTGGTGAGGTGCTGCTCCACTTTGGCCATCATGCCCGCAGCCGTAGTAAAGGCACCTGATGGATCCGCAAACACGGATACTTCAAATGGCGGCACCATTGATTGCCTGGCAGTTTCCAGCATATCCATAGCAATATCGATATCACGTCCACCGATGAAAATGTGTTCGCGCTTCACGCCTGTGGGGCCGCGCGAGAAAATCGCGTCCTGCACCAACGCGGTGACTTCACTCAACTCCACGTTGGTATACGGCATGATTTTTTCAAACCCTGCGTCGTAGGCCATATTGACATCGAAAGGGCTGGCGTTTTTTGCAGCAGTAATCAAATGAAGAATTGATACTTTTTGCAGCTTTTCATCTTTAATAGTCACTTAAATTTTCCTTAAAATCATTTACTCAAATCTTTCAAAATAGCCCCCTGATTACGCCCCTGGCATATCAGAAACTCCAAATCCTTTTGCTCAGAAAACGCCTCTTTAACCCGGCTCAACATTCTTTCAGCTTCATCTTTATCGGCAAATATGGCGAAACTTGTAGGCCCCCATGAACTCTGCCCTGAACACACTACGCCATGTGCTTCCAGCCAGACCAGCACCTTGGCCACACGCGGGCTGGCGTATCGACCGCCTTGCACAGGCGAAAAGTAGTCACCGGTACGTTCCTGCAATTCTCGTATCGCTTTACCGAAAGTCACCAGGTCTGATTCTGCCAGCGCGGGCAAAGCCTGCATCAGCACACGCCGACACATGTCGGCGGCAATGCTGGCGGGAAACTCCGGCAACTGGCGAAATGCCTCGATTTCCTGTTCGCCATGTACCCCAGTATTCGCATGATCAAAAATCAGCACAATACGCCAATGCTCAGGGAAATCCATGCGC
>JBAZTJ010000067.1:0-13121 GCA_041662005.1 Candidatus Methylopumilus sp.
ATTGGACAAAGAGCCGTTATGCACCAGGCACCAGTCTTCGCCTGCAGTAAACGGGTGGGCGTGGGCCGGAGTAATGGCGGACTCGGTAGCCATACGGGTATGGCCGACCAGGTGGGTGCCGCTGAAGTTCTTGAAGTCGTAACGTTCAGCCACTTGCGCCGGCGTGCCAACATCCTTGTAGATATCCATGAGCTGGCCAACTGACAGCAGGTGCAGCTTGGGATAGTTATCCTTGAGCCAGGTTTTAACGGTGGCTGGTTCCAGCGTAGTGGTCAATACCGCATGGTTAGCCTTAGGCTCAACCTTGGCCTTGGTGCTCAGGTGTTTTTCAAACTCATGGCCCAGCTTGATCCAGTTGAAGTCTTCTTCGCCTGAATACAGGCTGAACTTCCTGGAATCAGCAGCAACGGGCGCACCGAAGATCGCCATCCCGGCAGAGTCAGGGCCACGTTCTGTCATACCGATGAGCATCGGCAGCATGAGTTCGCCAATATTGGCGCGCATTTTCTGGTTTTTCACCAGCAATCCAACAATTCCACACATAAACTACTCCTTACAATTTAATGATCAGTACTAATTAATGACTAGAACATTCCCTATAAAAACTCCTAGCAAAATCTTAGAAAAACTCGACATAACGTTTGATTTCCCAATCAGAGACGTGGCGCATGTATTCAACCCATTCCATGTCTTTTAGATTGATGAACTCTTCTGAGAGCGCATCACCCAGGGCATCGCGTATTACCTGGTCTTCCTCAAAGGCACGAATCGCTTCATTGAGGTTTTGCGGCAATATGCCAATACCATGTTCTTTCAACTGTGCGTGGCTATAGTCATACAGGTTATCGCTCGTGCCTTTGCCTGGATCCAATTCACGCTTCACACCATCCAGGCCTGCGGCGATCACAGCAGCCGTGGTCAGGTATGGGTTGGATGCGCCATCTGGCAGGCGCAATTCGAGACGTCCATAAGGAATTCGCACCATGGTCGAGCGATTGTTGTTGCCGTAGGATATATAAGCCGGTGCCCAGGTAGCGCCAGTCAATGAACGGCCCACAACCAGACGTTTGTATGAGTTCACCGTTGGCGCTGCCAGGGCTGTCAATGCCGGAGCGTGCGCCAGGATGCCGCCCATGAAGTGGTAAGCCAGCTTGGATAAACCATGACCGGTCTTGTCGCTATCGTCATGGAACAGGCTCTTCTTGCCGTCGCCGATGGACATATGCATGTGCATGCCATTGCCTGGACGGTTGCTAAATGGCTTAGGCATCAATGAGCAGATCATGCCCATTTCATTGGCGATCTCACTGGCTGCCATCTTGAACATGATGAAATCATCAGCGCTCTTCAGACAGTCCGCATAGGTGTAGTTGATCTCGAATTGACCGTTAGCGTCTTCGTGGTCAATCTGGTAAACATCCAGGCCAGCTGCAATCAGAGACTCTGTAAGCTTTTCCAGATAGGCTGACTGACGGGTAATACCCTTGTAGTCATAGCATGGCTTTTGCAATGTATCGGTATCATCAACCGGATGGATATTGCCGAATTCGTCTTTTTTCAGCAGTGAGAACTCTGGTTCCAGACCGGTATAGAGTGTCCAGCCATTTTTTGCCAGGCGTGCAATCTGGTTTTTCAGAACCACACGTGAATCGTGGCCATAAGGCTTGCCTTCAACATGGCCATCACAGATGATGCGCGCATAGCCTGGCTGCCATGGGATCAAGGACAGCGTGGATAACTCGCCGACCGCCATATAGTCCGGGCCGTTAGGCGCAATGCCCATGCCCCAGATAGCACCGCCGGCAAAACCTGCGCCGCCCTTGAGTATGCTTTCCAGATGGGCCGCAGGTACTGACTTGACCTTGGCAACCCCATGAATATCCACAAACTGCGCCAAGATGTACTTTACGTTATTGTCCTTCAGGAACTTCTTTGCTTCTGCCAACGTTTTCATCAGTCTCTCCCTTTTTAATGCAAATAGCACAAATTAAATACGCATACCGTTTACTGGTAATGGCAGGAGAGGCCGACTGCACCGCCCCCAAGTTCCTGCGCGATTTCCAACAACATGCCCCATAAATAAGGGCCATAACTACCGTCACACCAGATACGGAACACGGTTTCACCATTTAACTGCTGACGCAGCAAGGTAGCGGATATCCCTGCCAGCTGAGTCATCAAAACAGAATGTGCAGGCAGGGCTGAATCACGTAGGTCCAGCATGCAAAGCTCGGATAACAGATCAAGCACCTTGCTGCCGCTCAACACAAATGCAGCATCCCCACGCTGCACGTGATAGGCGCCAGGCGTTGCAGCCTGATCAAAAGTACGGAGACGCTGGCATAGCGCACCGTGGTACTGATCTTCCACAAGATATTCACTGGCGCCCAGGCGCAACACCAAAGTGTCCGGTGCGGCCTGCGTCCATGAGTTATTTTCAGGCGGCAAGGCCAGCCCCTGCGCAGATAGCCAGCTGGCTGCCTGTGAGCCCTTGATAGAAAAGCGTTGAAAGCAGCTGACATCGGTTACACCAAGCACGCTTTTACGTGCGTTTTCTATGCTCTCGCTATCAAAGCGTAGCGCCACTTGCATGCCATTTAGTTCGCCCATGCTGGGCGCTAGCGGCGCATAGCTGACCGGAGTGGTTTTGATCATTAGAGTCATGTTGTATTTTCTCTCGCGTTCACACTTAAGCATTAAAGGGGGTGGCCACAACCGTTGCTGTCACCAGCGAGCCGTTATCGGTACGTATCTGGAACTCAGTGCCCAGCGCCTGTTGCGTCGGGGCTACATAAGCCAGGCCGATGACGCGCCTGAGGCTTGGGCTGTAGGCGATGCTGGTAACGCGGCCGGTAATCTTGTCATTTTCCATCACCAGATTGCAGTCCATCGGCATCTCACCAGAGAAACCCGCAGCCAGCGTGAACGGCACCAGTTGCTTGGTCAGCACTTTCTTGGCAATGATCTGCAAACTGCGTTGGCCGATGAAGAAGGGCTTATCCATATGCAGCGCAGATTCCGCACCCACTTCAAACGGATTGGTGAGGCCATCGGTATCGTAGCCCGGCATATGGTGGCCCAGCTCAAGCCGCAGCAGACGTTGCGCATCAGTACCGAAAGCACGCAGGCCATGGTTGGCACCCGCTTCCATCAAGGCTTTCCACATAGGCAGAGCATAAGCACTAGGCATGTGAATTTCATAGGCCAGTTCGGCAACAAACCCTACCCGCACCAAGCGTACCGGCACACCGAATATATTGGTGACGCGAGCACTGCCCATGGGGAAGGCTTCATTACTGAGATCAAGTGCTACCAGCGGTTGCAGGATGTCACGCGATTTCGGTCCGGCTACATTGATCAGGCCATAGACGCCGGTGACATTGACCAGGCCTACGTTAAGTTGCCAAATCTGCAACCAGCGTTGCATTTCACGATAAACCGCAGCCGCATTGGAGGTGCTGATGGTGACGTAAAACAGTTCATCAGCCAGGCGGCTGGCAATGCCGTCATCCACGATCACGCCACTGTCGTCCAGCAGCAATACGTAGCGGCTTTCGCCTACTTTCTGATCGGCATAACGGCCGGTATAAAAGCGCTCCAGGAACAGGGCAGCATCCGGGCCGCATACCTCGACCTTGCCCAGTGTGCCGCCATCAATGATGCCGGCAGCCTGGCGCACGGCCATTACTTCCTGCTGAACCAGTTGCTGCTTGCCCAGGCCATCCTTTTGATAATAGGCAGGGCGTGACCATGCACCCACATCGACAAAGCTGGCATTGGCGGCTTCATGCCAGGCATGGATGCCGGTCAGGCGATGCGAATGGAAACTGCGGCCACCGAGATGACCAAATGGGGTGGGATGGAAGAATGGGCGCGCAGTCGTCGTCCCTATCTTTTCCACCGGCAGCGCACGTATTCTGGCCAGAATGCGGATGGCATTCATATTGGAATGCTTACCCTGGCTGGGGCCCATGCCCACAGTGGTAAAGCGCTTCATCAGCTCGATATTATCGAAGCCTTCCTGTGCTGCATTGATGAAATCCTTGACCTGGATATCCTCATCGAAATCCACAAAATTCTTGCCCTTGGGGTGCGGCACGATAGGGTAAGCATGGCTGGGCGATACGCCCTGATGCTTGCCAACGGCTACCTCCGGTGCACTCTTGCCGAGGAACCGCAATACCTCGGCAGCAGCGCGTGCGCCATCGGCCACGCGGTTTTCCAGTGAAAATACGCCGTTAACGCGGCCTGCGGCAAAGATACCCTTGGGCAGGCGGCTAGGGACGAACTGCTGGATAGTATTGTCATAATCCATGCCTATGCCGGATTGATACAACAAGGCTGCAGCCGGTGCCCAGCCTGCACTCATGGTGACGCCATCGCACTCCACGGTAATGCTGCGGGCAGTATCAACCACATTATTGCTGTCATCGAACGGGCAGATCACCACGGCTTTCACGCCCAGCTTGTCGGCGCTAGGCACGACTTCGTAAACACAATGCCCGGCATGAATCTTGACGCCCTGGCGCACTAACTCGGCGGCCAGAGGATCACGCGGGCCATCAGCACGGAAATCCACCAGCGCTGCCACCTTGGCGCCTGCAGTCAGCAGGTCCAGTGCCACGCGATAGCCCTGGCTATTTGCAGTCACGACCACGCCCTTGTTAAAAGGCTTGACCGCGAAACGGGAAATCAAGCGCTGTGCGGCAGAACCCAGCATCACACCTGGTAAATCGTTATTTCTGAATACGGGCGGCTGCTCGAATACGCCGGTAGCGACAATCACTGCCTTGGCACGCACACGGGTGATACCACCCGCCTCCACCACCGGCACCATATGGTCGGCATAGTAACCGGCGGCATAAGCGCCCTTACGCACCGTAATATTAGGGGTCTGGTTCACCTTATTCAGTAGCTCACCCAGCAATTTACGATTGGCATCGCTGCCTGCATGATCGTAGCTGAGGCTACCGCCTATCTGCTGATTTTCGTCTACCAGCGTGACTTCCAGGCCATTGCTTGCAGCAGCCAGCGCAGCAGCCAGACCGGATGGGCCAGCGCCTATGATCAACAGATCGCAATGCGCATTGAGCTTGCGTTTGTTGATGCGCGGAAAGTTGAAGTTGACGATGCCCAGGCCCGCCGACTTACGAATCAGCTTTTCCCAGAACGGAAACAGGAATAGCGGTTTATGGAAAGCCTTGTAATAAAAGCCCACCGGCAACAAGGGGGAAATCTTGTCGATATAGCTGTTCTTGTCCTTGATGACGCCGCCGTCAGTATTCACGGCTTGCAACTGCATGCCATTTTCCAGCGCGACCACATCACCGCGGATATTGGTATCCTTGCCGTCAGTGACCATGACATTAATGTCGTGATTGGCAAAACTCAGTACACCACGCGGCCTGTGGTACTTGAAGCTGCGCCCCAGCACCTTGACACCAGCTGCCAGCAAGGCACTAGTGATGGTGTCGCCTTCAAACCCGGTGTATTCCTTGCCTTCAAAACTGAAGCGCACAGGCTTGTCGCGGCTGATCCATTCACCGTTTTGTTTTTGCAGTCGCATACTCATAGTGCCGGCTCCTGCGCTTGATCAGATTTAGGGCCCTTGCCAAACAGGTAGGTATTCAGCACTTCATCAGTCATGGTGTTTCTTTCTGCAATAAACCAGGTACCGCTCGGTGAGTGGTACCACCATTCTTTTTTAATGCCAGGCGCGTTATCGCGGTAGTGCACGTATGCCGCCCACTCCTGGTCTGTACAGGTAGCAACATCGGGCATTTCACGGTGCTCGCCGCCAAACACGAATTCACCGAGTGGTCTGAGTCCGTTCATTGGGCAGTTAAGTAGTTTCATTTAATGGATTCCGTTTTCTTTTTAGCTTGTTCAAACAGGCCTAGTGGCCAACCGAAGCGGCACCTTTTTCACCGGTCAGCTCGTATTCCTCAAAGCGCGACAGGCGGAAGGAGTGAATCAATTCATGTGCCTTGTCATTGGCCATGGTGGCGGCCATGGTCTTGCCGCTTACTGGCGTAGCCTTGAAGCCCCAGGTACCCCAACCCGCATCGAGGTAGAAACCCTTAATAGGGGTTTTGCCCATGATGGGGGCAAAGTCCGGCGTCATATCGGCCATACCGGCCCATTGCCGTACTATTTTCACGTTGGAAAGGAAAGGGAACATATCGACGATATGCGAGGTCAGTCCTTCGACAAAATCAAAGGTTGAGCGTGTGGAATGCACCTCGTATGGGTCCAGCGAGGCACCCATCACCAGCTCACCGCGTGATGACTGGCTTACGTAGACATGCAGACTGCCTGACACCAGGATAGTATCCAGCCATGGCTTCATCGGCTCACTCACGCAAGCCTGCAGCGGATGAATCACGATAGGGGTTTTCAGGTCAACCATCTTGCAGATACGTGGCGTAAAGCCTGCAACTGCCGACAGCACCTTGCCGGTGGCGATATAGCCACGGTTGGTCTGTACGCCGTGCACTTTACCGTCACGTACGTCTATGCTTTGTACTTCAGTATTCTGGAAAATTTCCACTCCCATGCTGTCGGCACCGCGGGCATAACCCCAGGCTACTGCATCATGCCGGGCGATAGAGCCGGGCTCGTGGAATAAAGCGCCTTGTATCGGCGCTTTGCCGCTACAGGACAAATCCAGTTGCGGACAGGCTTTGGCGATTTCATCAGTACCCACGACTGCGCTTTTCACGCCTACATGCTTATTCACCTCAGCACGCCAGCGCATGGTGCGCATGGCCGATTCACTGTGGGCCAAAGTAAAGTGACCGCGATTGGAGTAGAACAGGTTGATATCCAGCTCGGTGGACAGGCCCTCGAACAACTTGACGCTGGCATCGTAAAAATTCACACCGTCCGGTGTCAGGTAGTTAGAGCGCACAATGGTGGTATTACGGCCAGTATTGCCGCCACCGATGTAGCCACGCTCAAGCACGGCAACATTGGTAATGCCATGATCCTTGGCCAGATAGTAGGCTGCTGCCAGACCATGGCCACCACCACCGATGATGATCGCATCGTATGATTTCTTGGGCGTCTGACAGTCCCGGAAAAAACGAGGCTCTTTGTATTCCCGTCTTAGCGCAAATTTAAGCAGCTGATATGCCATTTACCTATTCCCATGATGCAATTTGGTGTCTATTCAACACACGGCTTCGTCGCAACTCAAACTAACTGTGTATTAACTTTTTTTACTCACATGAAACATGTGTGATGCATTACACCAAACGCGAAATGTGTTGTCAATAGCAATCGGCAACTAATTTTCACCAAATGAAACTTTTATTTTTAAGATGGATTTTTTGTAGTAAAATCTGTGACTTAGCTGTCGACAAAAAACTACTCCTTTAGGGTTACTACCATGAATTCCGTGCCAAAAAGCGCCTTCGAAACTCAGCCAGATGCCCCCAGCAAAGCACTGGATCGCTTTCTCGGCAACAGCATCCGCCAGCTGCGCTTACAACATAGCCTGACGCTGGCAGAAATCTCCGACCGGACCCAGATCAGTCGCGGCATGTTAAGCAAGATAGAGAATGGGCTGTCATCCACCAGCCTGGAAAACCTGGAGCATATCGCCAACGCACTGGGGGTCACCTTATCCAGCCTGTTTCAAGGCTATAACCTGCCAAAAAGCGCGGTGCAGCATGTGAAAAAAGGCCAGGGCATGGAGGTAGTCAGGCGCGGCACCCGTAGCGGCCACACCTATCAACTGCTGGCTTATGATCAAGGCCCGCAGAAACTGTTTGAGCCTTTTTTGATCTCGCTGGAGGACCCGGGCGAGGAGTTCCCGAACTTTGAGCATCCGGGTACTGAGTTTATTTACATGCTGGAAGGTGAAGTGGAGTATCGCGTGGGGGACGAAACTTTTGTGCTGGAGCCTGGCGACTCGCTCACCTTTCGCGGCGAGATACCGCATCGGCCCGAAAAACATACCAAGCTACCGATTCGATTCCTGGCGGTGATTCATTACGACACGCCGAATAGCGAGCCTGAGCCCGAGTAACTTGCAGCAAGCAAACTCAAATCAAGTATTGAGTCGCTTGGCCTTCATTTCACAGTAAATTATTTCACCGTAAATTGCTTGGTAGATACAGACTTTCCATCTAACAATACTTCCACATGGTAGGTTCCAGGCTCCCAGCCGCCATTATGGTAGATTTGAAATTCACTCACAGCAGGCCCGGTAGTATCAACCTTCTGCGTGGTTTCTTCCATTTCGCTTTCCTTGTTTGATTCAATGTCCTTATATTTGACTTTGATTTCAGATTTACCGATCCCGGTAGTTTCAACACTCACATATACCGAATCTTTGGCGCCGAATTCCGTATTACCGTCAGCGGTTCTTTTCTGGCTATCCAAAGTGTGGCCAATAGCCACGTTAACTACCTTGACGCCTGATTCGGCAGGATCACTGGGCGCAATTGCGACTTTTGGCTCAGCAGTGGAAGATGAAACATCTTCATTTTTACCGCAAGCAGTGAATACCATTGCGGTAAATAAGGCAATGAGTAAAGCGCTTACTCGGGATGTAGGTATAGATTGAAACATTGATTTCTCCAAGTGCTCAGGGTGAGTCAATTTAGTGATGCTGATATGCGCCCATCATTCCAGCACCCGCGCAAACAGCCACACCAGTAAACTAACAAATATGACTAATCCGATAACAGCGTACACGCCCTGCCAGCCAATAAAAAACATGACGTTCTCCTATCCAGATTGAATTTGCAGACGACTAATCTCTCATTGCCTATACCGCCAGCCTGCTCAAGGGCGCTTTACAGCACCCTGATAAATTTCGCCGGGCAACTTTTCAGCAGCTTTTATATACTTTTCTTCAGCCGAAATTTCCTCGTAATGCTGCAGCTCAGACATCACAGAGTCAGTTTCCGTACTATTGACCCCCGTAAGAGCCCCTCTAAAGCCGGCTATTTCGCCTGAATCCAGCACGTAAGATTTAAATACATAGTGATTAGACATTTGAGTTCTCCTCAGATTTGAACGTTAATGCTAGCAAAAAAAGAGAGAAGAAGATGTCGGATACTTCCTGTTTTAGCGTCGGATATATCCTACTTTAATGGGACTGGTTTATCGCCCTTGTTTAGTCCGCGTAGGGCGCACTCGTTTACAGAGCGCCACATGCGGACTAAACAAGCATTTTTTCCTGGTTTCTTGATGGTGTTTACTTCCTGCGCGTGCCGACATATAGAAATGCCAGTACAAGAAGGACTTCAATTATGACAGATCCTAGAATGCCACTCGACGCATGCCCTATAGAAAATTCGTAAATGCCAAGTAGCGCCAATATCAAGCAAGCGGTGATGGTCCCGACTATGAGCGCTGTACGGGTTGCTGAATGCTCTGCATTCCTTGCGAAGAAGTACATCACGGCGATGCCAGCGTAGAGTGCTGCTATTCGTCTGGTAACCAGCCCTACCGAGTCTGTTAACTCCACTCCCCAGGCTGATAGCATCACAACTGGTGCAAACAGCAAGATGATGGACAATATTGTAAATAGGATTGAACTAAAAACTGAAAGTCGATAAAAAGATAAGAATTTCATGATGGTCTCCTATCGTTGGTTAGCTAGCTTGGCTAGCTATTTTGTCGAGTGAATCCAGTTTCATCTCTTTACGAATGCCGATATCAACTAATGCAGCAGGGGCAAACCTTCTCAGAAAACTCAAGCGGCATGCTGATTTTCCGGCTGGGTAACGCAACTTAGGATGTTTGGCATTGGCAGCTTTCAATACAACATTGGCAACAACTTTAGGATCATCGCCACCTGCAATAGCTACTTTAATTAATTTTGCGAGTGCTTTCCGCGCAAGGTTGTACTCATCTATTTTGGCGTCTACTTCTAGGGTGTTGGCTTCAAACTGCGTATTGGTATAACTAGGTTCAACCACAGAAACACGGATACCTCTTGTTCGCAGCTCATGATCTAGCGATTCTGAAAAGCCTTCGACTGCATGCTTGGTAGCGGCATATGTTGCCATGTAGGGTGCTGGTATAAACCCTAGCACGGAACCAATATTGATGATGCGACCTTCGCCCTGCTTTCTCATATAGGGCACAACAGCGCGCGTCATGCGGACAATCCCAAAGAAATTGGTATCAAAAATCATCTTGGTTTGTTCAATTGAACTCTCTTCGGCACCACCAGGGGCTACGCCGAAGCCTGCGTTATTAACCACAAGGTCTATCTGACCTTCAATTTTGACTACTTCTTTTAAGGCTGCGTCTATAGATTCTTCGCTGTTTACATCTAGCGCGATCATCTTGTATGAACGGTTATCGGCGCCTACTCCCTTACGACTCGTCCCATAGACCTTATAGCCGGAGTTTGCGAGTAACTCGGCTGTTGCCGCACCGATTCCTGATGATGCGCCTGTCACAATTGCGATCTTACTTTTCATGTTGTAGCTCCTATTTAATTAAATTTAGTAAAACATTGCACAATAAATATGATGACCATCATATTTAAGGCCAAAAAAAAGCCAAAGTACTTAATGAGAAATTAATCATTCTTTGGCATCGTACTGTTTTAAAGCCGCCTGCCGGAAAGCTTCGCTAAGTTCAGAATCTTCTACCGCACGCGCTAACAATAACGTTCCTACCATCGTGGATAACATTACAAGCGCTTTTTCATCTGCATTTGATGGGCGGCCTGATAGGCGACTTTTAATAAGCGCTATCATTTCCTTGACCCTGCAAGTAGAGGCTTTTCTCACTTCAGGGGCTTGGCGCGGCATCTCTGAACCTAAGGCGGCTAAAGAACACCCTGTTTCAATGTTAGCCATATGCTCATTTGATAAATAAACCTGCATCAGGACTTGCAAGGCTTGATCTTCGGGGACTTCAGAAAATATTCTTTTAGCAATAGCAACAGTCTCCTCCCCTGCTCGATCAGCAGCTTCTGCAAGCATTGCATCGCGGGATGCAAAATGTGCATAGAAACCTCCATGTGTGAGGCCGGCCTCTTTCATGATATCGGCTACACCCGTGCCATCGTAACCACTTCTACGGATTGCCCGGGCAGCGGTTTCCACAATACGCGCATGTGTAATTTCTTTACGGCTAGAAGAGTTTTGTTTAGTCATAGCTTGTTTCATGACGACCATCATATATGATAACCATCATAAAATACAAATAGAATATTTATACCGAAATATTGATGTCATTGCCGACAGGTTTTATGGGCAGCAGATGGTAGAGCGTTAACGCTTCAATAATGGGCCGGAGCACGCAGTGCGTAGGTCCAGCCCTGAAGGGGCGACATTGATTGACTTGTTATGTATTTAGACTATGAACATGCAAACAATTGTGACAAGTGATTTTATCTTCATGTTTTGACGCTACTCGATTCTCGCCACACTCATAACATCCATAGGAAACTCCATTATCAGATACCGCTAGTGCTTTATCTTGCGCAATAGCTAAAAATGCTACTTTGGGGTTAGTCAGATGTGAGAACAACTGTAGATTTTCTTTATCTACGCCGTCTTTCAATTCGACTTCAAACCCTCTCGCGTAAGCATAAAAAGAAGTAAGCACAGTCGAAATTAATATCCGAACTTCAAAAGGCTTGTAAGTCACCCTATTGTGCTGCATCTCATTCCGTTTTTTCCTAAGCGAATCTATGCTTTCCGCAAGGTCTGCTGGCATTACTCGTTCACCGGAGCTGCTCAGAATCTTAGTGTCATTTGCGAATCCCGGGCGTTTCCCTCGTGGAGCTCCCGTTGCTTGAAGGAGGTGTATCTGAGCAAGCTCCACAAAATGAGCAAAAAGCATCACGGAAAACTTTAGGTTTACACTCGTTAGTTCGCCAAGTCTGTATTGTCTGAAAGACTCGTTGAGACTATCAAATGCATTCTCTAATACTGAAAGCTCTCTCTCCATTAAACACATCTCTTTTTTACTGGGTAAATGCGATAACTCATATCACTCTGATGCTTATGCATAACGTTTGACATAAGGGGCTGCGCTGAAAGCGCAGTCCCACTTGATGAACGGGTTAGGCTTAGTCTTCGCCATTTTTTCGTTTTGCAAATAGATTTTAAGCGGTTAATAGCAGACCACAAACTAGTGCTGGTAATGCAACGAAAACCAAACCAAGGGCTGATTTGGCAGGTAGCCTTAAATTTAACATAGCAAATAAAATTAGCATTGTTAGCCCAACACCGCCAACTAATAAACACCAACGAATAACAGCCGACCTTTGTGATTTTTTTAGAGTATGAGATAAAACTGCGAAGGCGGAACCACCGAAGATGATTGCGGCTAAAAATGCACTAAAAATATCAGAGTTTTCCATATGCCTAACGTAAAGTAGACCCCATAAAACAACTTAATATTTTATGAGGGCAGGTGGCTAATATAATTTTTAAGTACATAATCTCAATTAAATCAACTGTAAGTTTGTTTTTAGCGCACCTAATTTTGGCGAAAATAAAATGGATAACACACCTGAAAAAATGGGGTCAAACAAATTATTTTTCCTCTTTGGTCGCCCTATCCCTTTGGAAGCATACCGTCGCTGGTTCAACAAATCTATCGTAGCCTGAAACTCCCCTTTCCCCAATACCCCTCCCTTGGGCCATTAGTTCAGGGCATGCTTGACGATAGCATCACTTGCAGCATCTGCTTGAGTATCGGGCGTACCGGAGCCGCGATGGCTTCCTTGAAGTTAGCTGGCTCCGATTCATCAAGATAAGTTCTGAAAGCGATCTCCATCTGCAAAGCCTGCACATGCTGCGATGGCTGGCCATATTGGCGCGTGATGTATCCGCCCTTGAAGCGTCCGTTGATCACACTGTTGTAGCCGTGTTCCTGCGCTATATCTAAAATGCGCTGCGCAATATCGCGAGAACAGGTCTGGTCATCGGCCGTGCCTATATTGAAGTGCGGCAATTGCCCGTCAAAAAAGCGTGGTACGGTTGAATGTATGGAATGCGCTTCCCACAATAAAGCATCACCATGCATGCCTTTGATTCTATTTAGCTCGACCTGCAAGCATTGATGATAAGGCTGCCAGAAGGTCGCGATACGCTGCTCGATTTCTACATCATCCGGCGCACAGCCTTGCAGGTACA
>JBAZTJ010000068.1:0-13076 GCA_041662005.1 Candidatus Methylopumilus sp.
GATATGTCGAATTCAACCTGGTATATGACCGCGGCACCCTGTTTGGTCTGCAATCCAACGGCCGCACTGAATCCATCCTGCTTTCCATGCCGCCTATCGTGAAATGGCGCTATGACTGGAAACCGGTAGCCGGATCTGCGGAAGCCAAGGTTTACACTGATTTCCTCATCGACAAAAACTGGCTGGAGTAGTCCTGCATTGGTGGTTTGTAGCTATAATCCAACAAAAAGGGAGTAAACCATGCAAACCATCGAAGGCTTGATTGCCACTCTGTCCGGCTGGGTGTGGGGACCGGCAATGTTAACGCTGCTAGTCGGCACAGGCCTGTACCTGACAGTATTGCTAAAAGGTTTGCAGTTTCGTGTACTGCCTTTGGCTTTTCGCCTGATTTTTTCAAAAACCGTAGGGCAGGAAGGTGACATCAGTCATTTTGCTGCCTTGATGACGGCGCTAGCCGCCACTGTCGGGATCGGCAACATTGTCGGGGTTGCCACCGCCATTACGCTGGGTGGGCCGGGTGCCGTGTTCTGGATGTGGATGACCGGACTGGTTGGCATGGTGACTAAATACTCAGAAGCTGTACTGGCTATCAAGTACCGGGAGAAAGGCCCGCATGGCATGCGTGGCGGCCCCATGTATTACTTGTCAAAAGGTGCCGGCCTGCCCTGGCTGGGTTCCCTGTTTGCAGTCTTCACCGCACTGGCCGCCTTTGGTATCGGCAACATGGCACAGGCCAATGCTACCGCCGAAATTTTCAAATCCACATTCCATATTCCCAGCTATGCCACAGGTTTTACATTAATGGTGCTAACGGGCCTGGTGATCATGGGCGGTATCCGCTCTATCGGCAGGTTCACCTCTTTCCTGGTTCCCTTCATGATCATTGCCTATGTCGGCACCGCCCTGGTGGTGCTGGCAATCAATATCAACAAGATTCCGCATGCGTTCTATCTGATTTTCTACCACGCCTTCAACCCAGCTGCGGCAACCGGTGGTTTTGCAGGGGCCACCATCGCCGCCGCCATGCGTTACGGCATCGCGCGCGGCGTATTCTCCAACGAGTCAGGTTTAGGCTCCGCCCCCATTGCCGCAGCAGCAGCCCGCACCAAAGACCCTGTGAGCCAGGCGCTGGTCAGCATGACGCAGACCTTCATCGATACCCTGGTGGTATGCACCATGACGGCTCTGGTGATCCTCACTGCCAATTCATGGACCCAGGGTGTCAGCGCGGGCCAACTGACCAGTGCCAGCATGTTCGAAACCCTGGGGGAAACCGGCAGGGTTATCGTCGCCATTTCCACCGCACTGTTTGCCTATTCCACGCTTATAGGCTGGCATTACTATGGTGAAAAAGCTGTGGAATACCTGTTTGGGCACCGCTCAATCAATATCTATCGACTCATATTTACCTTTGCGGTAATGATAGGTGCCAGCGTCAGTCTGGAGCTGGTATGGAATTTCTCCGACTTGATGAATGGCATGATGGCGATTCCCAACCTGATCGGCTTGCTCATGTTATCCAAAGTCATCAAGGCTGAAACAGACCGCTACTTTAAGGCTTAGTAAACTAATCCAGGGAAAGGAGCAATATGAATAAGCCCCGCAGTCACTGGACTAACCGCTGGACTTTTATCCTGGCGACTGCTGGCTCTGCCATTGGCCTCGGCAATATCTGGAAATTCCCCTACATGACCGGTGTCAATGGCGGCAGCGCCTTTGTACTGGTTTTTCTGGTGTGCATCGCCGTTGTCGGCATTCCGCTCATGATGTGCGAAATCATGCTGGGCCGACGTGCACAGCGCAACCCCATAGACGGCATGCAACAGTTGGCGCACGAAGCTGGCAGGTCCAGCGCATGGAAATGGGTAGGCATCATGGGGCTATTCGCAGGGCTACTGATTCTGACCTTTTACAGCGTAATAGCCGGGTGGATTTTGCATTATATAGTCGAGGCGGCGAGAGGCTTGTTCAAAGGCGTTGATGGTACGGTTGCAGCCGCCAGGTTTAGTGCTTTTCTCGCCTCGCCCATAGAGTTACTGTTCTGGCATACCCTGTTCATCATCATGACCATGAGCGTAGTCGCTCGCGGTGTTAACGCGGGACTGGAACAGGCAAACAAGATACTGATGCCATCCTTATTTGCCATTCTGCTGGTATTGCTGGGCTACAGCATGTCGGTAGGCGACTTTCACCGGGCAGCGCAATTCATGTTCACGCCAGACTTTTCTAAAGTAACCCCCGCAGCAGTGCTGTCTGCACTTGGCCATGCCTTTTTCTCGCTAAGCCTCGGCATGGGCACTGTCATGGTGTATGGCTCCTATCTGCAACGCCATGTATCCATCGCCCGGACAACATTTTACATCGCCATTGCCGACACCATGGTCGGACTGCTGGTTGGGCTTGCCATTTTTGCCTTGGTATTTGCCAACGGGCTGGAGCCGGCGGCAGGGCCAGGACTGATTTTCCAGACACTCCCCATCGCCTTTGGCCGGATGCCAGGCGGCACTATCATGGGGGTACTCTTCTTCATACTGGTCGCGTTTGCTGCGTGGACATCCGCTATTTCCCTGGTAGAACCGGCAGTCGCATGGATTACGGAAAATACCAGCCTGAACAGACACCAGGCTGCACTGATGATTGCCCTTTTCGATTGGCTACTGGGTATCGCAGTGCTGTTATCCTTCAATGTATGGCAGGATGTACACCTGCTATTCGGGCTGGGTATTTTTGACACACTGGACAAACTGACCACCAATATTATGTTGCCACTTGGCGGCCTGTCGATGGCAATTTTTGCGGGCTGGAGAATGAAGACACTGCATGTTAAAGATGAGCTGGTTATTTCAAACCGAGCTTATGCCAACTGGCGATTCACCATACGCTATATAACGCCGCTCGCCATCATTGCGATCTTCCTGTATCTATTTGGCTTGATACGGTAATGATAGTGAGCGCTTTGCCATTTTGCTAAGCCAATAAATTGGCAAGTAATGGCCGTGAAGGCCATCACCGCCAAACTAAGCGACTAAAGTCGCAAGATTGGCGCGAAATGCAAAAAGCCAGTCTTTTGAACTGGCTTTCTTTCTTACCTAACTGTAACGATTGATTACAGTGACAGTACCCACTGAACGATAGTCTTGATATCTTCGTCCTTTACCTGCGGGCTATTTGCTGGCATAGGGATTGGGCCCCAAACACCACTACCACCTGCTTTAACCTTGGCAATCAGCTTGGCTTCGGCAGTTTTGTCGCCCTTGTATTTTGCAGCCACATCTTTGTAGCCAGGACCAACAACCTTGTTAGCTACGCCGTGGCACGCTAAACAGCCACTTTTCTGAGCCAGTGCTTCAGCAGCCTTAGCATCTACTGCACCAGCTTGACCAGCCAGCATCAGAGAGCCTGCGGCGGCAACCGTCATTAATAATGCTTTCATGCTTTCTCCTTCGTCATCTCGCTCTTTGTTTGAATACTAAACTGCAGCTTGCAATCATACCCATAATTTGAAAGTTGTTGAAAAGATTTTATAAGAATATCCCTCAATGCATTCAAACTATCTGTAGCAGGTAGGCATTCAACGCCACGACACACCCATGCGTTGACATCATCGCAACGCAGACGTTCTAAAGTTGCGGTATTTGTGTTAATTGGTTGGCCAATAAACATCATAGTCACCGACTCAACGCTCTTCACGATCCACCTTAATATGAATGAAGTTGGCATACTTAATGACCGCCACTGAGTCGGTTTCTTATCTTGAAACTTACCCTTGATTGCGGCTGAAGCTTATTACAACGGTTCTACGCTATATTCAACCGCCAACACATGTGTATTGTTGGGCGAGATCATCACAAAGTTTTCCATGGCATTGGCCGTTTCCAGACAGACCATCTTGCGCCAACCGTCACCTTCACCGATATCCCCCATTTCATGGGCTTTTTCTTCCCATGGCGTCCAGATAACTGTGGCATTGCTGCCTGATTTGGAAACGCGAATGGCACGATTAAAACCGCTATCCTCAATCACACAGCCCGCTTTGGTATTGACGTACACACGGTCGAACTCACCGTTAAATTTGATCGGGCCATGCTGGGTGTAACGCTCATAACTCATAAGCTTATCGGCATATTCAGTGCCTTCCAGCCCGGTAATTTCCACATTGGCGATATCGCTAACCTGAAAGTAAGTATGGAAAGCCTCGCCTATTACGAATGGCTGGCTACCCTTGTTGGTAGTCGCCAACTCCATTTTCAGGGTTTCGCCGATCTCAATGGCCAATGTCAGCATGTACGGGTAAGACAGCTGCTTTTGTGCAACATGCGTGTGCAAAAGCTGCAAAAGCAGGCGCGTTGCACCATTTTCGAGCATTTCTGTTTCCAGAATATTCCATGGCATTACGCGCGCAAAACCATGCATACATAATGCACTATCGGTCGGATGCGGTCCGAACCATGGCCAGCAAATAGGCACCCCGCCACGAATCGAACGGCCATGCACAAAACGTGCATGCTCGGATAGCCACAACACAGGCTGTGCCTCTTTCTTGGGCTGCCACGTCATCATGTGCGCGCCCTGCAACGCCAGCGTTGCTGTCGCGTGCTCATTGTCGATTTCCAGGAACTTGAGCCCGCTAGCATCCTGATAAAAACGTATGCTGGGATCCAACGCGATATTTATTGCCCCCGCAAGTTGTACACTTTCCATAGCCACCTTTGATTATTTTATTTTTATATTAAATAAATCTTAACTGCTTACTTCTCAATCTGGCTTACATCCCGCACCGCACCCCTGGCTGCGGATGTACTCATCGCCGCATAGGCACGTAACGCCGGGGAAACCGAGCGCTCACGACCAACCGGCTTCCACGCAGCTTTCCCCTTGTTCTCCATGAGCGCGCGACGATGCGACAACACCTCATCGCTCACCGCCAGATGGATAGTACGATTCGGAATGTCGATTTCTATGGTGTCATTCTCTTCCACCAAACCTATCGCACCACCCTCTGCCGCTTCCGGTGAAGCATGGCCGATACTCAGGCCAGAAGTGCCGCCGGAAAAACGTCCATCCGTAAGTAAAGCACAAACCTTGCCTAAGTCTTTGGATTTCAGATATGAAGTCGGATACAGCATTTCCTGCATGCCGGGACCGCCACGCGGTCCTTCATAACGAATCACCACCACGTCACCTGCAACTATCTTATCGGCCAGAATCGCTTCAACGGCAGCATCCTGCGATTCAAAAATACGAGCACGCCCGGTGAACTTGAGAATGCTGTCATCTACGCCAGCGGTTTTCACGATACAGCCATCCTGCGCGATATTGCCGTAAAGCACTGCCAGGCCACCATCTTGCGAATAAGCATGTGCCTTGTCGCGGATACAGCCTTCGCTGCGGTCATCATCCAGTGTCGGATACAGCATGCTTTGCGAAAACGCGATGGTGGTTGAAATGCCGCCTGGTGCCGCACGGTAGAATTTCTTCACGTCCTCGTCGGTCGTGGTGGTGATATCCCACTTATCCAGTGCATCGCCCATGGTCGGGCTATGCACGGTAGGGCTTTCGCGATGGATCAGGCCAGCGCGGCTCAACTCGCTGAGAATACCCATGACACCGCCAGCGCGATGCACATCTTCCATGTGGTATTTCGCAGTGGCCGGTGCCACCTTGCATACGCAAGGCACGCCACGCGAGATGCGGTCAATATCCGCCATGGTGAAATCCACCCCGGCTTCGTGCGCGGCTGCCAGCAGATGCAACACGGTATTGGTAGAGCCGCCCATGGCCACATCCAGGCTCATGGCGTTTTCAAACGCCTGCATATTGGCAATGGAGCGCGGCAGCACAGAATAATCATCCTGCTCGTAATGACGCTTGGTGATTTCTACAATCACACGGCCAGCACGCAGGAACAGATCTTTACGTGCAGCATGCGTCGCAAGTGTGGAGCCGTTACCCGGCAAGCTCAAGCCCAGCGCCTCAGTGAGGCAGTTCATAGAATTAGCGGTGAACATGCCGGAACAGGAACCGCAAGTCGGGCAGGCAGAGCGCTCAATGGCGTCGGATTCTGCATCCGAAACACGGCTATCCGCCCCGGCCACCATGGCATCTACCAGATCCAGCTTGTGTGCGTTCCCGTTCCAGTTCACCTTACCGGCTTCCATCGGTCCGCCAGAGACGAATATCACTGGGATATTCAATCGCAGCGCAGCCATCAGCATGCCCGGGGTGATCTTGTCGCAGTTGGAGATACACACCAGCGCATCGGCACAGTGGGCATTCACCATATATTCCACGCTGTCGGCGATCAGGTCGCGGCTGGGCAGGCTGTAAAGCATGCCGCCGTGGCCCATGGCGATACCGTCATCCACAGCGATGGTATTAAACTCCTTGGCAACGCCGCCGGCACGCTCAATCTCGCGCGCCACCAGCTGGCCCAGATCTTTCAGGTGCACGTGACCCGGCACAAACTGGGTAAATGAATTGGAAATGGCGATAATGGGTTTGGTGAAATCTTCGTCTTTCATCCCCGTTGCCCGCCACAGGGCGCGTGCACCAGCCATGTTACGGCCGTGGGTGGTAGTTCGTGAGCGGTATTCAGGCATGATTAATCCAGGCTAATGTCAAAAATGTAATTTTAAACTACGCTGCCCTAATAGGCATTACTTAATATGACAAAGTATGTATTCACTGGCTACATAACACATTGAATTGCCTATTAAGTCACAAAAGCGCTTCAAGTTGTTTTAGCGGCATAGGTTTGCCGAACAGATAGCCTTGCGCCAGGCTGCATCCCATTTGTTGTAACAGCTGGACCTGCTCGCTGGTTTCTATGCCTTCGGCAACCAGCTCTTTTTTGAGGCTGGCCGCCATCGCAACAATGGCCTGCACCAGAACAGCACTATCCTGGTCACTTGCAATATCACGTACGAATGAGCGATCAATTTTCACCTGGCTGATAGGAAATTTATTCAGATAACCCAATGCAGAGTAGCCGGTGCCGAAATCGTCTATGGAAATACCGATCCCGAGCTCATGCAGGGAAACCAGCGTGTTGCGTATCGCATCATTATCCTGCAACAGCAGGCTTTCGGTAATCTCCAGGGTCAGCCAGCATGGCTGGCAGCCTGTAGTCGCTAAACAATGCTTTACCGTGCTGAAAATATCGTTATGAATAAACTGGCGGGAAGACAAATTCACCGCAATAGTCAGTTTTTTAGCGCGCGAAGCATTCAGCGAAGCAGCCGCCTCGCAGGCGCGCATTAATACCCAGGCGCCTATCTCCACGATCAAGCCGCTTTCCTCGGCCACTGGTATAAACTTGTCCGGCCCAATAGCTCCCAGCTCCGGATTGTTCCAACGCAGCAAAGCCTCCGCTCCCTTGATATTGCCTGTAGCCAGCTCAACACATGGCTGATAGTGCAGCTGCAACTCACACTTTTCTATGGCATACCGCAACCCGGTTTCTATCTGCAAACGCTCGATTACACTCGAGGTTAGCTCTTGTGAGTAGAACTGGTAATTATTGCGCCCACTATTTTTTGCGTGATACATCGCTGAATCAGCATAGCGCATCATATCTTCGATGTTGTTGCTATCCTGGGGGTAGCAGGCGATGCCTATACTTGCCGAGATGAAGAACTCGGCACCGGAAATTTCAAACGGGACAGCCAGCGCATCCATGACTTTGGTGGCAAATCCTGCCAGATCTTGCGGATTCGCAATATCGGAAATTAATACCGCAAACTCATCCCCACCCATGCGCGCCACGGTATCGTAATTGCGTACCGAATGCAGCAACCGCCTGGATGCCTCGATAAGCAACTGGTCCCCAATGGCATGGCCCAAGGTATCGTTAACGGACTTGAAGTTATCCAGGTCAATCAGGAACACACCAAACCGTTGCTGATAGCGCTCGGCATGGCCAATAGCAAAATGCATGCGGTCATTGAACAGGGTTCTGTTGGGCAAATCAGTCAGCGGGTCATGGTAGGCAAGGTGCTCAATGCGCTGGCGGTATTGGCTGATTTCAGTGATATCGCTGGTCAACGTCAGCGCACCGATGACCTCTTTGTTGATATCAGTTTCCGGCACGATTTTCAGCATGAAAACACTGGATGGCTTGTTATAGCTGCCATGGATTTCAAAGGTTTGCTCAATACCTGAGCGCATGACGGCTTGCAGGCGTAGCTGAAACTCTTCACCGGACATATTGGTAATATGCGGGTTCCATGCCTCGACAGGCGTCTTGCCAATAAATGAGCTGGTCGTACTTTGATTCAACTCGTTACCATAGGAGTTGATAAACACGCGCCGACACTCAAGGTCAAAACGGACAATTGCGAGGGGGAGACTTTCGACCAGGGAGGTATATTCCGTCTCGCGCCTGGCAATCTCTGACAACAACTGCTTTCTGCGCGATATATCACGCGCAAAACCAACAGTCCCTATCACCTGGCGGTTAATGGTGACCGGCGACTTGTAGGTTTCTGCCCAGTACACCTCGCCATCGCTTTTCCTGATTTGCTCAATGACGGTTTTGGATTTCCCCGAGATTAAAACCTCCTCGTCATCATTTACGTAACCTTGCGCCATCTCTGCAGGGAAAAAGTCAAAGTCTGTTTTCCCTTCCAACTCCTTGGTGCTCGCCACCCCTGCCACCTCGGCAAAAACGGCATTGGTTGCCAGAAAGCGATGATCTTTATCTTTTAGCCAGACAATAAAAGGGAAGTTATCCAACAGCGCTTTTTGGTAGTGCTCCCGGCGCTTAATTTCTTTATCTTCGAGGTATTTTTCCTGCGTGTTTTCTCGCCCCACCGCGATAGAACCTATGACATTACCATGGGCATTCAGGATGGGCGAAATGTTGATGGTATCGTATAGCGGTCGGCCATGGGGGTTATCCGGCTGTATCAACAGGATGGATTCCGACTCCCCCGTCCTGATCACTTTTTGCACGGCATCAAAATATTTTTGCATCGCACCGTCATGTGGCAAAACCTCCAGGCCAGTCTTGCCAACTAAGTGCTCTTTGAATTTACCTTTTGTTTTCAGTACAGTCGGGTTCGCGTAGAGCGTGACACCCAGATGATCAGTAATGACCACATTTTCTGGTGAGTGTTGAAATAGCGCGTCAAATAGCGGGTAAAAATCCGCAAGGGATTGATCGCCAATATCTAAACAACTGGAAATAACGGTTGCCACTGCGGGCCCAATGTCTTGCAATTTAAGCTCTCCTGTCGGGACTGCTTACAGCATGACTATTTTAATCCGCTTACAATACGGATTGTAATTTTGAAAACGATATCATAGATAACGGCATTAAATTCAATTACTAAACTGATGCGCTATCAAACAAACAAACAAACCGCCGATAGTACAAACAGGTAAAATTCAAACCTTCTATAAATTAGTGATGACTCTCTAGTATGTTGACCCACCCCACGTTCGACCCTATTGCCATCCACATTGGCTCCTTCGGTATCCATTGGTACGGCCTGATGTATCTCACAGGATTCATGGCGTTCATCGGGCTGGGCAGATGGCGTATTGCCCACCAGAACTGGCAAAAATGGACCCCTGCCATGCTTGATGATGCCCTGTTTTTCGGTGCATTAGGCGTTATCCTGGGCGGGCGCCTGGGCTATGTGGTTTTTTACCAACCCCTCCATTTCCTGAGTCATCCGCTGGAAATATTCGCCCTGTGGCAGGGTGGCATGTCGTTTCATGGTGGCTTCCTGGGCGTGCTGGCAGCCATGGTATTTTTTAGCAGGAAATATCGTCAGCCATGGTTAAGCATCATGGACTTTGTCGCACCCTTAGTGCCTTTAGGCCTGGGTGCAGGCCGCATGGGTAATTTCATCAACGGTGAGTTATGGGGGCGCGCCACTAACGGCTCTTGGGGTATGGTATTTCCACAGGTAGATAATATTGCACGCCATCCTTCGCAACTCTATGAATTCGCGCTGGAAGGTATTGTTCTGTTTAGCTTGCTCTGGTGGTACTCCAGCAAACCACGCCCGGTTGGTGCTATTTCTGCGCTATTTCTGATTGGCTATGGCAGCTTCCGCTTCCTGGCAGAGTTCACGCGGGAGCCCGATAACTTCCTGGGTTTATTGTCACTGGGCATGAGCATGGGGCAGTGGCTAAGCTTGCCCATGATACTGATTGGGCTGTGGATGCTGAAATGGGCGCACAGCAGACAAGGCTAAAACTGATTAACGCGGTGGTTGGCCTTATGCCTGCCCACTTCATCACTGCGTAGCTTTTGATGCTTGGTGGTGCGCCCATGCATACGGGCACGCCACATACGGAAGGAGCTCACTTTCATCTCGCTGCGCATCAAGGCGATCACAGCCGACTCATCCAGCCCATGCTGCGCTTCAATTGCCTCAAAAGGCGTTCTGTCTTCCCATGCCATTTCAATGATTCGCGATATATCTGCAGCTGTCATCTCTATTTATCCAGTAATGTCTCCAACGCTTAGATACGTATATTGCCGAAAATTCATCAAAGTTTCGCAGGCTTTGTCACATTTTCATCAGAATCTCGATTTTTGAATCAATTATCACTGCCTCCCACACTAAGAACGTAAATAATAAACAAAACAAAATCAATATGATGGATACATAAAGTACAGACTTAAGGCTGGGAATCGTCATTGGCATATAGCTTGCAAATATATAAGCAATTAGAACCGGATCAGCTTTAGGAGAGAATCATGAGAAGTTTACTGAAATCAATATTTGAAACTAACAACGCACCTGATGTTGCGCCCATCGTATTAGCAAAAGAAGAAGATTTTTTTGATGACAAGCACAACCAGTCAGGCAAGCGTCACAGCGGAATTGAAGTAGTCGAGCTCAGCTTTGATGAATATGTGCGCATGATGAAGTCACAGGACAAAACGACACTTTCATAACTGGCTTGCTTAAAGGCCACCGGCCTCACCAGCTAACAGCAACGCTTCACGCCTTTCCATTTACTATCCTGCCACTGCTTAAAGAACGCTTCCCGACTCAGTGGCGGGGCTAAATCCTGCCCTACCCCGGTACTGTTTTCATCTGCCTGATGCGTAGCATAGTGGGCTAGGTAGCGCTCATAGGCATCATCGCCAGATAACTGCCGTATCGACTGCCATAGCGATTTAATCCAGCTCAGCATAATTTCTCCCGCCAAATTACTTCAATTTTAGCTTAATTGAGTTTTAACATACGCCGCTTCATCCGAAGGCAGCACCTGCTTGCCGGACAGATGGCGTGCACAAACACGCAGCATGTCAAAAATCACCACCCACAATATCACCACAAAAAACAGGGTAAGCCAGGCATCCAGGTGCTGGTTGAAGATAAGCTGAGGCGCGACTGCCGCTTTCTCCGGCGGCAAGGTACCCGCTGCCAGCTTCGCCGCCATATCATTAGCCGAGGCGAAGAAGCCAACGCGGATATCGGTACTGGTGATTTTCTGCCAGGCGGCAGTTGTCGTCACTATCACCAGCCAGATCAATGGCATGAAAGTGACCCAGGCATATTTCAACCTGCCCGATTTTACGAAAATCCCTGTGGCTACACTTAAGGCAATCGCAGCCAGCATTTGGTTGGAGATACCAAACAAGGGCCACAGAATATTTACCCCGCCATTGGGGTCTATCACCCCGATATAGAGGAAGTAGCCCCACCCTGCCACCACCAGCGCGCTGGTAATCAACACGGATGGCGTCCACGAGGTCTGCGCCATTTTTGGCCAGATATTGCCCAGCATGTCTTGCAGCATAAAGCGACCTACTCGCGTTCCCGCATCCAGCGTGGTGAGAATAAAAATCGCCTCGAACATGATGGCGAAGTGATACCACAGTGCCAGCATGCTTTGACCGAAAGCACTACCGAAGATGCTGGCCATGCCGACGGCCAGCGATGGCGCGCCTCCGGTGCGGGCAAACAAGGTAGCCTCACCCATTTCGCTAGCCAGGGTCTGCATTTGCTCAACCGTCACGGGGTAGCCCCAGGAGCTGATCATGGCAACGGCATCTGCAGCCTCTTTACCCACCACACCAGCCGGGCTGTTGATGGCGAAAAATACGCCAGGGTCTAGCACCGTGGCGGCGATCATGGCCATAATCGCCACAAAGGATTCGAGCAACATGGCACCGTAACCGATAACGCGGATATCGCGCTCATTAGTCAGCAACTTGGGCGTAGTGCCTGAAGCGATAAGCGCGTGAAACCCCGAAATCGCGCCACAGGCAATGGTAATAAATACGAATGGAAACAGCTTGCCGCCGAAAATGGGCCCGGAGCCATCAATAAACTGCGTCAGCGCTGGCATTTTCACTTCCGGGCGCAGCATGAGGATAGCCACGGCAAGCGCGATAACGGTACCCAGCTTGATAAAGGTAGAAAGATAATCGCGCGGCGCCAGCAATAGCCAGACCGGCAGAATGGCTGCAGCAAACCCATAAGCAATAATCCACCAGGCCAGCGTCAGGCCTTCATGGTCAAACAGCCCGCGTAAGGATGAATGATCTACCCAGCCACCACCCACTACCGCCAGCAACAGCAGCGCCACACCCAGCGCTGAAGCCTCAAGCACCTGGCCGGGGCGGAAATTGCGCATATACAGCCCAACAATCATGGCAATGGGGATAGTGGCCGCGATGGTAGAAGTTGCCCACGGGCTGTGCTTCATGGCATTGACCACCACCAAGCCCAGCACCGCAATCAGAATGATCATGATAGAAAACGTGCCTATCAGTGCAGCGGTACCGCCGATCGCACCCAGTTCGTCGCGCGCCATTTGCCCCAGGCTTTTGCCGTTGCGCCGTGTCGAGAGGAACAGCATCACCATATCCTGCACGCAGCCGCCCAGCACCGCACCAAACAATATCCACAATGTACCCGGCAAATAGCCGAACTGCGCGGCCAGGGTTGGCCCCACCAGCGGGCCGGGCCCGGCAATCGCAGCAAAATGATGGCCGAACACTATCCATTTGTTAGTCGGCACAAAATCCCGGCCGTTATCCAGCCGTTCGGCAGGGGTGGCGCGGGTCTCATCCACCATGAGTACCGTAGCGGCGATCCAGGCCG
>JBAZTJ010000069.1:0-12825 GCA_041662005.1 Candidatus Methylopumilus sp.
TTTATATCAATTAAAAATTGATCAGTCATTTGTACGAGATCTAACCTTAGACGTTTGTGATAAAGCAATTGTGCGCACCATTATACTAATGGCTCAAAGCCTTAATCTCGAAGTCATTGCAGAGGGTGTTGAAACTCTTGAGCAACGGCAATACCTCTCAAGCGAAGGCTGCAAGCTGTACCAAGGATATTTATTTGGCAAGCCCATGCCGATCCAGGAATTTGAGCAATATCATATGCTACAAGTGCCCCTCAGTATTAGTAGTAGCCAAGATAAGGGCTAGCTTAGATTAGCTCCTGATTACTTTTTAGGACAATGGGGATTTGGATTTTTATTGTCATATCCCCCTGCAATTCTAAAGGTATATAAACCACGGTCATTCACCTAATCTGCGGTAAAATCAGCACATTCCCCTTTAGCAAGCAGATACTTATGGCACGTCCTTTTAAACAGCAGCGCAATCCTAATGCAGGCTTGCGTCCTACCACCCGCATCATAGAAGCGAATCCGGATGAAATACCGCAGCGTCTGCACAAGCTATTAGCCTTGTCAGGCCTGGGTTCCCGTCGCGACATGGAAACCCTGATTGCTAGCGGCCGCATTACCATTAACGGCCAGGTGGCTGAAGTGGGTGCAGGCGTGGTGTCTACCGATGTGATCCGCCTGGATAGCCGTCCTTTGCATTTGCCGTTTGAAACACAAATGCCCAAGTTGCTGATCTACCACAAGCCTGAAGGCGAAATCGTGAGTAAGGATGACCCGGAAAATCGCGATTCGGTATTCGACAAGTTGCCGCATGTAAAAGGAGCCAAGTGGATTGCTATCGGCCGCCTGGATATCAATACCTCGGGTTTGCTCATGTTTACCACCTCCGGCGATCTGGCTAACCATTTCATGCATCCGCGCTATGAAGTCGAGCGCGAGTATGCCGTGCGTATCTTTGGTGAGTTGAATGATGAGCAGTTGGGTATGCTTAGAACCGGTATTGAGCTGGATGATGGCCCGGCCAAGTTCGATGCAATCCAGCCGCAAGGCGGAGAAGGCTCCAATCATTGGTATCAGGTGATACTGCGTGAGGGCCGTAACCGGGAGGTGCGCCGCCTGTTCGAAGCATTTCAGTTGCCGGTAAGCCGCTTGATGCGTGTGCGCTTTGGCCCGGTTAACCTGCCACCACGCTTGAAGCGCGGCATGATGATGGAGCTGGACCCCAAAGTCGTGCTGGGCCTGCTGGAATGGGCTGGCCTAGAAGTGCCTAAAACTCCGTTGCGCCAATTGAGTGCGCGTGAAAAAGAAAAAGCCGGTAAGGCATTTACCCCTAAGCCACCCAAAGAGGGCAGGGAGCGCTCAGGAGACATGCCGGTGACTGCGCGTAAAGAGCATGCAGAACGCAGCGCACCGCGTGAGAAACCACCTAGCCTGGCTGAAACGCTGACAGGCACGGAAAGAAAATCCAGAGCCCGGCCCGCTGCAGGCAAAGCAGGTGCGGTAGCCAAACCTAGAAAGCCCGCCGCCAATCGTCGTATTCGCCAGGGTAGCGATGTGCCGGTTGCCAAGCCGCAGAAGCGTAGTGACAGGAACCGCGGACGCGGTTAATTGTCTTGAACGTATGCCTATGACGTCAGCCAAATTATGGATATCAGCCTTGCTGCTAGGTGTGCTGTTGGGGGGGTGCTCCACTTATATTCCGCTACAACGCCCGCAAACTGCGCAGCTCAGCCGTGGCGCTGATGAAGCGCAGGTTGAGCGTGCACTAGGCAAGGCCACTGTCCTCGCTAGCCATACATTTACCGCCAACGGCCGCCAGTTTCTCGCCAAGCATTACGATCTGCAAACCGGTACGCGTCAGGAGATGACGACACGCTGCCACCGCCGACGCGGATGTATCCCGGTTTTTTATGATAGACCGATTTATGATGCTTATGTGGTGGTATTTGAACAGCCATCAGGGCAGGTATTTGCCTGGGGCATGCTGGAAGAGTTGAGCCGCAGCCCGGATGACGCAGTCAGCAGTATGATGCCCGCCCTCAAGGCTTCCTATGCGGCAGCAAGGAGCAAGCAATGATAAGTATGCGCAATATGGTGGTGATGGCAGCGCTGGTGTTACTGACAGCCTGCGGTACCGCCCAGCTTTATCATCAACAACTGGTGACTCTGGACAAAGGCATGTCACCGGTACAGGCCTCTTCAGCGCTGCAGCAAACACCGCTATCCATGCATGAAACCACTGTAGACGGCATCCCATATACCTTTCACCGCTACTTTCTGAGTAATGGGCGTTTTGGCGATACCTACCTGCTATGTTTCGAGGGGGAGAAGCTCAAGTACTGGGGATATATCGAGGAGTTTCGCCGTTACCCAGACCCACGAATCAACCGGGCCATGGATGCGGTGTTGCCGCAGATACGTGCTGCCAAGAACTAGATCAGTTACGCCTGGCCTAGTTGTACTTGGCCAACTTAGCCCTAGCCTAGTTGTTCCTTAGTCAGCAGAAACACGAACTCGTCGCCTGACTCCACTTCCAGCCAGGTAAAAGGCAGGTTGGGGTAGGCCGCCAGCAGGGCATCCCGGTTGTGGCCTATTTCTACAATCAATAGGCCGCCGGCGTTGAGGTGTTTGCCGGCTTCGTGCAATAGGGTGTGGGTGTGATCCAGACCCGCATCGCCACTACCCAGCGCCAGTTGCGGTTCGTTGCGGTACTCATCGGGTAACGCAGCCATGGATGGCGCATCTACGTATGGCGGGTTGCTGATGATCAGGTCATAGGTCTTGCCTGCCAGCGCAGTAAACATATCCGATTGAATCGCAGTCACCTGCTCTTGCAAGCCGTAGTTTTCAATGTTGATGTTGGCTACCGCGATGGCATCCGGAGAGATGTCGACTACGTCTATTGCCGCATTGGGGAAGGCATGCGCCAGCAACACCCCCAGGCAGCCGCTGCCGGTGCAAATGTCGGCGGCGCTCTCCACCATTTCCTGATATTCAATCCACGGGCTCAGGCCGGTTTCCAGCAATTCGGCGATGAAAGAGCGGGGCACAATCACGCGCTCATCCACGTAAAACTTGAAGCCTTTGAGCCAGGCTTCATGCACCAGGTAGGCGGTAGGGATGCGTTCGGTAACGCGGCGCTCTATCAGGGTCGCCAGCTGTTCTCTTTCTGAGGTGGTCAGTTTCGCATCCAGGAAATTTTCCAGGGTGTCATGCGGCAGATGCAAGGCAGCCAATACCAGCCACGCGGCTTCGTCATAGGCATTGTCGGTGCCGTGTCCATAGAATATGCCGGCCTCTTCAAAGCGGCTGACGCTGTAGCGCAGCCAGTCACGCACGGTGATGAGGTCTTGTAAAATATTATTGGTGGTCATTGTTTTCGTCATTAATAGGTGGATGGTTTGCGCCAGGTTTCCTGGCCGCACTACTTAATAGCCAGATCAGGCCGCCCGCGATTGCCAGTATAAGCAGCAGCTCCATGCAGCGTTAGGTAAGCAGCAGCTTTTCCAGCGTCATGCGATAGGTATCTTTTAATGGCTCGATATCAGCCACACCTACACACTCATTCAGCTTGTGGATAGTGGCATTGAGCGGGCCGAACTCAATCACCTGCTTGCAGATATTGGCGATAAAGCGCCCATCCGAGGTGCCGCCAGTGGTTGATAGCTCCGGCGTTACACCATAAGTCTGTTCAATTGCGGTGGAGATCGCCTCTACCAGATTGCCGCGCGGCGTGATGTATGGCGGTGAATACTCCCACACCAGGTCGTACTCCAGCGCGTGCCGGTCAAGAATCGCATGCACACGCTCTTTTAAATTGACCTCAGTACTGGCGGTGCTGAAGCGAAAGTTGAACAATATTTCGACCTCCCCAGGCACCACATTAGTAGCACCAGTTCCGCCGTTCATGTTGGATATTTGCCAGGAGGTCGGTGGAAAATATTCATTGCCCTTGTCCCACACGGTTTCTACCATGTCCTTGATGGCCGGGGCCACCATATGGATAGGGTTTTTCACCAGATGCGGGTAGGCAATGTGGCCTTGCACGCCCTTAACCGTGAGCTTGCCGGAGAGCGAGCCACGACGGCCGTTCTTGATCATGTCGCCAACGACTTTGTTAGAGGTGGGCTCACCTACGATGCAGTAATCGATCAATTCGTTACGCGCCTGCAATGCCTCAACCACCTTGACCGTGCCGTTGATGGCGATGCCTTCTTCGTCGGAAGTAATGAGCAGGCCGATGGAACCAGTGTGATCCGGATGTAGCTCGATAAAGTCTTCAATCGCCGTGATAAAGGCTGCGCACGAAGTTTTCATATCCGCCGCACCACGGCCATACAGCATGCCGTCCTTGATGGTGGGTTCAAACGGCGGCGTATGCCATTTATCGACCGGGCCTGTCGGGACTACATCGGTATGGCCTGCGAATACCAGCAGTGGGCCGGCGGTGCCGCGCCGTGCATAGAAATTGTCGACATCACCAAAGCGCATGCGCTCTATCTTGAAGCCCAGCGGCTCCAGGCGCGAAATCATGAGCTCCTGGCAGCCTGCATCTTCCGGCGTATTGGATTGGCGCGCAATCAGGTCTTTAGCGAGTTCTAGGGTTTTACTCATTTGATCAGTAGCTTTCTGTAGTTAGCTTCATCAAAACCCAGGCTCAATACTGTCTCTGCATCAATCAGCACGGGGCGCTTGATCACCGAGGTTTTTTCCTGCATCAATGCTGCGGCACTGGCATTGTCCTGCACCGCTGCTTTGGCTTCTTCGCTTAATCCGCGCCAAGTCATGCCTGCGCGATTCACCAGCCTTTCCCACGGCATTTGCGCCAGCCAGTTTTCAAGCGTGGCGCTATCTATGCCTTGCTTCTTGAAGTCGTGAAACTCGTAGGCAACCCCGTTTTCATCCAGCCAGGTACGGGCCTTTTTAACCGTATTGCAATTGGGTATGCCGTATAGCTTGATCATGTCTTGCCTATGCAATTGCGGCAACCCTTAGGTGGGTTGCCGGTCACTGGAAATTAAATGCCGCGCAGCAGCTCGTTGATACCAACCTTGCCTAGCGTTTTGGCATCGACTTTCTTCACAATGACAGCGCAATACAGGCTGTAGCTGCCATCTTTGGATGGCAGGTTGCCGGAAACCACGACGGAGCCGGCAGGTACGCGGCCATAAGTCACAGAGCCGGTTTCGCGGTCGTAGATCTTGGTGGATTGACCGATATAGACACCCATGGAGATCACGCAGTTGTCTTCTACCACCACGCCTTCGACCACTTCAGAGCGCGCACCGATAAAGCAGTTGTCACCGATGATGGTAGGGCCTGCCTGGACTGGTTCCAGTACGCCGCCAATACCAACGCCACCGGACAAGTGCACGTTTTTGCCGATCTGCGCGCAAGAGCCAACAGTAGCCCAGGTATCCACCATGGAGCCTTCGCCGACATAAGCGCCGATGTTGACGTAAGATGGCATCAGTACTGCGTTCTTGCCGATAAAGGAGCCGCGGCGCACGATGGCGTTAGGCACGACGCGGAAACCGCCAGCCTTGAAGTCTTCTTCGGTGTAGTCGGCAAACTTGGGTGGTACTTTGTCGAAGTATTTAGTGCAGCCGCCATCCAGCAAGACATTTTCTTCCAGGCGGAAAGACAGCAACACGGCCTTTTTCAGCCATTGGTGGGTTTCCCACTCCTGGCTGTCACCCTTGCGGCTGGCAACGCGCAGCTTGCCGCTGTCCAAGTCGGCGATGACGCTGAATACGGCGTCCTTGATTTCGTTGCTAACATTGCTTGGGTTGATATCGGCGCGACGCTCAAATGCGTCTTCGATGATGGCTTGCTGACTCATAACGGTTTCCATGGAATTAACTAAAACCGCTATTTTACTTGGTTACTTGCAGTTCGTCAGTCTTTGAATTTACGAACCTTTTCCAGGTCGCGGCGGAAGGCTTCCGCATCCGCGTATTCGATGAAGTTCTTATAATGGGAATGCGCCCCATGCACCCGGTGCGCATGCTTGATGGGGCACCAGTATTGCTCGGTACGCCCGAAAATTTCCTTCAGGTAAGAGATCAGGCCATTGCCATAAGAGCAGTAGATGCAATTGACCATTTCCAGCAGGTTAAGGTAAGCCAGATGATGGCGGTCATAGGCAAAGTAGTCACTGCGTTTTACCTTGGGGATTTCGAGCAAGGGGAAACATACGGCATGGTAGAGGCTGGCAAGCAGGTCGAGCAGTAATAGCGCAGGCAGCAGCGCGTAAGTAAAGGGGGCTACCAGCACATGGCGCGGACGTGGGAACAGCGCATAACGAAACAGATTGACCTTGAGTTTGCGGTGCTCTTTCTTTACATCTTGGTCGAAATGAACCTTTTTCCCGGAAAGATGGAAAGTGACGGTCTGTCCGGCTTGCTTGAGCTCATCTTCGAGCTCAAGCTGCATCGCCTTTATGTTGTTAACGATCTCGTTGATTCGGCTGTTCATCAATATTCCTGCAACATGGTAAAAAACCTGAATCAACCAGAACACATGTTAGACATTCCCGGATGAAGTTAAGGGCTGCTGCCCTTAACGGTGAAGCTGCTAGCGCTTGGACTTGGCCGCCTCATACAATGGCATCACGCTGGGAACGAGGCTGCGCAGGTCGGCAATACGATTTTCATTGGAAGGGTGGGTGCTCAGGAACTCAGGTGGTTTGTCGCCGCCTTGGGCGCTCATTTTTTGCCATAGGCTAATCGCTGCGTTGGGGTTAAATCCGGCACGGGCAGATAGCTCCAGGCCGATGCGATCAGCCTCGCGCTCTTGCTCACGGTTGTTGGGGAGCGCGAAGAACAGGTTGGCGCCAAGTGCTGCTCCTTGCACGCCCAGTGCCGCTGCGTTCTTGCTTTTGGACGTGCTAGCCAAGACGGCTAGGCCCGCAATGCCCATTTGTTGCACAGCGGCAATCGACATGCGCTCGCGCCCATGCTCGCGCAGCGCGTGGGCAATCTCATGGCCGATGACTGCTGCCAGTTCATCATCGGTGGCGTTGAGCTTGGTGATGAGGCCGGTATACACCATGATCTTGCCCCCGGGCATGCAGTAAGCATTAACCTGGTCATTTTCTTCGACATTGATTTCCCATTTCCACTCCCTGGCATCCGGGCGGAAGGTTGCTGTGTGGGCAATAAGGCGGTTTGATATATCACGCACCCTGGCCAGTTGGGTCGAGTTGGTATTCAGTTTTTTCTTGTCTTTGGCTTCTTTCAGGGTCTGCACATAGCTCTGGGCCGACATGGTTTCCACCTGTTGTTCGGAAAGCATCATGAATTGCTTGCGTTCAACGCCGGATACGCTGGATTTGGTAGTGGTGGCACAGCCAGCGAGTTGCATTGCCGTGATTGATATGAGTACTAATAGGAATTTTTTCATGATTGCACCTTAGATGATGGCAGCTACGGATAATGGTAGCCACATAACAGTAGCCGAACTGGTTGGATTACTAAATGTATTAACCACGAATACTAAGAAAGTTTACTAAGCAAATTCACTGGGCAAATTATAGTGCTTACAAAGCGACTTGTGCACCCAGTTCCACCACCCGGTTAGCAGGCAGCTTGAAGTGGCTGGTGACTGCATCGGCATTGCGGAACATGGTGATGAAAAGCTTTTCACGCCAGAACGCCATGTCAGAATGCTTGACCGCAATCAGGGTTTCCTTGCCGATAAAATACGAGGTATCCATGCTATCCAGTTCCAGGCCAAACTTGCTACATAGCTGTATGTCTTGTGGCAGGTCGGGGTCATCCTTGAAACCGTAGGTCACGGTGACACGGTAAAAGTCATGCGGCAGGTTTTCAACAATTACCCTGTCTTCCTGCGGTACATACGGGAAATCCTCAATCTTTACCGTGAGTAATACCACTTTTTCATGCAGCACCTTATTGTGTTTAAGGTTATGCAACATGGCGTGCGGTACGCCCAGCGGGTTAGGTGTCATGAATATGGCGTTACCGGGCACGCGTGTGGGCGGATGCGCGCCAATGGCGTCAATAAAGGGTTCCAGCGCCATGTCCTCGTTCTTAAGGCGGGTAAACAGTAGTTCGCGGCCTTTTTTCCAGGTCGTCATCAAAGTGAAAATGATGATGCCGATCAGCAGTGGGAACCAGCCGCCATCAGGAATCTTCATCACGTTGGCACCGAAGAATGCGAGGTCGATCACAATAAATAAAGCCACGACAATACCGGTGCGCAACCAGCTCCAGCCCCATATGCCATGAAAGACTACACCGGCCAGCAGGGTAGTGATCACCATGTCACCGGTCACGGCGATACCGTAAGCCGCGGCGAGGTTGCCGGATGACCTGAAGCCTACCACCAGCGCCATGACGGCTACCATCAGGCCCCAGTTAACACGCGGGATATAGATCTGGCCTTGCTGGCTATCTGAGGTGTGAAATATCGGCATGCGTGGCAGGAAGCCTAATTGCAAAGCCTGGCGGGATACTGAGAACGCGCCGGAAATCACGGCTTGTGCTGCAATCACCGTGGCCATGGTGGCCAGTACAATCAGTGGATACAGCATCCAGTCCGGGGCCATCAGGTAGAAGGGGTTTTTGACAGCTAAAGGCGCATGCAGGATCAGCGCACCCTGGCCGAAATAATTCAGCACCAGGGCAGGGAGTACAAAGCCAAACCAGGCCAGGCGGATAGGTTTTCGGCCAAAGTGCCCCATGTCCGCATATAGGGCCTCAGTGCCGGTAACTGCCAGGACGACTGAACCCAGCGCCACGAAAGCAACCCACGGGCTGGCTATAAAGAACTGCAGGCCATACCACGGATTGAGGGCGTGCAGCACCGAGGGTTCCAGTGCGATATTGATGATACCGAGGATGGCCAGCGTGCTAAACCAGGTCAGCATGATGGGGCCAAAAAATGCGCCCATCAGCGCCGTGCCTTTGCTCTGGGCCCAGAACAGCAGAAAGATCACCACCAGGGTAATGGGGACAATTAATTTATGCAGGCCGGGCGCCGCTACTTCAAGGCCTTCAACTGCGGAGAGCACCGAGATGGCCGGGGTAATCATGCCATCGGCATAGAACATGCAGGCGCCGAGAATACCTATCATCATGATGATGCGTTGTTTTTTTACGTTGCCAGCCACATTGCGGCTAGCCAGCGCCAGCAAGGCCATGATGCCGCCTTCGCCACGGTTGTCTGCACGCATGATGAAGGCCACATATTTCACCGAAACGATCATGATCAGCGCCCACACAATGAGCGACAAGATGCCAAACACGTTGTCATGCGTCAGCGGCACCGGGTGCGGGCTGACTGCAAAGACTTCTTTCATGGTGTAAAGCGGGCTGGTACCGATGTCCCCATAGACCACACCCAAAGCGGCAAGCGCTAAAGCGGGTAATGCGGGTTTACTGACTTTGGATGAATCCATGCAGGCTGCTCAAAAGGCTGTAATTTTTTACCGGAAAAGAATTTTAGCAGGTAAGTGCGCTGTAATTACTGCTATTTTGCTTTGTGTGCCTTAATTTGGCATGGGGCAGATGGATATTCCACTTGAATTACAACGTTGTTTTTTTTGTGAGCCAGCGCCAGATATAGCTATCCGGTACTTCTATGCCATCCACAATATAAGTGAGCGATTTGGTGTTATTCAACACCGAAGGCAATGCTGATTTTGCTGCCGGGCGGCCGCAGAACAGAATACGGTCGCCTTCAACCAGTGGGGTTGAGGTCGGTGGCACGAGTATCTGCTGATCGTTACGGTTGAGCATCAGTGCAACAAGATCAATGCGATGTTCACGATCTGCAGGGTCTTGTGTCAGATTTTCCAGCGTCACCGTTACGCCTTTGGCCATGAGCTCCATGACTGCGGGTGTATTGTGCGCATCTATAGTCACAGCCCAGGTCTCGGGTACGGCTTCACCGACAATTTCCACAAGATTGCTGATGAGCTGGTTGGACCACTCGTTGTTCTGGTTGCGCGCTAGCGTCAGAAACTGTGCCAGCAGGGGGGATATCATGTGGGCCAGGCACTCGTGCGCAATAATGTCGCTGGGCTGCATGGTGATGTCGGCATTGAACTGTTTGAACAGCGCCTCATTGTGACGCCGGTTCTTGCGAATCACCACGAACAGTTTCGGGTTCAGCTCGCAGGCCGTCATCACAATAGACAGGTTGTTGATGTCACTATTGGTAGCGGCGACGATACCGACTGCCTCTCCAATGCCCGCCTCAATCAGGGTTTTTGCTTCGGTGCCGCTGCCTAAAATGTAACTGTCGCAGCCTGTGAGTTCCGGGTCGGTTTCGACGATGGTCGTCGTAATATCTTCGCGCTCCAGGTTTTGTACCACGGATTTTCCGCAGCGCCCGTAACCGCATACCACCCACTTGCCTATGGGCGGGCACTGCGGTGGTGGCAGCGTGTCACCGGGTATATCCGTCAGCCACTCATGCAGGATATAGGTGCCTATCGCATGTACGCGCATCGCCAGTTGGTCGCCAAATAAGGTATAGGGGTTGATGATATGGTCAGTGCCAAACGAAGCCATATTGGCGGCAATGTCATCACCCTCTGCACGCGCCAGTACCTGCAATTTTGGGTTCATGAGTTTGACGGCAACGGCAATGGCGAGGTTGGCATGGTCATCATCGATGAGCGTCACCACGCCGCTGCATAATGGGTGGTGCACGCCGGCTTTCTTCAGCGTGTCCGGTAGCCTGGCATCTGCACACAGGCTGGGAATCACAAAGGCTGAGTTACTTAGGGCCAGTTCATCTAGGCGCTCTTGTTGCGACTCAATCACCACCACGCGCATACCTTTGTCATCCAGCGCCTTGGCTAACAGGCAGGCTGATTCGCCATAACTGCACAAGATATAAAACGGCTCCTGCAGTTGCTGCACGCTACGGGCAAACCGAGCACTGGCGATTGCCACGCGCAAACCGGTGTCTTGCAATAATGCAATGATTTTGCCGATGGCATAAAACCAGGGGATAACCGTCAGGTAGATAGAAAAAGACATCCACAGGCGCTGGGCATGACTATATGGATATGGGATCTCGCCAAAACCAATCGTAGTGGCGGTGTAGCTGATGACATAAAAAGCGTCGAATATGCTGATGTGCCATGGCTGGCCTTTATCGTCAATGCCTGGCATCAGGCTCAAGCCAACAATGGCGATGGCAAAGCTTAAGATAATGGCAATCAGCGGCCGCCGCAAACGTCGCAATATCAGGAAGAAAATGCTGTTCATGAGTTAAGGCCGGCCACTAAAGCCCGGCATATCCAGTTAGCGGCGTTGCGCAATCGTTTCTGCGATCAGCAGAATCACCGAAACGAAATTCGCCATCAATGCTCCGCCAGACAGGGAAACCACATAGGTAATCAGGTTGGCCTCATCCATCTTGCCATCAAGCGCTGACCACATAATCGCTGCGGCGATCAACTGCAAGTCGGCCGCCAGGCTGGTAGAAAGCAAAATCGCACCGACATGAGTACGGTCACCAAACTTGAGCGCGGTAGCAATCAGGCTGACGACAATCGCTACATACAGCTCATAAACATGGTGATGGTTGGGGTTGTCGATGTCGCCCACAAAAAAACCAAAATTCAGCGTCATCGCCAGCACGATAAAAAAACCGAAGACTACTTTTTCCAGATTCATGGTGCACTCCAGCGAATTGTCAGTGATTTATGATGGTGCTGAGTTTAGTTGATTTCGCAGGTTTTGTATCTGGGGCGGCTAGGAGCCTCATCAGGTTAAGCTGAGCAGACCACAATTTATTGCTTATTGTTATCGAATGCATTACTTCGCTGATCAGGGTTTTGCTTTTTGGGTTAGCTATGTACAAGCTCCTAATATGAAGCTTATTGAATGAAAAAGGCCAAAACCTTTTCAGGCTTTGGCCTCGATTGCTAATAGGTGCTGACACCTACTCCTTGGTTGTCGCGCCAGTCCTGCTCAAATCGGCGTGCATCGTCCGGGTTTCTTGGCTTGAGCCCAATGAGTATTCCGCCCTCACTCACACCTTGCTCATACTCTTTCAAGGTGTCTTCGGGAATACCCCATCCAATCAAAGCTCCAACCAGGCCGCCAGCCACACCACCGGCACCCGCTCCTGCGATCGCAGCAGCGACTGGTCCGGCCACAACCAACCCTAGTCCAGGCAATAATAGAACAGTGCCTGCGGCAGCTATTGCAGCAGCAATTGCACCTGCAGTTGCGCCAACTCCTCCGCCAATAGCCGCGCCTTCAGCCGCTTTATTGCCGACTTCAGTTTCCAGCGTCTTATTCTTTCCGTAATAGCGCTCCCGCGTTTCTTCGGACATCACTACATCAATTTCAGTAGATTTATAGCCAGCTTCTGTCGCTGTTCGGTATGCCCGCTCAGCACTGTCTTGATCTTTGAATAGTCCGGTAACGATACTCATAACATTCTCCTAGGTTTATATAATGGCAGGTGTGAACCTGTCTAATCATCATAAAAATAGGTCGACTAAAAGATTAGTCCCCCCTGTCTGAAAACGATGTAGGAGTAATCCTATAGGTTATTTGTCAAATAGAAATCAGCTGGCGACAGGCTGTAAATGTTGAAAAACCCAGACTAATAGTGAGCCCATCAAATAACAGATCATGAGTCCCACGAAGAAAAAATTTCTGTTGAGACTGCCATTTTGCTTGTAAATAATACTCTTGAGCCTTTGCATGTTGCACCTCACGCTAAGTGTGAGGCTACTTTAATCGATCACTCATTCAATCAATTCAAGGAACAAGCTCCCTTACGCGGTGCTTTTTAACGCTGATGTGGTGATGTTGACTCTGAAACAGCAGGGGACACTCACCATGA
>JBAZTJ010000070.1:0-12750 GCA_041662005.1 Candidatus Methylopumilus sp.
CATGGTGATCTGGCTGATGGCATCCGCCACATTCAATATCTGGCGCATATTTTCATCGTTACGCTTGATATTGATCTGATGCAGCTCCCTGGCTTCACGCTCGTCGCTGATATCGCGTATGGCACCGGCAGACCTGACCGGCACACCGGCTTCATTGCGCACCGTAGTGGCACGCTCACGAAACCACACATAGCCACGATTAGCAGTCTTCAAGCGGTACTCGGCGCTGTAGGGTGTGCTGCCGCTGCTATCGTTAAGATGGGCGCTAAACGCCGCCAGCACTTGCTCCTTGTCCTCGTCGTGTACCGCATTGACCCAGCTGTCCCAGCCATCAGGAAAGTCATGCTGTTTTTCATGCCCCAGCAGCTTTCTGAACTGCGCAGACCAGCGGATTCGGCTGTCTTTATGGTCAGGGTCGCCATTGACCATATGCAATACCCACATGCCTTCGGTAATGGCTGAGTTGGCAAGCTCCATATCCGCCAGCCTTTGCCTGACCTGGCTCAGTTCTGCCTGTAAGTTGCCCGCTTCGGATTCCGTGTTTTGCGCTAGCCCGTGCTTCATAAAAACTCCGCTTTCGTTGGTGTGGTTACTCGTACTTTATCGTATAAATCAAATGCGTGTTATATGCCCCTTAGAGAGTACCCCCTAAGTGTAATTGTGGGTGCTGCTTACCGCCCTTATGATGAAATCTCCAAATAATCAGAATTTCTCAGGAGCAATCACATGGCGACAAAACCTTTCAAGTACAAGCAACAGGCAATTAAAGACCAACAACCCAGCATGAACGTAGACGGCGTACCAGCTTGGCTGGGCGATACTTTCGTTTCTGCGGACAAGGACAAAACCATCTGTGCCGGTTTTTTCCGCCTGGAAAAGGGTAACTCCTTGGTCTACGACTACGATTACGAAGAAATGAAAATCATCGTCGAAGGCGAATTCATCATCTCTGATGAAACCGGGCAGAAAGTCACCGGCAAGCCAGGCGACGTATTTTATTTCCCTTCAGGCAGCCGCATCACTTTTGAAACCCCTAACTACGCGATTGGTTTCTTCTGCGGTCAGCGCCAGCCACTGTAAGTACTCGCTGTTAGCGAGTACTACTTAGTAAAACCCCTGCATGCTATGCGTGCAGGGGATTTGTTTTGGTGCCGGAAATTACTTCTTGAATATGCGCTGTAGCAGTCTGCTACAGCGCACTTGCTTTAAGCTAGCTCACTATGCGAGCTGGCTGGCCAGCTCTTCCTGTATATCAAAAATATCCGCCACGATACCGTACTTGGCGATGGTGAAAATCGAAGCGCCAGGGTCGGTATTCACCGCCACTATGGTAGGCACGTGTTTCATGCCCGCCATGTGCTGAATGGAGCCGGAAATCCCCATGGCCACATACAGCTTGCAAGAGCCGACCACCTTGCCGGACTGACCTACCTGCCGCGATTTTGGCAACCAGCCGGCATCGGCAATCGGACGTGAGCAGCACAGTGTAGCGCCAGCGGTTTCTGCCAGTTCCCTGAACTCTTCGACATTGGTTTCTTCGCCTATGCCACGGCCTATGGACATGATAAATTCCACGGTGGTGATATCGATATCATTGCCACCACCCATTTCGATGTATTCGCGGTTTTTACTGCGCGATTGCTGGGAAGCGAGATCAAGCGCGCTGACCGCCGGCGAGGCTGAACCTTCCAGCGGTTTGTACACGCTGGCACGCACGGTGAGCACCACCAGCGACTTGCCGGGGAAATCGACTTCCACGTTAACTTTCTGGTTATAGCCGCCACGCGTCGCTACCAGCTCAGCGCCGTCATATTCCAGCTTGAACACGTCCGAAGCAAAGCCATACTGACCCTTGCTTGCCAGCGTAGCGGCATAGCCCAGGCTATCCACACTATGCGCCAGTAGTACGACAGCGGGTGTCTTGGAGGCGATCAGTGCTTCCACCGCTGCGGTGTAAATATCCGGGTCAAACTCGCTGGTGGCAGCCTTCACCGTAATAACTTCATCTACACCCTGCACCGATAATGCCGGTGCATAACCTGATGCTTCGCTGCCGATCACGGCCACCAGCACCTTGTCATCTGCGGACTGCTTGAGCTCCTGCGCCGCAGCGATGAGCTCGAAAGTAACCGGGCGCAGCGCTTGCTGCCTGTGTTCTGCAATGACTAATATGGTCTTCATGCTTATTCTCCTTTGTATTCTTTGATGATCTGTATCAAGCGGCTGGCCTGCTCGGCTACGGTGCCCTCTATCATCTGCGCACGTCCCTTGGTGGGGATATACATACGGCGTACCCGCGACATGGCACTACCGGCACCCACTTCAGCAGGGCTCAGGCCCAAGTCGGCCAGGCTCATTTCATCGATAGGCTTGGCTGCCGCCTGCTTGATGCCGCGTAGCGAGGCATAACGCGGTTTGTTGATACCCAGTTGGATGGTGAGCACGGCCGGGCAAATGATTTCTACTTCCTGCAGCATGCCGCCTTCCAGCTCGCGGCGGATAACCGCGCTATTGGCGCCCGGGTTGTATTGCAGATCCGCTACCACCGCAGCGTGCGGCCAATCCAGGTAGGCTGCGGTAGAGATGCCGGTGGCGGCATACGACTGATCCGATGACTGCACCCCGGCAAACACCATATCCGGCGCTTCTTTTTTCACCACGGCGGCAAGGATGCGGCCGATAACGATGGAATCCGAACCCTCTATGCTGTCATCCCATACCCGGATAGCACGGTCTGCACCCTTGGCCAGGCATTTACGCAGGCTTTCATCGACACGCTCAGGGCCTATCGACACCACCACCACCTCGACTTCACCGGTGCTGGCTTCCTTGATCTTCATGGCTTCTTCAAGTGAGAAGTCATCCCATTCATTCAGGTCGTAGATCAGGAAATCCTCATCCACGTCTTTTTCATCGGCACGGATCTCGAAATCGTCATCCAGTGCTGCCACCTGTTTTACTGCGACTAATATTTTCACGGTTCTTTTCTCCTGGTTACACTTTTTTCTGTCATTACATGGGCTGCTGTTTCTGCTTACTTTGTTGCAATAGCTACTACTGAACGCTGTGATGGATAAGCTTGCGATGCGGCCGGCCCATGCTCGCGGCAAACCATTTCCAGGCGGCAAACCGCACCATGGCATCCGGGTCCTGGCATAGCGGCCACTTGTCTTCGTTTTTAAGTTTGAGGCTGGATGCCAGCATGACCCGATGCAGGTAGTACGGGTCCTCCAGCAGCGGCAACAACTGCTCGCGCTGCACCTCCTTGTTCAGGATCACGCCACGGCGGATATCCGCTTCTTCCGATTGCGCCAACTGCCTGAGGATGGCACGAGGCGTCTGCTGGTTACTGGCCACGCCGCTCAACACATCCACATCGCTGTCTTTGGCAAGCTGCGCCATCAGGCAGGAGGTAGCGTTGGGCTGGTAAGCCACGGCCGCACGCACCCAGGCACTGTTATCCTGCGCCAGCTGTTCTAATAAATGGATGGTGCAGCGCGGGTTGCGCGCCACAGCACGGCGCACTTCCACATGCGCATCCGCCGCCAGATTTTGTAAAATGGCGCGCGGCACAACAGGGTTGCGCGCCAGCCACTGGCGTACCCAGTGGTCGCGGTCCTCGGCAAAGCGGCCGATTAAAGCCGGGGTCAAATCGCGCCTGGCAGCCAGGGCACGCCGCACCAAGGCCGCACTGTCGGTGCTCAAATCCTTCACCACTGCGGGCGGGCATGCCGCATGGGCCGCAATCGCACCGCGCACGGCGGCATCGCTGCTGTGGGCGAGCCGCTGCAGTAGCGGCAGGCTCAATCTGGCGTGCCTGGCCAGTGCTCGTTGCAACAAAATATCATCGGCCTGCGAGGCAATATCCATGAGGCTCTCAGGGCAGCGCTCATGCGCCAGCACCGCTGCCTGTAACTGCCGATCTCCACGCAGGTAAAGTGTTTGCAGCAACTCGGCCGGGGTGGCTGCATGTACTGCGATGTCTTTATCCAGCACGGCTGGCTGGCGCTGTGCCAACTGCTTGAGGATGCTGGCATTGCTGGCCGGGTTGCGGCAGATCAGCCGCAGTGTGGCTGCGTCCTCACTGTTTTCCACCATATGCTGCAACAGCATGGGCGGGGTATTGTGATGGCGTGCAATCAGGCCGCGCAAACTGGCACGTAACCCGGCACGTAGAGAACTATCCTGATCCAGGCCATAGCTGCTCACCAGCGCCTGCTCGGGCGCATTAGGGTTGCTGTCAACGCGGCGTTGTACTGCGCCATCATGTTGTCTTGCCAGCGCCGCCAGCACGGCACCCGGCGTATGTTCCCAGCGCGCCAGCGCCAGCATATCGCGACGCCGCGCGAACATCACTGACTCCAGCTGCTTCTGTTCGCTGCCGGTAGCAATCTCGTACACGGCGGCAGCGGCATGGATATCGCCGCTATCCAGCGCCTGCGCGACCAGTGCACTGGCGGTGCGCGGAATATCCAATGCCTGCATATCACCTTTGCGGATGTCTGATGGCCGGTTAGTCAACAGCGGCATCTCCAATTTAAGCAGCGACGTCGACCACGGCATCATCGAATTCCACGCATTCTTCTATCAGTTCTATCAGTTCCCGCACGACAAACTTGCCTTCATAGCCGGAGGTCTTGAGTGCGTCCTCGAACATGGTGAGGTCTTTCGGGCAGGACACCACGAACACCTGCAGGCCGTCGATCACCGCCGCTTCCTTCATGCGGTTCTGCGATGGCTTTTCGGTGCCGACTGGATCAGGAATCCAGATGCGCCCGCCGCCAGCACCACAGCAGAATGAGTTGTCCTTGGTGCGGCCCATTTCAACCAGTTCACAGCCCAGCATCTGGATGATGTCGCGCGGTGCATCGTAGCCCTTGTTAAAACGGCCAAGATGGCAAGGGTCATGGAAGGTCACGCGGTAATCCAGCTTCTTCTTCAGTTTCAGCTTGCCTTCCAGCAACAGTTTTCGCACCACGGTGCTGTAATGCTGTATCTCATAGCTGCCGCCGAAATCGGGGTACTCATTGCGGATGGTGTTGTAAGAATGCGGGTCGGTAGTGACGATGGAGTTGAATTCGCAGTCCTGCAGAGAGTTGATATTGGAGGTCGCCAGGAACTCGTACAACCCTTCCTCGCCTACCCGCCGCACATCATTACCGGCGTTCATCTCGCCCTCGAACAGCAGGCCGAAATCCACACCAGCCTGGTGCATCAAGCGCGCATAAGCGCGGGTGACTTTCTGGTTACGCGGATCAAATGAGGCGTAGTCGCCGACGAACCACAGAATATCCACGGCTTCCTTGCGTGCATCCTTGATCTCGAATGCCAGCTCCTTGGCCCAGGTCGCGCGCTTGCGCTTGGATTCGCCGAAGGAGTTGCCGCTCTTGTGTATGGTTTGCAAGGTTTTCTCCAACAAGGGTTCCATGTTGCCGTCTTCCACCAGCTTGCGTCGCATCTGCACGATGATAGGCACATGCTCTACCGCGACCGGGCAAATCTCCACACAGGCCAGGCAGGTACGGCAAGACCACAGCGTTTCCATGAACACCTGGCCCACATCCTTGCCGTGGATATCCAGCTCAGCCTCCTTGGGCAGTTCCTTGGCATTCAGGGTATGGTTGGCGAACTCACGCAACGAAAGAATCACATCACGCCGCGACAATGGCGCGCCCACGGCATTGGCCGGGCATGCCTCCTGGCAGCGGCCGCATTTGGTACAGGCATCCAGGTGCAGCAGGTTTTTCCAGGTCAGGTCGGTAATCATGGAATAGCCCGCGCTTTTTTGCTCATCCGGCACGCGTGGCAAACGTCTGCCGGCCAATGGGTCTTTGAACATCAGCGAAGCCGCTGCGGTGAAAATATGCTTGATCTTGGTATAGGGAATCAGCGCGATAAATGTCAGCGACAACAAGCCATGAAACCACCACAGGCCAGAGCGTAAGGTACCTGCGCCTTCAGCGCTAAAGCCCACAGCCTGCATGGCATGCGCCAGCACAGCGCCCACTGGCGACCACATGCGGTAATCCCACACTGCGGGGCGACCACTCAGCCATACCAGGCGGGTCGCCTCCAGAATGAAACCGGTAATGGCGATAAGGATGAATGACCACAGGAAAGCCCAGTCTTCGCGGCGATACTCGCTGCGATCGAAATCAGGGTCGCCGGGCTGCCTGTCCACACGCGCATAATTAAGCTTGGGCAGGTTCAGCCATTTGCGGCGATACATCATGTAGATGAGGCCGGCTATCAGGCCAGCGCCTGCAAGGTCCAGTACTAGTGAGAACCACAGGTAAAAATTGCCGTACCAGAACCTGACACCGAACAAGGGTTCGAGGATGTCGTATTCCAACGTAATAGTGGAGGTGCCTATGAACAGCAACACGAAGCCGAGGAAAATCAATCCATGTGCACGACCGGCTTTTTTGTCACGGCGCACCAGCGTGCGGTGCGTGGCCATGGTTTTCACCATGTCGACAAAACGGCGCCATAATTCGCCCCAGGAGCCATCTGACTTGCCTCGGCGGTATTTCCTGATCTGCGTATAGCAGCCGTAAATAAAACTGCCGATGGCGGCATAACCAAATACATAAAAGAGATGGATAGCCTGTGGCTTGAAGCCTTCAAACAGTACTCTGGTAATTTCAATAGGGTCGGTCATGGCTACTCTCTTCCGTGCTTCAGCATCTGAACATCAGCGCTTTTTTTATCTGCTTTAAATATTGGGTGCCTGTCATCAGGCCAGGGAATTCTGCGATAAGACTTTGGCAACACTGCCTCCACCCACACGAGGGGCAGAGGCAGTTTGCTAAGGCAATGCTAAGTGCTACACCTTGTACTCGATCTTGAAGGTACCGCCCGGCATGTGCGGCGCACCCCAGACAGCCACTTCGCGCTTGTACGGAATCGCGATCTGCGGATTCGCTTCTTCAATCTCCCGTGCCACACGGTGGCCAGTGAAGGTTGCGTCTGCGATCAGTCGTGGCGCTTCGGCATCGCCGATCAGGTAAATACCCTTGATATCGTTTTCAGCCCATTCCGCTTCACGTGCCTTAAGCTCGTTCCACAGTTTGTTTTCTGAATGACGACCAGTGACCAGGATCAATGAATCAAACTCCAGCCAGCGGTGCGTGGTGTTGGCATCACGCGGTGAAACGCCAGGGCCGCGATAAGTACGCTTGGAACCATCACCCCATAGGTTGTAGATTTCCAGGCGACCGGGTTCGATCTTCGAACAGAAATGATCGCCCAGCTCTTCCACATGCAGCTCATGCAAGCGACGCATCATGTTTGGGTACTCAAGCGTGAAGTGCATGTAGTTGGCAAGATGCACACCGGAGACGATCGTCACTTCGTGGCCGTCGGCTGCCAGCTTTTCAGCCAGGCTAGGCGCCATGAAGTAGGTATCGGCATTGAGGATCACCACGCGCTTACCTATCTTTTTCTTGCCTTCAAATACTTGTTCTGGCGTGAGTTGATCAGGCAGCGAAGCATCGGCACCGGGGATAGCATCGTGCGTCAGGCAATTATTGCCGTCGGTATTCCATGAAGAACCAGTGGCGATAATGACCTTTTCAGCGCCGTATTGCAGCACTTCATCCGCAGTCAGGGCTTTCTGGCCTAATGCAATCTGGCTTTCCTTGCTTTTCTTCACCAGCTTGTTGAGCTGGGTCTCGCGGTAATCGCGGTGATAGCCCCATTCGCCCAGTCCAGGCAAGGTCACCAACGCATTCAAGTGACCACCGATTTTCTCGGCCTTGTCGTACAAGTGAACGGTATAGCCGCTTTCCATCAGTACACGCGCCGCCTCCGAACCTGAGGGGCCAGCACCGACCACCAGCACCGCATCCTTGGAGGCAGTCTTGCGGAATTTCTCAGGATGCCAGCCGCGGCGGTACTCTTCGCCTGCGGTTGCATTCTGCGTGCAGATCATTGGAGGGCCGCCGATTTCCCAGCGTGAGATACATACGTTACAACCGATACAGACGCGGATATCGTCATAACGGCCTTGTTCGATTTTTTGCGGCAGGAACGGGTCAGCGATAGAAGGACGTGCGCAACCGATAATGTCGGCGTAACCCTTGGTGACGATTTCAGTCATTTTTTCCGGGTCGGTGTAACGGCCTACGCCCAGCACCGGCTTCTTGGAAACCTGTTTAACAAACTTGGTCCAAGGCACTTGATGGCCTTGCTGGTAGAAACGTGAAGGGCCTGCATCCTCGCCCCACTCGGCAATATCGCCCACGTCCACGTCCCACAAGTCGACCAATGGGTCGGCCAGTTCAATGAACTTCATGCCATCTACTTCGACTTCGATCTGGCCCGGGCCATACACGGTATCCACGGCAAAACGGGTAGCAATGGCGCATTCTGAGCCGACTGCGTGCTTCACTTTTTCCAGTGTTTCCAGCCAGAAGCGGGCACGGTTCTCCAGTGAGCCACCGTATTTGTCGGTCCGCTTGTTGTAGTAAGGGTTAAGGAACTGCAGCGGCAAGTATGAGTGCGCGCCGTAGACATAGACGATATCGAAACCGGCATCGCGTGAACGCTTGGCAGCGTCTACGTAGTATTGCTGTACCTGGGCGATGTCGCTCAGGTCCATCTCTTTACAATAGGTCAGCGTTTCAAACTCTGATGCGTACTGGCTAGGGCCGCGTGGTGTGGCGCGTGACTCCATGTTAGGAGCGTGGGCGCCACCGTACCAGAGCTCGACACCCGCCAATGCGCCGTATTTATGCACTTCATCGGTCATGGCTTTCAGGTTGCGCACATCGCCTTCATCCCAGATACGCGCAGATAAACGGTGCGTGTCATCGGACTCAGGATTGATAGAGCAGTATTCGGTATTCATCGCAGCCCAGCCGCCTTCCGCCTTCATGGAGCGGTGTGCGGCCTGGAAGCCGGGTTTATCCGAGCCGGCACCTATGCAATGCGGCACCTGGTAAAAACGGTTACGCAGGGTTTTGGGGCCAATCTGGATTGGTTCAAACAGAATGTCGTGCTTGGGATCGCGTGCCATGTTGTTAACTCCTAGTGTATTGAGAATCTGTTGTTGTACGATTATTGTGGTCGCCCCATGCACGCTCCACAATTCTCCTAACGACTTACCACCAAGGTGGTATTGAGCTTGTAAGGAGCTGGAATTTGCGGGTGCACACAGAGGGCCAAACTAAAAATAAGGCTTGAAACAAGGCATGTAAAAAGGGTGGGCGACTAAACATCACCCACCCTTTCGGTTTAACGGCCCGGCCGATTCACCGGCCAGGCCATGACTAACTCGCGATTAACTAACTCAATCAGCTAGCCAGGTTGTGGAAGTAGTACACCACCAACACTCCGGCAACCAGGGTGACGTAAGGCAGCACGCCAGCCCTCTTGGAAACGCCTTTTTCAGTATTGGTGAGTTGCATATCTTCCAGCATGGCGTCAGGGAATACACCCTTGTCCTGCACGTAATGCCTGAACAAGAACACCGGGATGATCAGCGCGGCGAAAATCAGGCCGGCCTTGAGTGTACCCACACCCCAGATATCAGCACCCATCCCCATCAAGCCCAGGTTCACAAAGCTCAGTACACCGCCCAGGGCCAGTAATATGGTAGGCGCCCTGTACGGACGATCCCAGTTCGGCCTGTCCAGACGGTGGATCCAGCCTGCATTGAGGTTGAGGAAGTTGAAGATAATGTAACCGACGTTAGAGGCCGCCAACACGAACACGTAGTCGGACATCATCAGCAGTACCAGGTTGAAGCAGAGGTCAGTCCACATGGCACGGGTAGGTGCGCCATGATCATTCACATGAGACAGGTACTTGGGCAACCAGCCATCGACCGATGCCTGATATAGCGTGCGTGATGAACCCGCCATGGAGGTCATGATAGACAGCAGCAAGGCCAGCACCATCATCACTATCAATACCGCAGCAATCACCTTACCGCCACCCAGCATGCTGGAAAGTGCCGCTGCCACCCCCATACCGCTATAGATATCGGGGGCCAGCATGCCGTCATACACCGCAGGACTGGTGACCACGCCTGCCGCATCAACTACGGCTGGCGTTACCAGGTGGCCAAGACCGAGGTGGCCCTGGAACGCAATCGGCACTAGCGTAAATACGGCAATACACAGCAAGCCGGAGAAAAAGATAGCACGGAAAGTATCAGTCTTGGGGTTTCTGAATTCGCGGGTATAGCACACTGCGGTTTCAAAACCATAAGTAGACCAGGCTGCGATAAACAGGCCGCCTGCCATCAGCTTCCAGCCTTCTATGCCCCAGATGCCATCAATCACGTTACCGGCATCGTCATACGCCAATGGTGCCAGCGGGAAGAAATGGGCCTGCGGGATATCGCCAGTCAGGATAGGTACCAGGCCGATCAGCATCAGCGGAATCAATGCCGTAATGCCCAGTATCATGGTGGCTTTGGCAGAGCGCAAAATGCCGCCGTGCTGGATAGAGAACACAGTCAGCAACACTGCAGCACCCAGGATAAAGGTGGCATTGATACGCAACGCCAGTCCATCCTTGATCATGCTTAAATCCAGCAATGTGATTTGCCAGGTGTTGATCACCGCATCAGGCGCAAACAGCGCACCCAGCATATAGCCTGCAGCCAGCCCCGAGCCGATTGCCAGCACCGGTGACCACGCAAACCAGTTACACCATACCGAGACCGGTGCGATCATTTTGCTGTAACGCACCCAGGCTACCGCCCCATATACCGAAGCACCGCCTGATTTATGCGGGAACAGGCCCGCGATTTCAGCATAGGTAAACGCCTGGATAAAACCAAAAGCGATAGAGATCATCCATACCATCCACGAAGGCTTACCTACCGTGGCAGCAATGGCGCCGATTGAAAACAGGACAAGTGCAGGAACCCCACTTGCCACCCAGAATGCACCTTGCCAGCCGATTTTTCTGTGAAGCGTTGCGTTTTGCGCAATCACATTCTCGGAAAGATCAGCTGAAATTGCATCAACCGAAGTATTTACGCTCAATTTAAGACCCCTTTTTATAAGATTACCCAATACAACACCTGATATACCGACCATCTCAAGCATTGCCCACCTGGGTGCAGCCACAGAATCAGGTGTTGCCACCTGGTTAATAAAGCCTGGATACGGGCATAAAAAACACTCCCGCATTGAGGGCTATTCTGATGACTAAGGTTAGTTACTTACAATTCTCACTATGGATTACTCCTAAAGGGGTAGTCGCGGCATTCCATTAGCCAAGTGATTCTGCACCTTAGCCGCCCATGCGAAATACTTCTTTGGTATTACACCTTCAAGATAATTTTTAAGCCGGGCCACAAGCGCTAGTATCGAGCCAGGGTATGTAATTCATAGTCTGGAAATAACGCTAAAACAACTAGAAATTCGGTAAAACTCGAAAAAGGTCAACCATGACACAGCATCGGCCCGCAGACACTGCAACCGCAAGAACATCCCTCTATGATCTGATAGGAGGCGAGGCTGGCGTGCATAGCCTGGTAAAAGCTTTTTACGATATCGTGGAAACCAACCCTGAAGGCCACAAGCTTCACCTGTTGCACCTGCGCGGTAGCGGGGTGGCACACTCCCGCATCGAGCAGTTCAACTTCCTCTCCGGATTTCTGGGCGGACCCAAACTTTATAGCGAAAAGTACGGCCACTCCAATGTGCGCACCATGCATGAACATGTAGAGATTAACGCCGAAGCCAAGGACATCTGGCTTAAATGCATGGCCATGGCGATAGATGAGGTCGGCCTGGCCAGCACCGCCAAAGACCAGCTCATGGGCAACTTCACCGTGGTTGCCGAACGCCTGGTCAATCGCAACGATTAACACCCCCGCAAAAACCAACAAAAATAAGTAAATCCATGGCAAACCCTGTTATCAAGAGCCAGTTACTGGCACAAGCTTTACACCGCCACTACAGCCGCAACCAGCGCTGGGGATTCATGTGGGCGTTATGGACCGCCATTCTGTGGGGGGGCTGGTACGTACCCAGCACCGCACTCTGGTTCGAGCATCCTTATGTAGATATCCCGGCTGACCAGCAAACGCTGCGGCTGGCGGCCACAGCCGTCATGACGTGGGTGCATGCCATCACCGTGTTCCTGTTCTTACTGCTGTGGAACCTGGTGCTGGGCAAGGTGAAAGACTACGGCCGCACCATGGTGCGCTTCCGCAAGATATCCAAATGGTATGCGCTGGCTTCCTTATGTGGCGGGCCTATGGCGATTTTCGGCTCCTATATGGCAATGGGCTTTATTGGGCCCGTATTCGCCGCCGTGACCTCATTGTTTTATCCGGTCATAGGCGCAGTCATTGCACGGCTCTGGTACAAAGAAAAGATTTCGCAACGTGCTGCCATCGGCATGGCCATCATCATCTTCGGCGGCGTAGTCATCTACGGCCCCGGCCTGTTTGGGGAAATGGACATCAACAACAACCACGCATGGCTGGGCTATGTCGGCGGCATCATGTCCGCCATCGGCTGGGGCACAGAAGGCGCAGTGGCCTCGCGCGCCATGGATGTGTCCGACCCGGATGTTGGCATCCACTGCCGCTTTACCTTCGAGATACTGTTCTGGGGGGTACTGATATTGCCTGCACTCAGCCTGTTTACCGATTTCCCCATCGGCAGCCTGATCATAGACACCATCACCCACGGCAAGGCCATGTTATGGATACTGCTCGCCTCTGCCTGCCACGCCTATTGCTACACCTCTTTTTACAAAAGCTTCAGCCTTATCGGCGTC
>JBAZTJ010000071.1:0-12699 GCA_041662005.1 Candidatus Methylopumilus sp.
GTCCTATCTCAAAAAATTCGAGATCGACTACCTCAAGATTGATCAATCCTTCGTGCGCAACCTGGCACCTGGCTCAAGCGACCAGGCCCTGTGCGAGGCCATTATCGCCATGGCACACAAGCTTAATATGAAGGTGATTGCAGAGGGTGTGGAGACGGAAGAACAACGGGCTATTCTGCTTGCCGCTGGCTGTGACTTTGCTCAGGGATTTTTGTTTTCAAGGCCCGTGACTGCCAGCGAGTTTGAGGCTTTACTAAAGGATAGGTTAATTACTGATAATGCATCATCAATCGAAGCCACATCCCTGCCAATACCTAAGGATTATTAACTATCCTGCCGGATAGTGCTGGTTGCTTGTTAAGCGTCACGCTTTGGCCAGATATACCTTGCGGCTGATGGTGGCCTAGCACTCATACAAAGTAGCTGGCTTACGCTTATATCGGGCCTGCTTTTAAGGGGCCTACTAAGATTAATGATGTTTGGATGGCAGGTTGTCCCGACCCCATTTCAATGTCCGGCTCATCCACACCAGCTCATCCAGAAAGCCTGACAAACGCTCATCGTAAGCCTTATCCAGCAGCGCTCCCTTCTCATCAAATTTGCTTTCCACCATGGGGAAATTCAGGTCGGTAAATGTCACCGCCAACCCCAACTCTCGGCCCATAGTTACCAAGGCTTCAATCACGCGCGTTCCGCCCCAAGGGCCTGAGGATACGCCAACCAGCGCCACGCTTTTGTGGATATATTCCTTTAGCAGAATATCCAATACGCTTTTCAATACGCCAGGGTAGCCGTGGTTGTATTCTGGCGTAACGATCACTAACCCATCCGCCTTGATTATCGCATCACGCCATTCCGGGAACTGATCCTTAATATCGCCACCGTAATTATCTTTCAGCAGGATAAAGTCGCGTACATCAAACATTGGGGATTCAATGTCCGTCCTTTTTTGCATTTCACCATGCAGCCATCGCGCCACATGCTCGCTTTGCCTATTTTCACGATTAGTGCCTAGAAGCACCGGGATATTTAGCTTGGTCATGATGATCTCTTTTATGTTGTTCGCTACGAAGTTTAAGGCCACAGAGCTTGTAATGGCTTTATCGTTTAAGACGAATCAAACATAGCAAACTGTAGAAATGCAGTATGTCAGTGGATGCTTATTTGTTTGTAGGAACAAAACAATTGTTGTATGGGTTACTTTTACTATTTTTTGGGCCGCCAGCGCTTGAGCAAGAGTGCATTCGATACTACGCTAAAGCTACTCAATGCCATGGCAGCTCCTGCAACCACAGGGCTTAACAAACCCATTGCAGCAAGCGGAATCCCCACCACGTTATAGATAAACGCCCAGAACAGGTTTTGCCGGATCTTGGCGTAAGTACGCCGTGATATTTCAATGGCATCAGCCACCAATGCCGGGTCGCCGCGCATCAGCGTGATGCCGGCTGCATGCATGGCGACATCCGTACCGCTGGACATGGCAATGCCGATATCCGCAGCGGCCAGCGCAGGGGCATCGTTGATGCCATCCCCCACCATGGCTACCAGCCCATCGCCCTGCTTCAACTGCGTCACGATATTGGCCTTATCCCCCGGCAACACCTGTGCATACACCTTGGCGATGCCGAGCTGACCGGCAACAGTGGATGCGCTGCCCTGGTTATCGCCAGAGATCAGTACGGTCAAAATGCCCTGCTCCTGCAGGCGCGAGACGGCCCTGGCAGCTGTTAGCTTGAGCGTATCGCCGAATGCCAGCAGGCCTAGCAGTTCGGGCTTGGCTGGACTGGATAAAGCCTGGCTCGATAGCAGCCGGGCTGAGCCGCATAAAAATGACACGCTGCGCCCTTCTGCCTCCAGCGCTGTGGCACGCGCATTTAATGGCGTGAGGTCAACACCCAGCTCTTCCATCAAACGGCTATTGCCCAGGTGCAATTGCTGACCATCGACCAGCCCTGCCAGCCCTTTTCCGGGCAACGCACGCACATCCTGAGCACTTAGCAATTGCATGTTCTTATCTTGCGCAGAAGTGACTACGGCCTTGGCCAGCGGGTGTTCGCTACCAGCCTGCAAGCTAGCCGCCAGCCGTAATAAATGATCAATATCGCCACCAGTTGACTCCAGCGCAACCAGCCTGGGGTGCCCTTCTGTTAGTGTTCCCGTTTTATCAAAGGCCACAGTTTTCACCGCATGCGCCAGCTCCAGCGACTCGGCATCCTTAATCAATATGCCATGCTGCGCAGCAACCCCTGTGCCCACCATGATAGAAGTCGGCGTAGCCAGGCCAAGCGCACATGGGCAGGCAATCACCAGCACTGCCACTGCATTGAGAATAGCCACCTGCCAATCGCCGCCAAGCAAGCCCCAGCCGAGCAAGGTGACCAAGGCAATCACCATCACCACCGGCACAAAAATTTCACTGACCTTATCGACCAGCCGCTGGATAGGCGCTTTCTTGGCCTGGGCCGATTCAACCAGGCGCACGATACGCGCCAGTACCGATTCCGCACCGACGGCTGTGGTATCGACCTGCAACAGCCCCTCGCCATTGACCGCACCCCCGGTCACCGTATCGCCCGGCTTTTTGGCCACAGGCAAGCTCTCGCCGGTAATCAGCGATTCATCCACCTGACTCTCACCTTGCTTGATACGACCATCCACGGGTATACGCTCGCCGGGGCGCACCACGACTACATCACCGACGATGACTGCCGCGATAGCCAGCTCAACCTCCTTGCCATCGCGCAACACATTGGCACGCTCCGGCCGCAAAGCATTGAGTGCACGAATGGCTTCTGTAGTTTGCTTTTTGGCGCGCGTTTCCAGCCACTTGCCCAGCAGCACCAGGGTAATGACGATAGTGGAAGATTCGAAATACAGGTGATTCATACCGGCATGCACCGGGTTGAATAGCAGATATACACTCAAGCCATACGCGGCCGAAGTCCCCAGCGCCACCAGCAGATCCATATTGCCAGCCCCAGCCTTAAGCGCGCTCCAGCCCGCCTTGTAAAAACGCCAGCCCAGCCAGAACTGCACCGGGGTTGCCAGCGCCCATTGCAACCACCCCGACAACTGACCTTGCCAGCCAGCCCACTCTGCCACCATGGCCAGCACCAATGGCAACGACAACAAGGCAGAAAGCGCTACCCGCCACCAGCTATAGGCCTGCAACTCCTGGGCCGGCAACCCCGCTTCGGGCATAAGCCGTGCCTGATAGCCTGCGGCAACCACCGCTTCTATTAGTTTGGTTAAAGTCACCTCTTTACCTGTGCCTTGCACCTTGGCAGTTTCCATCGTCAAGTTAACCTCTGCCGAAATCACGCCGGGCAATTTTTTCAGCGCCTTTTCTACACGGTTAGAACAAGAGGCGCAGGTCATGCCCTCTATCGCCAATGTCCACTCGCTGTTTGCTTTGCTCATCAGTTGCTTACCACCTTGAAATTAATTGCTAATGCTCAATATATAGATGGGTATCATAATCCCATTATCAACCGGGCTCTGTAACAACTAAGCCGTGACCCAGCCCAAAGATGCTTAAAGGAAAATATATGCTGACATTCAAAGTAGAAGACATGACCTGCGGCCATTGCGTAGGGGTGATTACCAAGGCGATTAAAGCGCAAGATGAGAGCGCTACGGTGGAGATAGACCTGCCGACAAAAACCGTGAAAATTGAGAGTAGTAAGCCTACTGAGAATTTTGTAAATGTGATTACTGAGGCAGGTTACACAGTGAGCTAAGATATGAACAAGATGACCGACCTTGAGTCTATTTACTTAGGAAAAATTAGTGAATCACTAGCTAGGCTGAATGCATCCGAAAGATTTTTAAATATGCATAGTGCATCTGGAGATATATTCGATCTAGATTCTTCTGTGCTTCAAATGCGCAAAGCATTAGAGGCTGTCGCCTTTGCCGCAATTGCTCCTAACAAAGCTCAGTATGCTAAGTTTCGAGCTCAAGCCGAAAAAAGTAATGATTTCACCAAAGACTATAACGCTAAATCAATCCTCCAGTCTCTATCTAAGATTAATCCAGATTTCTTCCCACGCCCAACCTCACCCCCTATTCCAGTATCTCCAGGAAATTGGCATTTTGACCAAAGAAAAGATAACTCATTAACAAAAGATAGATTTGAAAAATTTTATGGACGTCTTGGGAGTCATTTACATGCCGACAATCCTTGGGGAAATGAAAAAGGACTTAGCAACTTAGTCAAAGACATACCGGAAATAATATTAGCTTGCAGAGCTTTAATCTCTTGGCACTTCACAACCATTCGCACACCTGAGTTTTCTGGGGTTTGGGTTGTAGAAGCACCAACAGATGGTACGTTACCAAAAATGTGGATTGCTAAAGCTACGGGAGAGTTCGTTGTGCAATAAGTTGCTGTTAGAGCAATTAAACTCGCGCAGGACGCCTTAATAAACGTTGCGCATTACTCGAGAGCAACAGCTATTGATGCACCTTTCGCACTACCGCTTGGCGCTTCAGTGCTTAGTGAAGTGGTGAAGGTCTTTACGACAACCTCCTCGTCGGCACATCCTACCAACCCGACTAAAACACACTGTCCTGAGAGGTGCTCTGGTATTGCTTGACAAGGCAGCTCTATTTGCTTGGCTTTTACACAATCAGCAACTAAAAGCTTTACGCCTTACATCGCAAATAGCTTACTGGTTTGAGTCGCTTTTACCCGACGTGCTTTTCTCTTTTTGGCCCATATCACAAGGCCGGTGATACTGAGCATCGCTACGACCAGCCCCATGACAGAAACCATGATACGGCCGGGCAAACCGATGATGCGGCCGGAATGTAATGGAAACTGTGCCTGCATGAAAATATCGCCCGCGCTACCCGTGCCGGGTACGGTGTCCCCTGCTGGTTTGCCATCCTGCCCATCAAAATAGAGCCAGGGGTTACCCAGGCCGCCATCGCCATGGTCGTTCTCTGGCTTGAAGAAACTGACGCCGTATATGCCGAACTCCGGTGAATAAAACACTGCACCAGCCGGGTCTTGCCATTGACGTTTAATGGCTTCGGCCTTGGCCAGGGCAATCACTTCTTCTCTGCTGACTTTAGGAATAATCGGCTTATCTTCGGGATTAGGGGTACGCAATGCAAATGGACTGGGGGTCAATGTGGAGAAGACCGAAACCAGCGGGCGCACCACTTGGAACCCAAGATTCATGGAGACGGAAGTCACTGCCAGTGTAAGCAAGAGCAGCCACACCCATACCCCGCCGGAGCGGTGCAGGTCGAAATTGAGCGGATAGCCGCCGCGCTTCCAACGGAAGGCGAAGGATTTACGCCATGCGTTAAGGTTGGGAAATGAAATCCACAGGGCGATCAGGCTGTCGAACACCCAGACTATGCCGACGATGCCCATAAACAATACGCCCAGCTCGATACCCCAGCCATTGGGGATATGCATGCTGTAATGCAGCTTGTAGAGAAAAGGCAGCAAGTTTTCACTGCTCAGCGATATAGCGCCCCACTCGCGTTTGCCCTGGATATCGCCAGTCACGGGGTCCAGCGCCATTTGGTTAAAGCCAAGCTCAAACGGCTTGCCGGTGGCTGCATCAACCCGCCCATGGACACTCATGCCCAAGGTATGGCCAGGCTCGGTATACAGCGGCATAAACGTCACCAGCAATCGCGGGTCTTTTGCTTCCAGCTCTTTAGCCAACTCCAGGGACGGTTTAGCTACCCCCGGGCTGACAGCCTCGAACAGTTGCGGATTCAGCCATTCATCCAGCTCATGATCCCATGAGATCACCGCACCGGTGAGGCCTGATATGACCAGAAACACGGCCATAAACAGTCCAAACCAGCGATGCAGCAATACCCAGAAACTACGGAAATTTACGTTGAACAAATTCAAATCACCTAGAAATCAATGGTTGCAGAAAGCCTGAAGGTACGCGGTGCACCCATGGTCGCCTGACCAAATGTCGGGGATACCGCAGCCCAGTAGTCTTTATCGAACAGGTTTTCAACATTGGCGCGGAACTTAACATCATGATTGTTCAATTTGGTGGCATAGCGTGCCCCCAGATCAAATTTGTCCCAGCTCGGAATACTCAAGGTATTGGCCTGGTTTACAAACTGCGAGCCGGTGCGTATCCAGCGGCCGGTAACAGTAAATCCTGGAATACCTGCAATATCGTATTCGGTCCCCAGGTTGTACTGGTTTTTTGGCACGCCATACGATGTGTTTCCATCATTGGTGCCATTTTCCGTCTTGGTCAATTCAGCATCTGTAAATGCTGCTCCACCAAGCACTCGCCAACCAATTACAGGCTCTCCATAGGCATTAAGTTCAACACCGCGGTTACGCTGCTCACCATCATTCGTAAAGGTTGTGCCCACAAATGTAGTGTTTGGTCGTTCGATTTCAAAGAATGCAAGCGAAGCACCAACGTTGCCAAAGTCAACTTTTGCACCAATTTCATTTTGTGTTGATTTTGATGGCGAGAGTGCCTGGCCGGCATTAGTGACAGGTACCGCCGGAAAACCGACAGTACTTGGGGCTACCGGCCCTTGTGACAAGCCCTCTATATGGTTTGCATAAAGCGATACAAATTTCCATGGCTTTACCACTACCCCGTAGATTGGCGTAGTGACTGATTTATCTGAATTGTCAGTCTCATTGCCAGTGTTGTAATCGTAGTTAATCACTTGAATACTTTGACGGCGCAAACCCAACGTTACGAGCACCCTTTCATCAAGAAAAGATAAGGTATCGGATATCGCATAACTTTTATTGCGCACCCGGTTAATGATCTCCGGGTCATTCAATGAGCCTGTATTCAGCCCTGCACCATCAGGCTTGGGTAAATCAACGGGGTTATAAATATTGGTGGCTAGGGGTGTGAAATCAAATATAAAATTTGAGCGAGCGTTACTTCTTGTGGTTGTAGCCCCTACATTGACCATATGTTTCACAACGCCAGTTTCAAAATTAACTTTGACCCCTGCCTCGCTCGACACTGTGCTTACATCATAGGAGTTAGCAAACCGTGAGGCTCCGGCACTGCCAGTATTGCTACTGATAGTCACTGCTGCCAAATCATTGATCTCATTGTTATGGCCTGCACCAAGCGCAGCGTATCCCATCACATTGCTGGAAAAATCATATTCCCCACGGAATACCGCACTCGTAGATTCAGTATTGGTATACGTCCAGGGCTGGCTGTAGTTCACTTTAGAATCAGGTGCATTGGGCATATTGGTTACTGCCCCGCCTACATTCACGGCCAGTCTTGGCCGTGAAATATTCTGCTTTTGATAACTGATATCAGATGACAGCCTTAATTTCTCACCAGTAAAGTCCAGGCCTAGCGTGCCATATGTGAGACGACTATCCTCATGATGAATGGCAGTATTGCCATCACGCTGCACTGCATTCAGGCGTATGCCAAACTGATTGTCTGCCCCAAAACGGCGGCCTAGATCAGCATGCCCGCCAACCTGTCCACTTGAACTGTAATCCAGGGTTACCCGGGTAAGTGGTGCATCTGCAGCGCGCTTAGGCACGATATTGATATTGCCCCCGATACCCGTACCACTGGGCGACACTCCATTAAGAAACGCATTTGCACCCTTGAATACCTCCAGCCGCTCAACCCCTTCAAGCGCTGGAAGCTGACGTGGAATAATGCCAAACAATCCATTTAAAGCAACATCCTCCGATAGGACTGGATACCCACGAATAACAAACGTCTGTGCCGCGGTACCAAATGATTGGCCTGCACGGACGGACGGATCGTTAATCAGCACATCGGCAATGGTCTTGGCCTGTTGATCTTCGATGATTTTGGCGGTGTAGCTGGTCATACTAAAAGGCACATCCATGATGTTCTGGTTACCCAGCACACCTATGCGACCACCCCTGGCAACTTGCCCACCAGCGTATGTCCCCGGAAGCGCGCCTAGCGGAGGTTTTGCATTAACACTGACTTCGGGCAGGCTATCTGTATTGGCTGCGTTTTCCTCTGCCTGGGCAGCAACCCCATATAAAGAAAAAGCCACTAAAGCTGCTATAGGCTTGATTGTAAAACTGCGATTTTTGCGCATGAGATTTCTCTTAAGTCATCTAATTGAGGAAATGGTTACCAGTAATAGGTTGCGCTGGCGATAGCGACACGACGCGAGCCCAACCAGCAATCGCCGCGAGAGATACAGGTAGACACATACTCTTTGTCAGCGAGGTTGCTGGCATTCAAGGCATAGCGCCAGGAGCCATAATCAAAGCCGAGCATGGCATCGAATAGGGTGACGGCAGGCGCCTTCAGCTCATTGGTCGAGTCATAGGAATCGCCGATGTAACGCGCTCCCAGACCGGCACGGAAGCCATCAGTATCACCAATAGCGAAGCGCTTGATGGCCCATGCTGATGCAAGGTTTCTTGGAATGGTTTCTACCTGATTACCCTGTTCACCAAGCGTATTGCTCTTGTCGTACTTGGCATCGGTATGGCTGTAGCTGGCGATCATATCCAGCCTGTTGTCGAACGAGTGCGCTGCTTCCAGCTCCAGGCCTATGGTACGGATACGGCCCTGCTGGGTAGAGAACCCCGGCCGCTGAAGGTCAGGCGTCAGGCGGTTTTCATCGCGCAAATCATAGATAGAGGCTGTGAAGCGGCTTCTGGACCCTGCTGGTATATATTTGAGGCCCAGTTCCCATTGCTTACCCTCTTGAGGGGCAAATAATTTGCCGGTGGCATCAGTGCCTTGTACCGGCAAAAATGATTCGGCGTAACTCACATAGGGTGCCCAACCATTATCAAACAGATAAGTCAGGCCATAGCGGCCAGTGGTTTTCTTGTCGATGATTGCCGGGCTGCCCTCCAGATCGTTTTTCGCTTCATCCCTGCGTAAACCCAGTGTTGCTACCCAGCGCTGATCAATCTTGATTTGGTCTTGCAGATACACACCTGTCTGGAACTGCCTGGCCACCTGCTGTCCGTAACTGGTTACGCCAGTGAAATCCAATGGGGCATAAACTGGGTTATAGATATCAATCGGATTACCGGGACCGCCAAAGAAACCGTTCTTGTCCTGACGGAATCTGGAGTAATCAACACCCATCAGCAACGTATGTTGCGTATTGCCCAGATCGAATTTAGCCTGCGCATTGTTATCAAGGCGCATGATCTGCGAATCAGTGCTAAGCCCATCAATGTAGCGATTCAACACTCGCTGATTAACAGGATCAGTCGCTGCGAATGGATTACTAGCACCGAAGAATGAGTTCACATACAAGCTGCGATATTCATTGCGGCTGGAGGTATAACGGAAGTTCTGGCGCACAGTCCAGGTGTCATTGAAAGCGTGTTCGACCTTCCAGCCGAGTGCGTTGGACTCGGTACGATAACGGTCGAAATTTGGGTCACTGAGGAAGGTGCTATAGGACACCTTGCCGTTGGGGTTCCCACCTAAAACACTGGAGAACGGGAAAAACTGTGGCGAGGACTTGCCATCATCCAGCTGGTATTGCGCCAGCACCGTTACGCTGGTTTTGTCATTGGGTTTCCAGGTCAGCGATGGTGCAAACAGGGTGCGCTGGCTCTTGGCATAATCGACCGCACTATCGCCATCCCGGCCCAGCATCACTACCCGGTAAAATAAGGTATCTGAATCAGCGACAGGCCCTGTCAAATCCGCGTTAATTTGCTTACGATTATAATTGCCCAGTGAAACACCGATCTCACGCTTGGCTTCAGCCTGCGGCAGCTTGGATACCAGATTGACTATGCCACCCACACCACCATTACCGTATAGCATGGATGATGGGCCGCGCAGAATTTCAATGCGCTCCAGCATGTAAGGATCAGGTCGAGCAGTCTCGGTGTAATAGGTGTTGCGTTCACGCAAGCCGTTGAGATAAGTTACGGCATCCAAGCCGCGAATCGCGAATGAATCCCCGCGGGAGTCATCCCCATACTGGTCAGCCACCACACCTGCACTGTATCTCAGCGCCGCTTGCAGGCTATCCGATTTCTGGTCTTCCATTTGCTCCGCCGTAATGACGGAGATGGACTGGGGGATTTCGCTCAACGGCGTATCTGTCTTGGTGCCACTAGTGGCTCGCTTGGCAATATATCCGCGCACTGGGTCAGGCGCGCTCTTACCCTCACCTGTCGCTTTAACCTTCACCTCCGGCAATGTGTCCTCTGCTTTCGATGCCGGGCTTTGTGTCTCTGCTGAGTAGGCTGACGTTATATACATTGCTGAACCCACCATGACTGGCAAAGCTAAGACAGCCAGTTTTAGGGCCTGATGTATCTGTGACTCAACAAAACCTTTAGGCTGTTTGCTCAAAATAATAATTCCCTTATGTTCATAAGCTGCCGTTAAATGCATCACACTTAAACTTGCCTGCTTAAAATTGTAAATACAAATGATAATGATTCCCATTATAATAAATCGATATTGTCATGTTTAGCAATCAATAAAATTCAATGTCTCAATTTGGTCTGCAAAAAGGTAAAATAGCGTTTTTACGCATTCAAGACCCCGCTTTATGTCCACCCATCAAGAAGAAATCCACCGTCGGCGCACCTTTGCCATCATTTCCCACCCGGATGCGGGTAAAACCACCTTGACCGAAAAGCTGCTGTGGTTCGGCGGTGCCATCCAGATGGCGGGCTCGGTACGCGCACGTAAATCCAGCAAGCATGCGACTTCGGACTGGATGGAGCTGGAAAAGCAACGCGGCATTTCGGTGACTTCATCGGTGATGCAGTTCCCCTATCGCGAGCACATCATCAACCTGCTGGATACCCCGGGCCACGATGACTTCTCGGAAGATACCTATCGCACGCTGACTGCCGTGGATTCTGCGGTGATGGTGATCGACTCGGTGAATGGCGTGGAAGCGCAGACCATCAAGCTGTTGAATGTGTGCCGCATGCGCGATACGCCTATCATCACCTTCATCAACAAGCTGGATCGCGAATCCCGCGCGCCAATTGAGTTGCTGGACGAGATTGAATCCACATTGGGCATGCAGTGCGCGCCCATCACCTGGCCTATCGGCATGGGCAAGAGCTTTCGTGGCGTGTATCACCTGTACAACGACGAGATTTCCTTCTTCGACCCCAAGGCAGAAAAAGGCACCTCTGAAACTATCAAGGGCCTGGATAACCCGCGCCTGGACGAGCTGATCGGAAAACAGGCTGAAGATTTGCGCATCGATATCGAACTGGTGCGCGGTGCATCGCATACCTTTGATGCAAGCTCTTACCTCTCGGGCAAGCAGACGCCAGTGTTCTTCGGTTCTGCGGTAAATAATTTTGGCGTGCAGTCTTTATTGGATGCCGTAGTCGAGCTTTCCCCCGCCCCGCTTGCCCGCAATACGGCATCGCGCGGCGTGGTGCCCGAAGAGGCCAAGTTCTCCGGCTTTGTGTTCAAGATACAAGCCAATATGGACCCTAAGCACCGCGACCGTATCGCGTTCCTGCGTGTATGTTCCGGCAGGTTTGAACGCGGCATGAAGATCAAGCAGGTGTCATCCAACAAGTTTTTAGCGGTAAACAACGCCATTACCTTCATGGCGCAAGACCGTAACACTACCGATGAAGCCTACGCCGGCGACATCATCGGCATCCCCAACCACGGCACAGTGAAACTGGGCGATACCTTTACCGAAGGCGAAGACCTCAAGTTCACGGGCATCCCGTCTTTTGCGCCGGAATTTTTCCGTCGGGCGCGCCTGAAAAACCCGCTCAAAATGAAACAGCTGCAAAAAGGCCTGCAGCAACTGGCGGAAGAAGGCGCTTCGCAGCTGTTCCGCCCACTGATGAGCAACGACCTGATTCTGGGTGCGGTGGGTACACTGCAGTTTGACGTAGTGGCGCACCGATTGGAGTTTGAATATGGCGTGGACATCGCCTTCGAAAATTATGACTGCTCCACCGCGCGCTGGCTGCGTGGATCGGATGCCGACCTCAAGGCTATCTCCGATAAATACGGCTTCAACGTCGCGCTGGATGGCGCTAATGAGTATGTGTACCTGGCCCCTAACCGCGTCAATCTGGCCATGGCGCAGGAGCGTTACCCGGATATCCAGTTTCTGGAAACACGAGAAATCTTCTAGAAGAAAGGGCTACGGCGATGCATTGCCGTGTTGCACGGCATCCGCCTCACTCATTTATTTAAAGCGCTACTGTTATATAAAAAAGCCTCATTGATTGAGGCTTTTTTATGGTTTAAACATCCGTCACGCCTTCGTCACAGTCCCGTAATAATTTCACCTTAGGCTTAGCATCACCCCAGTTCCGGTTGTGACTACGCCTAACGTGATCTATCAAAAAACTCCCAAAGGCATTGCCGAGATTGCAGCTTCTGAAAGAGCGCTCAATTTCCGCCAGCGTCAGGTGCTGATCCTAGTGGATGGCAAGCGTAGCCATGAGGAGATTGGCTTATTCCTTAACCAGCGCAATATGACCGAGATGCTGGCAGAGCTGGAAAAACTCGGCCATATCCATAACCCGGCGAAGCCAGCCAGCGCGGCTCCAACTCGCCTTGAGATCATTCCGGCAGAACCAGCACCCGAACCTGCCAGCATGAGCGAAGAACAGGTGCAACACATCAAGGGGATTTTAATCGCCAGCACCGAACAGCATCTGGGCATTATGGGGCGCAGCCTCAAGCAGAAGATAGAAGCGGCTATTAGCGCTGAAGTGATTGTTGC
>JBAZTJ010000072.1:0-12636 GCA_041662005.1 Candidatus Methylopumilus sp.
CTGGCCCTTACTGGGGCGAACAACAGGTCGAGAAAATAGGCCGCGGCGCTCACGTCATGATAGTGCTCGACCGAAGTGCCAGCATGAATGACGGTTTTGCCGATAAATCGGGTGGCAAGGGGATATCCAAAATGGCGGCAGCCAGGAGCGTACTGCAGCAGTTCGTGAAAGAAGGCCGTGAAGACCTGGTTGGCATGGTCACTTTCAGCACTTCCCCCATCCTGGTGGCTCCACTAGGGGCGGATCATGAAGCGGTACAAGCAGCACTCTCCGCTACCGAGGCAGGCGGCATGGGTTTTACCGCAGTTGCCCGCGGCTTGGGTATGGCGCTGGATTACTTCGAGGGCAAACCGGTAACCGGCGCACGCGCCATCCTGCTGGTATCGGATGGCGGCGCCCATCTTGATGTCAAGACACAGGACTTGATACGTGACATGTTTCATCGCCAGAATGCCTCGCTGTACTGGATCTACCTGCGCTCGGCCAATGGAGCCAGCCTCAATGAGGTGCCCACAGAAGAGAATGGCGGTGACGCATATCCCGAATACCAGCTGCATGAGTATTTCAAAACCTTGAAAGTACCGTACCACGCGTATGAGGCAGAAAACCCGCAAGCAATCAGTGCCGCCATGCTCGATATCGCCAAACTCAAGAATCAACCGACGCGTTACCAGGAAGCAGTTTCGCGCCAGGATCTAAGCGGGATTTTTTACCTGCTGGCATGCTTGAGTGCATTGATGCTGATGGCCCTGCATTTAACGGAGGTAAAACAATGGCGCAGCCACTGAAATTCATCTTGCGCAGGCAACTGTTCAATATCAGCCTGGCACTGGCAGCCATGTCTATCGCAACCATCGTGTGGAGCACGGGCAAGCTCTATCAGGCACATGATTACAATCGGCACCTTACTGCCAACACACTCAGCCAGCAAGATTCCCCTGATGCGCTACTACTGAATGCCACTATTTACGAGCGTCGCGGACAGAACAACAAGGCGCTCACCACTTACGCGTTACTCGCTGCGGAAGGCGATGACTACTTTGCCCGCGCGGCTTATTTCAATAGCGGCAATATCTACCTGAAACAGGCAACTGAGACGCTGGAGCGGGAAACACTGATGGGCTGGGATAATGCCGGGCCACTGCTGGCACTTGCAAAGAGTAGCTACCAGCGCGCCTTGAACATAGACCCATCGTGGTCGGAAGCGAAGTATAACTTCGAGCTTGCCCTGCGCTTGTCACCCGCCAACCATGGCCGCAAGGGACCCAGTGAGTATGAGCGCGATGAAGAGCAGATAGACGAACGTCCCAGCGGCTGGCCTTCCATCCCGGGGAGCCCGCGTGGCATGCCATGATGTTGCATTTCACCAGGCATTTACACATCGACAACCGAGGTTACCTGTTGCTGGCGACTATCCTGCTCCTGTCCATATGCCTGGCCAGCCCACATGCACACATGCCGCGCCGGGTATTCGACTGGTTTATTGTGCTGGATATCACGCAAAGCATGAACGTGCGCGACTACACCAGTGAGTCCGCTACCGGCAAGCGCAGCATCAGCCGCCTGGAAGAGGCGAAATTAGCCATCAGGCAAAGCCTGCGCCAATTGCCGTGCGGTTCGCGCGTAGCGCTGGGCCTGTTCACCGAGCGTGACGCCCTCAATATCATGCGCCCGCTGGAGGTATGCGCCCATTTCTCCGCACTGGATCAAACCGTATCACGCATGGATTGGCGCATGGCCTGGGCCGCAGACTCTTTCATCAGTCACGGCGTGTATAGCGCTGTCGAGCAAGCACCCAAGCTGGGCAAGGATCTACGCCTGTTGTTCATCACCGACGGCAACCAGGCACCGCCGGTTAATCCGCGCTATATGCCGGTGTTTCCCGGCAAACCCGGTGCAGTCAAAGGCTATCTGCTCGGCATGGGTAAAACCGCGCTCAGCCCTATTCCCAAGCTGGATGAGCAGGACAACGTTTCAGGCTACTGGGATCAGGAAGAAGTCATGCGCTACGGTACCTTCGGCATGGCAGAAGTGCTGTCCGTGTTAGCCATGGAAGGCCATCAGGATAGAAATGCCGGTCATAGCGCCAGCCAATCGGTGCTGAGTAATGCCCATATGTCTGGCCTGGATGAAACCAACCTGCAGCGCCTGAGCAAGACCACAGGCCTGGAATACCACCGCATCGAACACACACAGCAACTGGTACAGGCATTGACGGCATCAAAGATGGCGATCTGGCGTACCGCTGATACCGATCTACGACCATGGTTCGCTATCCCGGCCTTGCTGCTGCTAGTAGCGTTTTTTATTCCCGTACCCATTTTTCAAAAAATACAACATTACTTAACCAGAAAGAGAGTCCAATGAAAATCGTCGTCGCACTTTTAACAGCTCTGATTGCAACATCCGCCCAGGCTCACGGCCCTACCCCACGAAAAACAGATGAGTCGGTACTCATCAAGGCCAGCCCTGAGTCTATCTGGAAAAAAATTACCGCACCTTGCAGTATTGCTAGCTGGCATCCTGAGGTGGCAGCTTGCGAAATCATTACCGACAAGCAGCATAAAATCACCCTCAAGAATGGTAAAAGTATCATTGAAGAGATTGATGAAATGGCAGATACCGACATGACACTCTCGTACCGGTTGACAGGCGAAATTGATATGGCGGCACTACCGGTCAGCTCACTGAACGGCAGGATCCGCCTGAAAGCCGAGGATGGTGGTGTACGCGTAAGCTGGATGGCGCGTTACTATCGTGCATTTACCGGCAACGAACCGCCTGAAGGCCAGGATGATGAAGCCGCGCAAGTTGCGATAGATACCTTTGTCAAAACCGGCCTGGCTAACCTCGGCAATCCCGCAAAATAAGCAAGTGAGCCTGTTGCACTATGCTCAAGTTACAGCGTATTAACGTCCGGTTCATCCACCAAACTTTGTCGGCAATCTCTTACGGCATAATGCTTGGATGGTTATCCATGCCGGACGAATTACATGCCGCAGAAATCGCCAACCGCAATCCACCGGTTGAGGTAGTGTTGGTGGAGTCTGAAGATGAACGATGTGTCGCCAACGATGGAAAGATGATTTCACTGGAAGCCAAAAACCTCCCCTACAGTGTGGCGGTCTGGGTTGATCGGTGGTTCATGGAGGTGCAGACGGCGGACCATACCAAACACATCCTGTCCGCAAGCCTCAGTCAGGCAGCGCTGGGTTGCTCCAATACAAACTCTGGGCATCAGCACTGGACTATCCATAGTGTTTATCAGCTGGATTGATAGCCACCTATAGCTAGGCACTGCGATCGTACATAACAAAACAGGGCGCTCAAGCCGCCCTGTTTTGTTGCTATGAAAGCTCCTGCTATTTCAGCTTACTTTTTCAAAGAATCGCGAATCTCACGCAACAACAGTACATCTTCCGGCGTAGCAGGTGCCGCTGCAGGCGCTTCCTCACGTTGCAAGCGGTTCAAGGTACGAATCAGCAAAAACACTGCAAATGCCACAATGGTAAAACTCACCACGGCATTCACAAACAGGCCGTAGTTCAATGTCACTGCGCCTGCTGTCTTGGCAGCGGCAACAGACGCATAAGGTGCAGCGACTGCGCCCTCTTTCAGTACAAAAAACAGATTACTGAAATCCACGTTGCCCAGAACCAACCCGATAGGCGGCATAATCACATCATCCACCAGCGATTTCACAATTCCGCCAAAAGCCGCGCCGATAATGATACCCACGGCCATATCCACTACATTTCCACGCATAGCAAAGGTTTTAAATTCTTTAAACATGCTATCTCCCATCATCATTTATTTTTTGGCAACCTCAATGCTAACCGCACGCCACCACGGTTAACGCACATCTCTCTGACTCCTGTCGTTATAATGCAAAAAGATTCCGCTTTAGTCCATATATAACATTTAGGATATTGTTTGCGCCTCCTTCACTCTACCGCCCTTCTTGTCGCCTTCTGTTCAGGCGCAATGACCATTTTCGGTTATGCGCCTTTTTACTTTTATCCCTTGCCTGTCGTAACGCTGGCAGTGCTGTTCTATTGCCTGCAAAAAGCCGGCTCATCCAAGCAGGCGACGCTCATCGCTTATGCCTTTGGCCTCGGCTTTTTCTGTACCGGTGTTTCGTGGATTTATGTCAGCCTGCATGATTTTGGCGGCATGCCCTGGTGGTTCGCCGGATTCGCTACGTTTACCTTCTGTGCATTCCTCGCGCTATTTACTGCAGCAGCAGGCTGGCTGACCTACCGTACGCAAAATATCCTCATCGCCGGGCCAATATTCTGGGTGTTGCTGGAATGGATACGCAGCTGGATATTTACCGGCTTCCCCTGGCTGAATGTCGGCTACTCGCAGGTTCCTTATGGCCCACTGGCCGGTTTCGCGCCAGTAGTGGGCATATATGGCGTATCTCTGTTTGTGGCTTTTATCGCCAGCTTATTGGTACTCATGGCTAACAAAAGCAGCCGCAAGCCAGCGGTACTGGCATTCGTGGTGGTATGGATCAGCGGCAGCGTACTCAAGCAATTAGAGTGGAGCCAGCCCACCGGTGAGCCTACCAGCGTAGCACTGGTGCAGGGCAACGTACCGCAGGAAATGAAATGGCAGCCGGAGATAGCGCAGCAGACTTTGGACGACTACCTAGCGCTGGCCAGGCAATCCAGCGCTAAATTAATTGTATTGCCGGAAGCCGCGCTGCCGGAGCTACTGGAGCAATTGCCGCCGGACTACCTGAACCAGCTCAGGGCACACGGCAAAGACCATCAATCCGATATCCTGGTAGGCATGCTGGAGTCCGATCAGGGCCAGTACTTCAACAGCATGCTCAGTTACGGCAACAGCCCCACGCAAACCTACCGAAAATCGCACCTGGTGCCATTTGGCGAGTTTATTCCGTTCAAGGTCATCTTCGGCTGGATTTACCGCGACTGGCTTAACATGCCTATTAGCGATTTATCCAGCGGAACCCTGAACCAGCGCCCGCTGGCGATTGCCGGGCAACAGGTGGCGGTCAATATCTGCTATGAAGACGTGTTTGGCGAGGAAATCATCCGTCAATTGCCGCAAGCCACCTTGCTGGCTAATGCCAGCAATATGGCCTGGTTCGGCAACTCCTGGTCGGCAGACCAGCACCTGCAAATGTCGCAAACCCGCGCGCTGGAGACTGGCCGCATGATGCTGCGCGCCACCAACACCGGCGCCACCGCCATTATCGACACCCACGGCCACGTGCTCAAAGTACTACCGCATTTCGTGAGAGACACACTGGAAAGCACCGTGCAAGGCTATAGTGGCACTACACCTTATGTACGCTGGGGCAACTGGCCGGCCATCGTGTTTATACTGATCTCGGTTATTCTTTTATGGGGCCGCAAAAAGAAGTAAAATCAACGCTTTTCGCCAACACTACCTTATGGCGCATTTAGAAATTCGAGTTTCTAAGTCAGGCTAGGCGCGAACAAAAAATTACGACGCCGCATAGATGTAACTATGTAAGGAGTAATTTTTTGTGAGCAACGCCGCATGACGACGAAAATTGGGTTTCTAAGGGCACTTTAAATATAGATAAAGACATAAAAAACCAAGCCACATGTTAACTTTCCAGCAAATAATATTAAAACTACAAACCTATTGGGATGAGCAAGGCTGTACCCTGCTACAACCCTATGACATGGAAGTCGGTGCGGGCACATCGCATACTGCCACCTTCCTGCGCGCCTTGGGCCCAGAGCCATGGAAGGCCGCCTACGTGCAACCCAGTCGCCGCCCCAAGGATGGCCGCTACGGTGAGAATCCCAACCGTCTGCAGCATTATTATCAATTCCAGGTAGTACTTAAGCCGGCACCAGCCAATATCCTGGAACTCTATCTTGGCTCGCTGGAGGCACTGGGCTTTGACCTGAAACAGAATGACATCCGCTTTGTAGAAGATGACTGGGAAAACCCCACGCTAGGCGCATGGGGTCTAGGCTGGGAAGTCTGGCTCAACGGCATGGAAGTCACGCAGTTCACCTATTTTCAGCAAGTTGGTGGCATAGACTGCAAGCCCATCACCGGCGAGATCACCTACGGCCTGGAGCGCCTGGCCATGTACCTGCAAGGCGTAGATAACGTCTACAACCTGACTTACTCTGCCAATGGCGACAGCGTGGTGAAATATGGCGACGTATTCCTGCAAAATGAAAAAGAGCAGTCCGCCTACAACTGCGAGCACAGCGATGTCGAGTTTCTGCTGGGCGCATTCGGCAGCCACGAGAAAGAAGCCAAATACCTGGTGGAGCAACAACTGGCGCTGCCTGCCTACGAACAGGTGCTGAAAGCCGCACACACTTTCAACCTGCTGGATGCACGTGGCGCCATTTCGGTCACAGAACGCGCCGCCTACATGGGCCGCATCCGTAATCTGGCGCGCTCCGTCGCCGCTAGCTACCTGGATAGCCGCGCCCGGTTGGGCTTCCCCATGGCGCCTAAAGCTTGGGCAGATGAAGTATTGGCACAGATTGAGAAGAAGGCAGCAGCATGAGTAACAAAAATTTATTAGTAGAACTATTTGTAGAAGAACTACCGCCAAAAGCCCTGAAAAAACTAGGTGAGTCTTTTTCTGGCACCTTATTTGAAAGCCTAAAAGCACAGGGCCTGACCGCTGAGAACACGGTAGTTACCGCATATGCATCTCCACGCCGCCTGGCAGCACATCTGACCAATATCGCCACACAAGCTGATGACAAAGCAGTTTCGCAAAAACTGATGCCTGCAAGTGTAGGCCTGGATGCCAACGGTGAGGCCACCCCTGCACTATTGAAACGCCTGGGCGCTTTGGGTGCCGATGCTAGCGTAGTGCCCAGCCTCAAACGTGAAAATGATGGCAAAGCCGATGTGCTGTTCCTCGATGTCGTCGTGCCGGGAGCCAAACTGACCGAAGGCCTGCAAAAAGCGCTGGATGAAACACTGGCCAAATTGCCCATTCCCAAGGTAATGACCTATCAGCTTGCAGATGGCTGGACTAGCGTCAATTTCGTGCGCCCGGCGCATAGCCTGGTTGCACTGCATGGTGCAGATACTATCGCCATCAGCACCTTAGGCCTCAGTGCCAGCAACACCACACATGGTCATCGTTTTGAAGCCGCGGTCAGCCCTATCGTATTAAAAAATGCGGATAGCTACGCTGAGCAACTCAAAACTGAAGGTGCCGTGATTGCCAGCTTTGAAGAGCGCCGTGCCGAGATCGCCAGCCAATTACTGGCTGCTGCAGCCAAAGCCGGTAGCAACCTCAAACCGATAGCCGACGATGCCTTGCTGGATGAGGTGACCGCATTGGTGGAGCGGCCAAATGTACTGATAGGCGAATTTGAAACTGAATACCTGGAAGTGCCGCAAGAGTGCCTGATCCTTACCATGAAGGCCAACCAGAAGTATTTCCCGCTGTTGGATGCCAACGACAAACTGACTAACAAATTCCTCATCGTTTCCAACATCAGCCCCAAGGATCCGAGTGCAGTCATCGGCGGTAACGAGCGCGTGGTGCGCCCACGCCTGGCCGATGCCAAATTCTTCTTCGACCAGGATCGTAAAAAGACGCTGGAATCCCGCGTAGCCGGCCTGGACAAAGTGGTTTATCACAACAAACTGGGTACTCAGGGCGAGCGTACAGAGCGTGTTGGCGCCATTGCAAAAGCAATCGGCCAACTCCTAGGTGGCGATACGCTGGCTGCCAATGCCGGGCAAGCTGCACGATTGGCAAAAACCGACCTGCTGACAGACATGGTAGGCGAGTTCCCCGAACTGCAAGGCATCATGGGTGGGTATTACGCCAGGAATGACGGCTTATCCACGGAGATTGCCGAGGCCATTGAAGACCACTATAAGCCCCGTTTTGCCGGGGATGATTTGCCACGCAACCAGACAGGCCTGTGTGTTGCTCTGGCAGATAAGCTGGAAACGCTGGTGGGTATGTTCGGTATAGGCAATGTTCCTACCGGTGACAAAGATCCGTATGCACTGCGCCGTCATGCCTTGGGCGTCATGCGTATGCTGTCGGACAAGAATATTGCCATTGAGCTAAATACACTGTTGCAAAAAGCTGCTTCTGCATTTGGCGACAAAATTACCGATGCTTCTGCCGCATTAAGCGACTTCATCTACGACCGCCTCAGCGGCAATCTGCGTGAGCAAGGTTATACGCCGCAGCAAGTCGATGCCGTGCTCTCGCAGCGTCCGCAATACCTGGCTGAAGTATCGCAGCGCCTGGAAGCCGTGCGCTCGTTCAGCACATTGCCGGAGGCCGAAAGCCTGGCTGCTGCCAACAAGCGCGTCGGCAATATTTTGAAGAAAGCAGAAGCTGCAATCGAGGCTATCATCAGCACCAGTTTGTTAAAAGAACCAGCTGAAATCGCACTGAATGAAGCACTTTCAACGGTTAAGCCAAAAGCGGATGCAGCATTCGAAAGTGGCGACTACACCGCCTCACTGCAAGCACTGGCTGCACTTAAAGAGCCGGTGGATGCATTCTTCGACGGGGTGATGGTGAACGCTGATGATCCTGCACTGAAGGCCAACCGCCTCGCCTTACTCAAGCAACTGCACGACGCGATGAACCGCGTGGCCGACCTATCTAAATTAGCGAGCTAGGGCTGAAAATCAAATCATGAAAGTGAATCCATGAAGCTTGTCATTCTTGATCGTGATGGTGTCATCAACTTCGACTCGGTGCATTTCATCAAGAGCCCGAATGAATGGATTCCTATTCCCGGCAGCCTGGAAGCCATCGCCCTGCTCAACCAGAGCGGTTATCGTGTCGCTGTTGCTACCAATCAATCCGGCATCAGTCGCGGGCTGTATGACATGGCAACGCTGAACGCGATCCATGACAAGATGTATAAAGCGCTGGGGCAACTGGGTGGGCGCATCGATGCCCTGTTTTACTGCCCGCATGCCAATGAGGACCTCTGCAATTGCCGCAAACCGAAATCGGGGATGATAGAAGAGATCGCCAGTCGCTTTAACGTTGACCTGACCGAAGTACCTTGCGTGGGTGATTCCTTGCGCGACCTGGTGGCGGGCGCGAATGTTGGTGCGAAGCCTATCCTGGTGCGTACCGGAAAAGGTGAGGAAACACTGGCTGCTGGCGACCTGCCAGCAGGCACCTGGGTTTGTGCCGACCTGGCTGAAGCCGCACAGCGCATTATTGCCGAGGCTAACTAAAGACACCTATGGCACTGCTACGCTCGATTCTGTTTAACCTTGGCATACTCATCATTACACCGATATTTTCAGTGCTGGCCATTCTGCTGTTCCCGTTACCCGCAGTGATGCGCTCCCGCTTGGTAAGTGGCTGGGCGCATTGCGCCATGTTCTGGTTGGCCTTGACCTGCGGCCTGCGCTTCCGAGTGATAGGCCGTGAGAACATCCCCAAACATGCCAGCGTGATTCTTGCCAAGCATCAATCGGCATGGGAAACCATCGCCTTTCAGACCATATTCCCGCCGCAAATCTGGGTGATGAAGCGCAGCCTGTTGTGGATTCCATTCCTCGGCTGGGCATTTGCCGCATTGCGCGCGATTGCCATTGACCGCAGCGCAGGCCGCGAAGCGCTTAAGCAAATGGTTGCTCAGGGCAAGGACCGCCTGGCACGCGGCCTGTGGGTAGTGATCTTCCCTGAAGGCACGCGCATTGCCCCCGGTGAGCGTGGCAAATACCATATTGGCGGTGCCTGGCTTGCTACACACACGCAAGCCACCGTAGTGCCTGTAGCGCACAATGCAGGCGAGTTCTGGCGCAAGAATTCGTTCATCAAAACCCCCGGCGTCATTACTGTCAGTATCGGCAAACCGATTGCTGCCAAGGGCATGAGGCCAGATGACCTGAATAAGGTAGTGGAAAGCTGGATAGAATCCGAAATGGCCAACCTGTCCAAGCAATGAGCTCCTTTGTACTGAGCCTGCCGGATGGCGATGCCATTCCTTACCAGTTGGAACGCCGCTCACGTCGTACTGTTGGCCTCAAGATTACTGTAGATGGCCTGGTAGTACATGCACCCCGGCGCATCTCGCACTCGCAACTGGAGCAGTTACTTCTCACCAAAGCCGGCTGGATACGCAATAAGCTTGAGACTCGGCAGGAAAATGCAGTTGCGCCCATGCAATGGCTTGACGGCAGCACACTGATGCTACTGGGCAATGATGTGGTATTGAGCGTCAGGCAGGATACCCGTAGCCGTGCAGTCGAATATTTCCCGGGAGTGCTGAATGTCGCCCTGCCCGACCCGGACAACCAGCTAGCCGTGGCAAAGAAAGTGCTGCAATGGTATCGCAAACAGGCACTTGCCGATTTCAGCCGTCGCATTGAGATACTGGCGGCCAAGCTCGGCGTGGCTACACCCATGCTGTTTCTTTCCAACGCCCAATCGCGCTGGGGCAGTTGCAATAGCAAAAAAGAAGTACGCCTCAACTGGCGCTTGATACAAGCCCCGCCGCATATCATCAATTACGTCATCTGCCATGAGCTTGCCCACCTCAGGGAGATGAATCACTCCGCCAGGTTCTGGGCCACAGTAGAAAGTATCTACCCCGAGTATAAGCAGGCAGAGAAAGTGCTGAAAACCATCTCAGCCCAACTTCATGCAATTGGCTAGCTTGATAAAATTTAATAAATAACCTAAAAAATCAATGCTTTACGATTGTTAAAAGTTTTAGTATTTTATTGAAAGGATGTATGAATCACTGCAGATCGCATTAGATTTAGAGTCTTTAGAATTTGTCTGAAAACTTCTCATCTTTACAAAATAAAATCATCTGCGGTTACAGCTGTAATACCAGTCAGTACTATCTGAAAGTCTGCAACACCGTCACCATTAGTATCTCCAAGTACAGAGCTAGAGCTGACATCAAACCTTAATTGACCCGCAACCTTACTAAATCCAACAGTATCGATAAAGCTGAATGCATCGTTGCCTATGCTGGTCTTACTCGCATCAATTGTGTGAAGATCAATAATATCTTCTCCATGCATAAAATCTGTAATTACATCGTGTGTTGTAGCGCCTAATTGTGACTCGGTATTTTCCATATATTGAAAGATATCTGCGCCCAGGCCGCCTGTTAAGGTATCTGCTCCCGTACCACCAACTAAGGTATCGTTACCAGAGCCCCCGTTTAATACATCTTTGCTTGTATTATTTACAACCTCATTCCAACCGCTATCCTCACCTTGTAGGCGATCATTACCATCCCCACCACTCAAGATATCATTCCCGCCGCCACCTAGCAGCTCATCATTGCCGCCTGCACCATTAATTAGGTTTGCACCACTATTGCCCCAAAGACGATTGCTTGAATCATCACCGATTAAATATAAATTTTGAGAGCCTTCTAAAGAAACATACTCGACTCCAAAATATATTTTTTCTGTAAGGTCGACGCTGAAATTTACATAAACAACATCTGCGTCAGTTGTACCGCCGGTATCAATGACAACATCATTAATATTGTCCAAGTAGTACCAATCTGTACCCTCACCCCCATCCATGGTGTCGTTTCCCGCATCGCCCCAGATTCGATCAAATCCGCCACCGCCTAGTAATAGATCGTTACCCAGCCCACCTTTTATTTCATTATCGGCATCATTGCCAATGATGATATTGGCAGAACTATTGCCCGTGAGGTAAAGCAAGGTACTACCTGTTGCACTGACATCCAGATGTTCAAGTGTAGTTGCCAAGGTGAGCATCGTTGGCTTATTCAGTACCGCAGAGCCTTGAAGTTGCAACGTGTCGATACCGCCAGCCACACCAGCACTTTCGGTAATAAAATCCTGAAGAGAAACTATTGGGTTTGCACCAGTAGTTTTGATATCAACCTTGTAAGTGTCATTGCCTAAACCACCTATTAAGGTATCGATTCCCGCACCACCATCAAGTGTGTCATTACCTGCGCCGCCAATCAGGCTATCATTTCCCAACCCGCCATTCAGGTGATTATTTGCATCATTGCCAGTAATGACGTTGTTTAATTCGTTACCAGTACCATCAATATCATCACTACCGATCAGAATAAGATTTTCTACATTGGCCGTTAGTGCCATATAGGTGAAGCTGGTTTTAAGGGTATCTATACCGCCAGCCAATTGCTCCGTGATGATATCTTCACTAGCATCGCCTATATCATCCAACACATAAATATCATTCCCCAAACCGCCGACCAGTGTATCTGCGCCTGTGTCACCATCCAGCGTATCATTACCGGCACCACCCTCTAAGCTGTCATCTTCTTGGTTACCATTGAGGTTGTCGTTACCCAACCCTCCAATCAGAGTATCACTACCTTCATTGCCATACAGCACATCGTTGCCAGAGCCACCATCAATTATATTGTCGGTGTTATTACCAGTGAGCTGATTGTTAAGCGTATTACCTGTCAGGTTAAGCTTGGCATCAACTGCCAATGCCGCCGTGAGGTTTTCGATATTGGCACCCAGTGTGATGTTACTGAATTCAATTAGAACAGCGCCACCCAGCAAACTGACTTCATCAGTGCCTAAGCCTGCTGCTTCGATGACGGTGTCTTCAAGTTGCAGCGCATCGCCACCTGGAGTTGTTATTGTTACCAAATTTACGAAATACAAGTCATT
>JBAZTJ010000073.1:0-12590 GCA_041662005.1 Candidatus Methylopumilus sp.
GCTTGCGCTGCTTAAGTATGCCCTGTAACTCCTGTGACGACTGGGTTTCCTGCAGAAGCTTGCCTAGATCAGGAAGCGCCAGAATACTCGTACCCCAACCGCAACCTTTGTGGTCATGATTTAAGCCGTCGTTTTTAGAATAGTCTATAGCTGATTGCATTGATTGATACTCCCTAGCTAATCAGCCTACGCCTAATTTATGACAGTTTTCTTACAAGTTTGTCAGATCACCTCAATCTTGATCTCAAATCCCTGAGTAAGCGCTTTCGATGGCCACTCCAGCTCCAAAGTGACCGCCTGCATGATCTTCTCAAAACCAGCCTCCGATTGCGATACACTAAAATGCGGATGGCTGGTCAACTTGCAAGGTACGCTACTGAACAAGTGTAGCGCACCGCCCAAGACTTCATCTTCCAATGCAATATGCTTAAGCGAGGCTATATTCAACAACTGGCCGAACCCACCAAGGATGTCGCTACCCATGCGGAACCGCCCTGCCGGCCCGTCACAACTGGGCATTGCCAGGTTGATCTCCACCTTGAACATGCCTTTAGGCATGCTGGCGAAATCGTAGTGGGCAATCAGGTGGCTACCGATCAGGGAAAATTTCTTGTATACCTCGCCACCATTCATAGTGGCATGAAAGTCCAAGGTGTTTTTGACAGCTGTTGGACGCTTGTAATGCACAGGCTGCATGGATTCATCTGCAGGCGTGAAAAAATCGCAGAATAAAGCCTTGCGATATTGATCTACCGCCAAGTCTGCTTGCGTGATTTCATGCTTGGCGCTCATGCGTTCATGCGGATTGGCAATACCCCGGCTAGATGCAGCCTGGCCCTGGTTTAGCGGGTCAGGCTGTGCATGCACGTTGCGGTGGTAGTGCTCAGCCTGCCGGGTCAGGGTATCCCCAAAATTATGGTGCAACCGGTAACTGTCAAACTCGAATATGGAAGCACTTCCATCGACTTTGGCAACCGCCTGAAGTACCCCGTTTTGCAGAAAGGCTTCATCGCAGCCATCCAGGTCAATATCCATGACGATTTTATTAGTCCTGTGCGTGGCCACGTCCAGCAGTGCCTCCAAGCGCAGCATGGCTTTATATATTGCGCGCCGCAGATGTGGCAGGTAAAGCCCGCCAAACAAACCGTGCCAGTAGGCATCATTGGCTTGCGATTCATATAGGGCTGCCAACATTTCCGGCGTTTTTTTATTTTCGGGAATTGAGTGATATCTTGCCGACAGTGCCAACATACGCTTGTGCATCCAGTTAGATTCAGGATAGCGCATAAAGAAGTTACGCCAGATACCGCCGCGCACATAAGGCTTGGTGATTTCAAAGCGGTTGTTATGTTTTTCCTGCGCCACCAGATCGGCATATTGATGCGCTGCAGGAACCGGCAGCGTCCACTCATTCATCTCACTGTAGGATGTGGTCGGCAAATACACTACCCCTTTTCCGCGTGCCATGGCATGGTAATCGCTATAACGCAGGGGTTTGATAATGCGTGACTTCAGAACACCTTCAATAAACTGCTTGAGCCAGCCTTTTTCATAAACCCACTCGTAGGTTTCAGGCCATATGCCGAACTTCTCAATATCATCAAAATAAATGGCGGCGGCTTGTCTGGTATCGTCAGCCAAGCTTTCCAGATAACTTACTGCCTCGGCTGCTGGAGAAAATGGCAGGCGATAGCGCAACTGTTCGGAAATGGGAAACAAATCAATCTGGCGGCCGTCCTCCTCGGTGCTGAAATAGCCCCTTAGCGTGTCAGGCGCCTTGCCGGTACATGCAAAATGATAATCGTCCACCGTCACATAGCGTATGCCTGAGTCTGCCAGTGCCGGCACCACGGTAGCTTCCCATACCCGCTCTGTCAGCCAGGCACCTTGCGGCACCTCACCCATACTGCTTTTGAGTTGTTGTGATAACTGCTCAATCTGGCCCATGCGGTCACGCACCGGGATGGCCGCCAGCACCGGTTCGGTAAAGCCTCCACCAAAAATCTCTGCTTGCTCACGTGCCACCATTTCTTTGAGCAAGGCCATGTCCTCAGGAAACTTCTTGAGCATAGACTCAAGCAGCCAGCCGCTGATATGAATGGCAAAGCGAAAGTCCGGGTACTCATGTAGTGTACGTAAGAAAGGACCATAGCAACGCAATTGCGCATCATCCAGCACTTGCTCAAAATTACCCACCGGTTGATGGGCGTGGACACCAAACAACAACGCTACAGTTTTGGTCAAATCATTCGCTCCCAAAAGCGTAATTGATATTTCTTGATCACTTCCATCCTCATAGCTCGGCTATGGACTATCAGCCCAGCCTCAGCAACGACCATACCGGGCTATCAAACCAGTGATTTTTTCCTGCATTTCCGGCTTTAGCTGGCCCCAGTCAAAACGCCATTGCCAGTTGTCTAAAGCGGTACCGGGAATATTCATGCGGTGCTTGGCATCAAGCTCCAGCAAATCCTGCATAGGTATTATCGCGAGATTTGCAGCCGATGACAACGCAAGTTCTACCAAGGCAAAAGGCATCGAAGGTGCATTATTAGCAAGATAGGCATGCAGGTGATAACGCTGATGCTCATCCAGAGATAAGTACCAGCCAAGTGTAGTGTCATTGTCGTGAGTGCCGGTGTAGACAACACTGTTAGGTTCTATATTTTCAGGAAGATAGGGATTGTCAGGACCACCATCAAAAGCAAATTGCAGTATTTTCATACCCGGCAACTGATATTTGTGTCTGAGCTCATCCACCTCACGGGTGATGATTCCCAGATCCTCTGCTACTAATGCAATATCTGGAAACTGCTGCGTGATCGTGTGCAACAGTGCATCACCAGGGGCCAATACCCACGTTCCATGGATAGCAGTCTCTTCTTGCGCAGGAATCTCCCATGCCGCTTGCAGCCCCCTGAAATGGTCTATCCTGACCATATCAAACAGTTCATGTTGCGTGGATATACGCGCCAGCCACCAGCTGAACCCGGTTTTCTCCATCGCCTGCCAGTCATAATGCGGATTACCCCAACGCTGGCCCACCGCAGAAAAATAATCAGGAGGGACGCCAGCCACTACCGTCGTATTCATTGTTGCGTCCAGCTTGAATAGTTCAGGATGCGCCCATACGTCAGCGCTATCGAATGCAACAAAAATGGGAATATCCCCAAATAGCGCTACATCCTTGCTGTTGGCATAGTGCTTTAAGGCATGCCATTGCTGGAAAAACAAATATTGCGTGAATTTAATGACGTCCATTTGACGTGCAAACTGCTGCTGCACACTTTGCATGGTTTGCGGTTCACGGTGCTTATAGGCATCCGGCCACATATTCCAGCTGGCTGATTGGAAATGTGAGCGCAATATCAGAAACATCGCAAAATCATTCAGCCAGTAAGCATGTTCCTGACAAAAGCTCTCCAAACTGTTTTTGGCTTGGGCATCAGCTTGCGCTTCAAAATTCAGCAATGCCTTGTCGAGCAAATATGCATGGTCATGTCCTTGCTCAAGATCATCCGCAGTCAACAGCCCTTGTTGTTGCAATGTCTGCGTGCAGATAAAGTCTGGATTGCCGGCATGGGCGGATAAACACTGATAGGGCGAGCCATCGGCATGCGGCATATTGAGAGGTAATGTCTGCCAGACTTTCGCCGCTATCTCGTGCAAAAAATCTACGAATCGAAATGCGTCCTGCCCTAAACTCCTTGTGGGCAATGAACTGATATGCAACAAAACCCCTGCCCGGCGTGTATTCAGTAAATTACGCATAAAACTCCATGATCTATATCTCAGCTACCATTTTTGACTAACATCATGGATATTTTCCATTACCTGATCTTGATGAGTGTACAGTGCTTGCGTAAATACTCGCCAAGACGTCGGTCAACAAACCGCCCTGACATTGCTTACTCTAGCTCCTGACCCCTGCGCATAGTACCGCCAACGGCGGGGTCACCCGCACCTACACTGATGGCATGACTAAGCGCTTCAGGAACAGGCTGTTTGAGAAGCTGGTATAAGTTAGCCAGATTGCGACGATATAAACGATCAAAACTATCTACGCTCACCGATGAATTGTAATCACCAAACCACCAGAACCAGTCCGATCCTTCACAAATGGCCAGTTGCCGCTCACAAGCCCGGATCTCTATAGCATTAAGTACATGTGCCTGCATGACCTTGTCATAACATTTCTTGGCTTCGCACAATAAATCCCAGCCATGATTCTTTTCAGATGAGCCTATCCACGTGCTAAAGCTGCCATATACCCAACTACCTGCAGCAATTTGGGGCAACGTTTCGAGATCACCGTGCTGTAGGTTCTTTGATTTGGCGACGATATCGCTGAAGGTGGTCATCTCGATATGCGGATTAGCCACCAAGGCCTCATAAAGCTCGCTCAGGAAATAATAGGCATTGTAGGGATAATATTCCCATGCGTTTTCGCCATCCAGAATAACGCTGACCACCGGGTTTTGTGGTGTGTCATTCCCCTCGTAAATAGCTTCCAGCGACTGGATAAAGTCACTCACAGCCTCACTGGCATACTGTTTGGAGTACTCAAAACCAATCTTGTCCGAAAGTCGGTCATCACGAAAGAAACAAACAATGTCATGACTCCCATCAGTCACACGGTAAGGCTTATACAGATACTTCTGTCGCGGCGGCAGATCGGTATTATCAAAAGACTTGTACAAGCTGTTGGCAAGTACACCCTCGCCTGTGGCTGCCCATTTGATGCCATTCTCCGCCATCAACGACAGTGCTGCATGTGAGACGCCGCCTTCTGCTGGCCACATGCCGACTGAAGGTTCGTCAAAGCGTCTGGCATGGGAGGTTTGCGCTGCCTCTATATGCGCTTGCGCCCGTTGCCGCCCGCCCGGGTATTGTCCACAATGCGGTAGCGGGGCAAAAGGCATGGCATCGCGAGTAGATTTAAAATCTAGCAATAACGGCAGGATAGGATGGTAATGCGGCGTGGTGGAAATCTCGATCTGACCGCTTTGTTGTAGTTGCTTGTACCTTGGGATCAATCCGGCAATCAGTTCACCTACCAGTGCAAACAAGTCCAGGCGCTCTTGCAATGTAAACTGGCTGCCCTTCTCCATCAATGCCTGAACGAATACATTATTGCGACGTATGCTTTCGCCAGTCCATGCCAGGTGATACCAAACCAGCAAATCTGCCATGTACTGGCCGGAAAGATAGTTGGAAGCAGTTGAGCCCTCTACCTGTAAGGCACGATAGATGTTATGCAAACGCTGGTAGTGCGCAAATGGCTCCAGCATTTTTTCATGATGGCTTTTGAAGCAACTATCGACAATCAGGCAGCGCTCGTCCTTGGATAAATATTCAAGGCTGCCCTTGGCCAGCATTGCCAGTAAAGGATCTTTAATATCATTACTTAAAAATTGCTTGGTGTAGTCTTCCAACTGATCCAGCAAGATAGGCACAAAGTTAAAGGTAACGCGTGCTGCCGGGTTTTCCTCAAGATGGTAAGCCATGTCAGTGTAATCTTTGATGGCATGGAGGTAGGTCCAGGGCAGCACATACTCACCGGTTAAGGTATCCCGATAGTCGGGCTGGTGCATGTGCCAGTAGAGATTCAGGTAGAGCTTTGGGCGCTTAGCGATCATGGGTTCGCCCTTAGTGCGGAATTGCGTGGCTGCATTAGCCACGCATGGATATTAACGTGCTGAATGCAAAGATTGCCCCAACATATCTGGTGTAACCAATGTGATACCGTTTTCCGATACATAAAACCGCTTCCTATCTTGCTCTGGGTTTACCCCGATTTCCATACCGTCAGGGATACGTGTACCCATATCAACCACCACTCTCTTCAAGGTGACATAACGGCCGATATCCACTTTAGGCAAAATAACCGAGTCCTGAATAGTACTGTAACTGTTTACCCGCACATCCGAGAATAATACCGACTGGCTAATTTTTGCACCGCTGATAATACATCCGCCGGAAACCAGAGAGTCTGTCGCCATCCCGCAACGCTCATCGTTATCGAATACAAATTTAGCCGGCGGCAATTGCTCCTGATAGGTCCAGATCGGCCACTCTCTATCATACAGATTAAGCTCAGGAATAACTTTTGTTAATTCCATGTTTGCTTCCCAATAAGCATCAACTGTACCAACGTCACGCCAATAATAATTGCCATCAGTCGCCCCTACGCAACTATCTGTAAAGCGATGGGCGAATACCCGATATTTTTTTATCAGGTAAGGAATGATGTCATGTCCAAAATCATGGGTTGAATCAGCAGTGTCTGCATCCCGGATTAACTGCTCATATAGAAACGCTGCATTAAACACATAAATACCCATGCTGGCCAACGCCTGCTCCGGGTCACTTGGCATGGGGACTGGTTTGTCAGGTTTTTCAGCAAACTCAATCACCCTATCGCCACCGTCCACGCCCATGACGCCAAATGCCTTGGCCTCAGCAAGCGGCACGTTGATACAGGCAACCGTCATGTCCGCTTTATTGCGCACATGCGCTGCCAGCATCTGACCATAATCCATCTTGTAAATATGATCTCCTGCCAGAATCAGCACATACTCTGCACCGGTATTGCGCAAGATATCCAGATTCTGGAAAACCGCATCCGCCGTGCCTTTGTACCACTCTTCCTGTATACGCTGCTGTGCGGGCAGCAATTCGACGAACTCATTGAACTCACCACGCAGAAACCCCCACCCACGCTGGATATGCTGCATCAGGCTGTGTGATTTGTACTGCGTGACTACCCCTATTCTGCGCACACCAGAGTTCATGCAATTGGATAGCGGGAAATCAATAATCCTGAACTTTCCACCGAATGGAACAGCAGGTTTGGCTTGCCAGTCTGTCAGATTTTTTAAACGGCTCCCTTTACCACCGGCTAAAATCAAGGCAATCGTATTTTTAGTGAGTGCGCTAATAAATCTGGTTGATGTTGAATCCTGCTGCATTTTTGTCACTCCTGATCTATAGTTTGACACAGTCAAAGCTGGATTTCGGCTTCAAGTGGTCAGCTTGTTACAATTTGTTACATTTAACACATTATAGGCACGATGGTAGCTAGAAATCTAGTAGAATTGCTAGCAGATACTACAAATACACTTTACAGAAGAACACATTGTTAAAATCCAAAGAAAACCAGCAATTAGCCCTCATTCTTGATGCTAAACATCATGATCCTTTTGCTTATTTGGGATTACATCAAGAGCAAGGCAAGCACATCTTTCGTGCGTTTTTACCTTATGTCTCACAAGTATGGCTTAAAACAGTGCAGGGCTGGGAGCCCTTACAAAAAAAATCCGAGCATGGCATATATGAATGGTCTGGTGCGGATGCGCCACCCTCACCCTGCCAGATTCGTATAGAACAGGACGGGCTGGTAAGCGAGCGCCACGACCCCTACAGCTTCGTGCCAATGCTCAGCAACGATGAGCTGCACTTGCTTGGTGAGGGAAGATTAAAACAAGCCTACAAAACGCTGGGGGCACATATCTGCACGCACCAAGGCAAGCAAGGGGTGCGCTTTGCAGTTTGGGCACCTAACGCTGAACGGGTGAGTGTTGTTGGTAACTTCAATCGCTGGGATGGTCGGGTAAACCCAATGCGGGTTCATGGTGGCAGTGGCATTTGGGAAATCTTCATTCCCGACCTGAGTGCAAATGAGTTATATGAATTTGAAATTCGTAGCCGGCATACCGGCAATATTCTCACCAAGACCGATCCTTATGGATTTAGCTTTGAGCAGCGCCCGGGCACTGCTGCTAAAACCACCATCCTCGGCAGCTATCCATGGCAAGACCAGCAATGGCTGAGTGCACGCAGTACTGCGGACTGGCTGCATACCCCGTTTAATTGCTATGAAGTGCATTTGGGTTCTTGGCGCAGGGATGACAAAGGGCACTTTCTCAACTACCGCGAACTTGCAGCAGAACTGATTCCCTACCTGCAGGAAATGCAGTATACCCATATCGAACTACTGCCAATCTCTGAGCATCCTCTCAATGAGTCGTGGGGATATCAAACCACAGGCTACTTTGGTGTTACCAACCGGTTTGGCAGCCCCGATGACTTCAGGTACTTCATTGATGCCTGCCATCAGGCCAATATTGGGGTGATTCTGGATTGGGTACCCGGCCACTTTCCTAAAGATGATTGGGCGCTGGCGCGTTTTGACGGCACCGCCCTCTTCGAACACGAAGACCCGAGGCTTGGGGAACATCAGGAATGGGGAACCTATATTTTCAATTATGGCCGCAATGAAGTACGCAACTTCTTGCTGGCCAATGCCTATTATTGGCTGGCAGAATTTCATATTGATGGCTTGAGGGTCGATGCCGTCGCATCCATGCTTTATCTGGACTACTCACGCAAGCATGATGAATGGCTGCCTAATAAATTCGGCGGCCGGGAAAACCTGGAAGCCATCGACTTTCTCAAGCAGCTCAACACCATGGTGCACGAGGATTTTCCGGGCGCATTAACCATCGCTGAAGAGTCCACCTCATGGCCGATGATTTCAAGGCCGGTATATCTCGGCGGCCTGGGGTTCTCCATGAAGTGGAATATGGGCTGGATGAATGATACGCTGGCCTATATCGAAAATGAACCCATACACCGCCGCTACCATCATAATCAATTAACCTTCGGCCAGCTGTATGCCTATAGCGAAAACTTTGTATTACCGTTTTCGCATGATGAGGTAGTACATGGCAAACATTCGTTACTGGACAAAATGCCAGGCGACACCTGGCAGAAGTTTGCCAACTTGCGCCTGCTCCTTACCTACCAGATGACCAGCCCCGGCAAAAAGCTTAACTTCATGGGCAACGAGTTCGGCCAAGGACGCGAATGGAATGTTAATGCCAGCCTTGATTGGCACTTGCTAGACACTCACTGGCACTCTGGCATACAGCATGCGAGCCGTGACCTGAACAATTTATACAAACACGTGCCTGCACTGCATGAGCTGGATTTTGAATCACAGGGGTTTGACTGGATAGACTGCAATGACGTCGATCAGTCGGTGGTGAGTTACATTAGACGTGCACGTGATGGCAGCTTTGTATTAATATTACTTAATTTCACACCCGTGCCACGCAAAGACTATCAGGTTGGCGTACCATCAGCTGGAGAGTATGCAGAACTATTCAATAGCGATGCTGCCTGTTATGGCGGCAGTAATATGGGCAATGGCGCTGGCTTGAGGACAACCCCAGAGGCATGGATGAGTTTTGCACAATGCCTGTTCATTAATTTGCCACCTTTAGGTGGTTTAATTTTGAAGCTGGCCTGACACTTTAAAGAACAACCACTTATAGATACCCGATAACTTAATAACTTTCAAAAGAACACTAACCTTAAATAAAAAGCATGACAAATCCAACAAAATCGCCATCATGGCAACAGCTTAGTACCCATCATCAAGATATTTCTCCACTTCTCATGCGCGATATGTTTGCAGAAGATCCTGAGCGCTTTCAGAAGTTCTCACTGCAATTAGATGATCTGTTCCTGGATTACTCCAAGAACAGGATTACCGAAAAAACCATGGAACTGCTGTTTCAACTTGCTCGCGACTGCGAAGTTGAAAAGTGGCGCGACCGCATGTTTGCCGGCGAGAAAATAAACTTTACGGAAAACCGCGCCGTGTTGCACACCGCATTGCGTAACCGTAGCAATACCCCGGTGTTGGTAGATGGCCATGATGTAATGCCCGATGTCAATCGCGTATTGGCACAAATGCGTGAGTTCACTGAGCGAGTACGTTCTGGTGACTGGCGCGGCTACAGTGGTAAGCACATCACCAATATCGTCAATATTGGTATCGGCGGCTCAGACCTGGGTCCGGTGATGGCGTGCACCGCCCTGAAACCTTACGCAAGCGGTGATTTGAACGTACATTTCGTCTCTAATATTGATGGCGCTCACCTGGCCCAAACTTTGGAAAAATGTACGGCTGAGAACACCCTGTTCATCGTGGCCTCAAAAACCTTCACAACCCAAGAAACCATGACCAATGCGCGCTCGGCACGTACCTGGTTTCTTGAGTCTGCAATCAACGAAGCCCATATCGCAAGACATTTCGTTGCCTTATCGACCAATGCAAAAGCAGTGAGCGATTTCGGCATCGACACTGCCAACATGTTCGAGTTCTGGGACTGGGTAGGCGGCCGTTATTCATTATGGTCAGCCATCGGCCTGTCCATTGCACTGTATATCGGTATGGATAATTTCGAAGCCATGCTGGAAGGTGGTCATGAAATGGATAATCATTTCCGGACTGCTCCGCTTGAAGAAAACATGCCTGTTATCATGGCCCTTATTGGTATTTGGCATAACAATTTCTTCCATGCGCAAACACATGCCATCCTGCCCTATGATCAAGGTTTATCGCGTTTCACCGCCTACCTTCAACAAGCCGATATGGAAAGTAACGGCAAGTTTGTAGATCGCTCTGGCGAGCGTACCAACTACAGCACAGGCCCTATCATTTGGGGTGAGGCCGGCACCAATGGCCAGCATGCGTTTTATCAACTGATCCACCAGGGCAACAAGCTGATTCCATGCGACTTCATGATTCCATTGCACAGCCAGTATGCCATCGGTGAAAATGGTAATGAGCATCATAAGATTTTGTTATCAAACATCTTCGCCCAGACCAAAGCATTGATGCAAGGTAAGACTGCCAAGGAAGTCAAGGCTGAACTGGATGCGCAGAACCTGCCTCATGAAACGCTAATGACGCTAATGCCGCATCGCGTTTTCGCAGGTAACCGCCCGACCAATACCTTGCTTTTTGACAAACTTACGCCAAAAACACTGGGTAAGCTGATTGCACTCTATGAACACAAGATTTTCGTGCAGGGCATTATCTGGAATATCAACTCATTCGACCAGTGGGGAGTGGAATTCGGCAAGCAGATTGCGCAGAAGATACTGCCCCAGCTTGATAGCACAGAGGAAGTAACAGATCATGACAGCTCGACCAACGGACTGATCAAGTATTACAAGCAAAAGGTTCACAGCAACTAAGCTTGCGATGATGCAAGCTGTAAAAAAAGCCGTAAGCTCACGCTTACGGCTTTTTTGTTGCTCAGCGATTACCGACTACCGTAAGTTAGCAAACATCTTGGCTGAGAACGACTGGCTGATTGATGCACCCAGACGTTTGGCAAAGCGATCTGCAAATCCTTCGCGGCTGGTGAAGTCCACAATGTTTTCTTCCTTGATGACTTCACGCGCTACGTAATCCGAGCTACCGTAAGCATCTGCCAAGCCCATCTGGATGCTGCTTTCACCGCTCCAGAACAAACCACTGAAAGTTTCCGGCGTTTCCTTCAGGCGCTTGCCACGCCCCTCACGCACAACGGTAATGAATTGCTGGTGAATCTGGTTCAGCATGTTTTGAGCCAGCTCCTGATGCTTGGGATTCACTGGGGAAAAGGGATCAAGCATGGCTTTGTTTTCACCTGCAGTCATCAGTCGGCGTTCAACGCCAAACTTCTGCATGGCACCAGTAAAGCCGAAACCATCCATCAACACCCCGATAGAACCGACGATACTGGCTTTATCCACGTAAATCTTATCTGCCGCCACTGCAATATAGTAGCCGCCCGATGCACAGACATCCTCAACCACCGCATACACCGGGATTTTTGGGTGCAACTTGCGCTGGCGCTTGATCTCATCATTGATGATGCCAGCTTGCACAGGACTGCCACCAGGACTGTTAATACGCAAAATCACACCTTTAGTGTGCTTGCTTTCGTATGCCTCTTCCAGGCTGGAAATAACAGAGTCTGCATTCACCTCATCACTGCTGCCTATGACACCCTGGATATCAATGAGCGCAGTATGATCCAGACTGCTTTTACCGCTGCCACCGATCCAGTCCATGCCATAAAAAAGCAGGACGAACAGGTAGATAAAGGTAAGTGACTTGAAGAATATCCCCCAGCGACGTGACCGTTTTTGCTCGGCAATAGCAGAAAGTGCCAGCTTTTCTATAGTTTGGCGCTCCCAGTTGGGGTTACTTTGATTAATTTCAGACATGCTGTTTCTTTCCTAAAACGTTAATTGGCTTCATGGCGATGTTTGTTACTTGTTGGTCTTTAATGCATCCACTTGTAGATAGATATGCTCATCCTGCTCCAAAACTGTAATTGGCTTAAGGCTTCGCCCCTTACAGGGCCCCATCACACAATATCCTGTTTGCGGGTGATAATGCGCGCCATGTGTGGCACAAATAAGATAATTCTTGGTAAGGTCGAAAAAATCACCTTCGTCCCAGTCAAGCTCAACCGGCACATGTGCACACTGATTAACAAAACCATACACCACACCGTTATAGCGAACAACGAAGCCTGTTATGCGCTCGCCTAGCTCAGGCAAACTGAACTTTACGCCATGTGATTTTTCTTGCAAGGCCACACTTGCACAGATTACGCGTTGATCTGCAGCCATAGGCTCAGTTTACTGAAGTCATCAAAGTGTGCAAGCGGCGCATGCGGCAAAAGCCGCTCCAGCGGATGGGCACCATAAGTAACACCCAGCCTGGCAACATTGGCATT
>JBAZTJ010000074.1:0-12534 GCA_041662005.1 Candidatus Methylopumilus sp.
TCCGCTTTTCATTGAAGTCTGGATGCTCCGGCGCAATGCCAAACCCTATAGACAGCAAGCCTTTCGAACCATGTGAAGCATAAGGCCTGATCTCATCCTGTGGCAAAGGCAGTAAGCCATGACGCTCACGCTGCATATTCAGCGCCAGGCCAAGATCAGGGGCGGTATCCATCAAAGTACCATCAAGGTCAAACAGAATAAGCTGGGGCACGGTTACTTCACTGCATGTAACATGTAATTGACTGAAACGTCTTCACCAAGCCAGTAATGCTGGGTCAGCGGGTTGTAGCTCATTCCCTTAAACTCTTGCACTGTCAATGCTGCCGCCCGGCTCCAGGCCGATAACTCCGAAGGCTTGATAAACTTGCCATATTCATGCGTACCCCTTGGTAGCATATTAAGGATGTACTCAGCACCGATTACGGCAAATAAATAGGATTTGGGGTTACGATTGATAGTCGAAAAAAATACGCTTCCGCCTGGTTTAACCAGTTGCGCGCAGGCGCGCACTATGGCTGCTGGATCAGGCACATGCTCCAACATTTCCATGCAGGTCACCGCATCAAAGGTACCCGGCGCTGTTTTTGCCAGTTCTTCTACAGCAATCAACTGATAGTCGACCTTTACCCCGGTCTCAAGGCTATGTAGCTGAGCCACTTTGAGGGCTTTCTCTCCAAGGTCAATGCCTGTCACGACTGCTCCTCTCTGACTCATGGACTCAGAGAGTATGCCACCGCCGCAGCCGACATCCAGTACCCGCTTGCCTCTCAGATTAACTAGATTGTCGATGAAATTTAACCTCAAGGGGTTAATCTCATGCAGAGGCTTGAATTCACTAGTGGCATCCCACCAACGGTGCGCCAGGGTTGAAAATTTCTCCAGCTCAGCAGGATCTACATTCACGGATTGATTAGAATCTGCCTTAGTTGAGCTTAATTGCACTGGGTCTATTTGAATTGCATCAGCTTGGATTGCCATAACGAAGTTATTTCCTTTAATTCTGCAGGCTCTATATTGGCATAGATGCCACTCTGGCCATTAAGTTTTTGATATTTTAACTCACCATGCACCCATACGTGACTGACGTGCTCCCTGCCTGCCGTATAAACCAGATGCGAAACTGGGTCAAAGCAAGGCAAAATTTCTGGGTCGGCGATTCTCACAGCGGTTAAATCGCCAAGTTTCCCAGCTTCAATTGACCCGATTTTTTCATCCAACCCTAATGCGCGAGCGCCATTGATGGTTGCCATCGCCAATGCCTGCTCTGCAGGTAGCGAAGAAGCCTCGCCACTCAGCCCTTTAGCCAAAAGTGCAGCAAGCCGCATCTCGGAAAACATATCGAGACGATTGTTGCTGGCGGCACCATCCGTACCAAGTGCCACATTAATACCATGCTTCAAGAAAGCAGTGATAGGTGCCATGCCGCTGGCCAACTTCAGATTTGAGGCTGGGCAATGCACTACATGGCTTCCGTGCGCAACCAGCACCTGCATTTCCTCTTCCGTCAAATGCACGCAATGTGCAGCAGCAAGGGTGGGGCCAAGCAACCCCAGGTCAGCCAGGCGCTGTATGGGACGCACACCAAACTGCTTCAGGCTCTGCTCAATCTCTTCCCGAGTTTCATGAAGGTGGGTATGTAAGCCCAAGCCTAATTGCTCGGCATAGGTAATGACTTTTTCAAAAGTCTGATTGGAAATAGTGTAAGGGGCATGCGGCGCAATGCTACTGCTCAACATAGGGTTACCACGCCAGCTATCGTGCGCATCAAAACCCTTTTGCAAATAATCATCCGCATCATTGGCATAAGCGGAGGGGAAATCCAGAACAACCAATCCAAGATTGGCTCTCATGCCTGCTTGCAGGACTGCTTCAGCAGCCCCTTGCGGGAAGAAATACATGTCGCTGAAACAGGTTACCCCTCCTTGCAACATTTCAGCACAGGCCAGTAATGTGCCATCCCTGACAAACCGATCGGATACAAACTGCTGTTCAACTGGCCAGATATGGTTCTGCAACCAAGGCATCAGCGGTACATCATCTGCCAGGCCGCGCATCAGGCTCATGGCAGCATGGGTATGGGCATTAACAAGGCCGGGAATCAATATATGCTCATCAAGCATCACGGTCTGCAATGCTTGATATTTTTGCCTGGCCAGCACCGTAGGTAAAACATCAATAATTTTGCTATTACTTAGAATGACGCTGGCATGCTCCATCAGCCCGGCCAATGCCGACATGGGCGCTACCCAGCGAGCCTCAATGGCAAGCGTAATCTCTTCAGGCTTATGGTCTGTCATGCGTACCTATCAATACTGTGAACATAAAAAAGCCCCGCATTGCGGGGCTTTTATTAAAGCATAAAACTAATTACTTACAAGCATTTTCAACTTGTTTTTCAGCGCTAATTTCTACGCGGCGATTTGGTTGTAAGCACTCGATCAGTTTCTTGCGACCTTTCACATCATCGCAAGATACTGCAGGCTCTGTCTCACCCTTGCCGATTGCATTCAAACGCTTAGGATCAACACCTTTAGAAACTAAATAGTCTTTTACTGCATTAGCGCGACGCTCTGACAGTTTTTGATTGTATTTATCTGAACCAAGCATGTCAGTATGGCCTGTAACCATTACCACTTCAATTTCAGGGTTTGCGTTAATCTTCTCAGCAACACCGTCAAGGGTACGCTTGCTGGAAATCTTCACAACTGCCTTATCGAAACCAAACAATTTCTCAGCTTCAATTTTGATTGTTTCAAAAGTTGGCTTACATGGCTCAGCTACTGGTGCAGGTGCTGGCTCAGCAACTTTTGCTGGTTCTGGAGTAGGCTCAGGCATAGGCTCTACTGCTGCTACTGTTGGCTTAGGTGCGCCAAAGCGGAAGATAGCGCCAAGATTAAGCTGTGTGTTGTGAATAGTTTCTTTGCCGTTACCAAGAGGTGCTTGATCCAAATCAGCACGACTCCAGATTTCGCGGATATCGGCTTGCAACCCAAAAGTATCTGTAATCAGATATTGGAAACCAGCGCCAACGTTTGCCATCAATGATGTATTCTTACCATCGAGTCCAGGAATATTGTAATCCACGTTATTACGTGCAGCACCGACACCAGCCAGCAAGAAAGGACGGAACTTTTCACGGCTGAACATGTAAAGAGCGTCAACACCTAATAAGGTTTGCTTATACTTACCGCTAACACCATCAAGATCGTTGTTAGTGCGGGTATAACCACCACCTAATTGCACATCCCAATGTTCGCTTAATTCCTTACCCAAGCGCAGAAAGCCACCACCACCAGTGTTGCTGGCTTCCAAGTCGTTATCAGGGTGCACAACACTTACACCTGGAACTGCGTACCAAGAGCCTTCGTAGGCTTCTTCAGCGGAAGCGTTGAATGCGATTGCTGCTAAAACGCCAGCTACTGCCAGACCTATAATATTCTTCTTCATTGCGACAAACTCCTTTGGTTGAATCATGGACAAACTATACGCACTGCATTACTGCAAAGCAATGCGGAGGCTTGCCTAATCTAGATGCAGGCTGAACTAGCCACATTTTTGTTGTTTTTTTGCAACACGACACTAAGTTCAAAAATTTTACTTTTAACAAGTGTAGCGTTCCTTTCAAAATTTATGCAAAGCGCTCCGCGAAAACCCATATACCCTGGTTTTGCAAGTCGAAGCTGAGCAATATGCTCAAGCCTTAATGATCCTGCTAATCCCGTTTCCAGTCCCAAGGTTTTTGCATGCGCTATAAATGCATATATCGTTTCAAACGGCTGATTATCCAACAGACTTAAACCATTTTTATGTGCGGTGTCTAACATTACGCCAAAAAAACCAGCTGCACTGAGTACTGGCAGTAGTCGCAACTCTATTTCACCGTCAGCAAACAGAACAGCCACGACCTTGATACCTTTACTTATCAATGGCTTAATAGCCTCAATACAGGCAACGGAATCGGCTGATGGGAAAAACCCCACTTTCACTATGTCCACACCGGCTTTAGCCGTATTTACAATAGCATCGGCAATAAGCTCTGGATTCATAGGCAAGTCGCCAATAGTTGCGCTCACAGGAGCACGCCCCCGGATGTTTTGTACGACTTCAGTGATAACCGCCAAAGGTAGTGCACCCAAAGCTCCTTCAGCGGGATTTTTAAGATCAATAATATCCACCCCAGCCTCCAACGCCCATAAGGCTTCCTGACTGCTAGTCACACTTGCCAACAACTTAATCACGCCTGGTTTTCCCCTTTTACTATGGCCTGGTGGTTTTCTACACGCTCAATCAGCCAGCTCCACGCCTCCTGCTCACGTTCACCTGCAGTCTTTTCAATGGCAATCTTCAAATATTCAATTTCTGTATTGATTTTTTCAAGCGGCAGCATATGCAAGCGGCTGACCAGCACTGCCAGCTCAATGACTGCCGCTTGCGCACGGTTAAATCCGCGAAATGGAGCATGGTTGACTTCATGGACTACTCGAAAATAGAGTTCAGGTCGAGTCGCATCGTCTTTCACTTCCATCAGCTCAAGTTCACGATGTGCCAGCGCGGAGTCTAGGACGTAGCCATTAACCTGATCTGCTTTGCGCAAAGACCAAGTGCGCCGGCCTGTTAGTGCACCGGCAAACACACGAACGTCATCTGTCAGGTTTAATACTGCAGTACGCTGATTTAACAGATTATCCAGGCTGGCAGAGGGCCGGAATGGCGCAATCAGTACTAAACCATTGCGCTCACGCACACCGAATGGCGCAATGTGTGGATGACCATCGGTATCAACACTGATCAGTATGCTTTCATAAATCATTTCGGTCATGTGCTACTCTTTTTCGCACGTTTTTCTTTAAGTGAAGCATCACGGTGTGCCACGCGCGGCTGCTTGTTTTTTTGCAATGTATTACAACCCCACTCCAGCTCTTCATCCTGGCTGTAGCGTTTGTTAAGCTGCCATGCAATTTGCGCGCGCGCCAGCTCCACTCCCAGATAAAAAGCATGCGAGGCATCATCATCAACCTTGAGATGAGGATATAGCTCGAAAGGATCTTGCCCCTGAAACAAGCCATCACGATTATAGATATTCATACCTTCAGCACTCACCTGAATACGGAAGCTGGGATCTTTGATCTGTGCAGCAATCTCGGCTATTTCTTCACTGCTATAGGTAAAAGGACGCCTGTCATGTAACCCCAGCAAACCATCGCTGTAATCACGCGGTAAACGCCTGTCTTCGCGGGCAGCAAACATCACACGTCTTGCTATATCGGCTTCCGCCACGGCATTGATTGCATGCGGGCTGACAGAGGTAGCAAGCACGGCATTTAATTTCAGCTCAGAAATAATGCCAAAAAGAATGGCATTGATACCGGTTGTATCGGCATCCGTCAGCTCGGTCAGGTTACCTATCCCCATCATGACTTGAATATCAGGATAACGTTTTCGCAGCTTATGATAGCGCACTAGCGACTCGGCAAAGCCGAACGGAATAGGATCAAGTATGGCATCGGCAATAAACGCCCGCCCCTTAGCCTGCATGGCATCAATGGCGCGATATAGCGAAGGCAGGCTTCCTGTTTTTGCAGGAATAAGGATGGGGGTAGCATCCACTTCATCCGCTACCCATAAGGTCTTCTCTGTGAGGCTAAGCAGATAATCGGCGCCAGACTTGCCGGCCAGCAGTAAATCATCGGTATTGAGGGAGTCGACGCTGACATTGAAGCCACTAGCTTTCAAGGCCTTGATAGTATCAGCCAGGTGCGGAAAAGGTGTATTGGGCAGACATCCCAGATCAATGACGTCGGCGCCTTGAACACTAAAGTACTCGGCACGGGCGATGATGCCATCGACAGTCAGCTCCGGGGCTTCCACGATCTCGGCAAATATCCTGACATCATGCTGCGATAAATCCGGTGCTTTGCCGCCGCGCCCAAAAAACTGTGGTAAATCCTTGAGATCTTCCGGGCCGCGCTCAACCGGTATACCGTACTTTTCTTCCAGCAGGCGCAAGTCACCACGGCATAAGCCTGGCACCAACATACGATCTGCATCGCCGGCACTGGCCAAGCGGCGAACAATCAGCTCTGGCGTCATCAAGGCAGCCACTGAAACACCAATCTGTGCAATACGATATTTGAAGTCCGTAGGCTGCATGCCTGCTAATACTTTGTGCAGGCTTTTTTCGGCCAGCTTGCCGGTTAAGAAGAGGAGGCTCTCAGACATGCCAGCCTCGCTTGAATTGCCTCGTTCAACTCCCGCATATCGGCTGCGACAGTCGTTTCCTCAAAAGTCTTGAGCTTTTCCATGTTCTCAAGGTCGATGCGGCGCGGATACACTTTCACCATATGCTCACGCGGCGCTTCAGACTCAATTTCAGGCTCGGTATCGCAAGCAAACACGATGCTCGGGACACGGCATTTGCCAGCTTGCGCATAAATATTGGTAATCAGGTTATCCGAGATCCCGCAGACCATCTTGGCAACGGTGTTGGAAGTTGTTGGCGCAATCACCACCGTATGGTAGGCACCATGGTAGAACAACTCAACCGGCACAGCACTGGCAGTTTTATCCTGATAAACACGGCCCACATTATGGGTGTAGCCATATTGCTGCAAAATTTCTGCAGCGGCTTTGCTGAGGAATAAATCGACATTTTGCAGCTTGTTGATAATGTCTATGCATTCCCGCAAGTAATGACCTGAGCCGGTTAACGCCCAAGCCAACCGCTGTTCTTCAATCGGCTTCAAATCAGGCCCCGAAAGGATGGTGCAGGACGATAGTCTGGTCGCGCTCTGGTCCCGTGGAGACAATCGCAACAGGCACCTGACACAGAGTCTCCAGGCGCTTCAAATAGTTACGTGCATTTAATGGCAGATCACCCCATTGATTGATACCAAATGTATTTTCGGTCCAACCCGGCATGCGCTCATAAATCGGCTCACAACGCGCAAGATCTTCTGCCCCAACTGGCAGCAAATCAATGACTTTGCCATCCAGCTTGTAGCCGGTACAGATTTCCAGTTCAGTAATACCATCCAGCACGTCAAGCTTGGTAATGCATAAGCCTGTGAGGCCATTGATACGCGCAGAACGGCGTAGTGCCGCGGCATCGAACCAGCCGCAGCGACGCTTGCGCTTGGTTACGGTACCAATTTCACGACCTTTGGTCGACATCTGGTAGCCCGGGCAAGCCTCTGACTCAATATCCAGTTCACTAGGGAAAGGTCCACCACCAACACGCGTGGTATATGCCTTGGTAATACCCAGCACATAGTGCAGCATATCCGGGCCAACACCTGCGCCGGCAGAAGCCTGGCCTGCGACACAGTTAGACGAGGTTACATAAGGATAAGTACCATGATCCACATCCAGCAAGGTACCTTGTGCGCCTTCGAATAACAGTTTGTCACCAGCTTTGCTGGCTTCATAAATTGCTGCGGATACATCAGCTACCATAGGCTTCAATTCATCAACACGCGCCATAGCAGCATCGAACTCAGATTGGTAATCCACAGCATCGGTATTCAGATACTTGGTCAACACAAAGTTATGGTAATCCATGACTTCGCGTAGCTTGTCGGCAAAGCGCTCAGGGTGGAACAGGTCGTAAACACGCAGGGCACGTCGTGCCACTTTATCTTCGTAAGTTGGGCCTATTCCTTTGCCGGTAGTGCCTATTTTTTTATCAATACCGCGCGCCGCCTCACGCGCCTGATCCAGCTTGACGTGATAACCCATGATCAAGGGGCAACCTGGGCTGACCATCAAGCGGTTACGCACTTCCAGGCCCACAGATTCCAGGCCCTTGATTTCTTCCAGCAGATGACCAGCATCCAGCACTACGCCGTTGCCGATATAGCATTTAACGCCAGAGCGCACGATACCGGAGGGTACCAGGTTGAGCTTATATTCGCGCTGGGCATCACCCTGACCGATGACCAGCGTATGTCCCGCATTGTGCCCACCCTGAAAGCGCACCACGCCTTGCGCATGGTCAGTTAGCCAATCGACTATCTTGCCTTTACCTTCATCTCCCCATTGGGTGCCAATAACTACGACGTTCTTATTCATTGAATGCTCTATTTAATTTAATTATGTTAATCATTGAGTTCTGGCGCTGCCACAACTTGCCAGGCATTTGCTTCTTTAACCAGCTTGCGATCGCAGTTAAGTTCTTTACGGTGCGCTTCGTGCCCGGGCAGCTCCTGCACCACGACTTGTCCCTGCACACGTAAGTCCGCTATCTTTTCAGCCAGATGACTATCCGTTGCATAAGGAGCAAAGATCGCTTTTTGCAGCTCTGCCAATGGCAATGCTGTCACCACGCCGCGCAAATCCAGGCTAAACCCTGTCGCGGGACGAGCCCGGCCAAATGCCAGGCCAACTTCGTCATAGCGGCCGCCCAAAGCTAAGGGGCCAGCGTATCCTTGAGCATAGGCAGCAAACACCATGCCGCTGTGATAGTGATATCCGCGCAACTCAGCCAGATCGAAGCATACATCCACCCCTAAATCGGCAAGTTGCGTACTCACCTGCCGCAAATCTTTGAGTGCCTGTTGAATGCGTGGTGTTTGGGGAAGGCGCTTTTCAGCTTCTTCAACAATAGCTGCGTCTCCACTCAGCTCAGTCAGGCTACACAAGGCGTCAGAGAGCGTTGCGTCCAACCCTTGGGCCAAGCTTCGCACTTCTGATTGATCTTTGCTCTGCAATGCAGCATACAGGGCTTGCTCAACAGGCTTACTGGCTTTGCTCTGACTGATCAAGTCGCCAAAAATACCAACATGACTAAAATCGATATGCAGTGATTTAACGCCTGCAGCCTGCAGAGCCTTAATCATCAACCGTTGAATCTCGATATCGCTTTCGACGGTGGCATGACCAAACAACTCCGCCCCCAGCTGTAATGGCTCGCGCGTCTGCGCCAAGCCGCCTGGGTTGGTGCGCAGCACGCTGCCAGCGTAACAAAGCCTGGTCACACCCTGATTATTGAGCATGTGTGCATCAATACGTGCAGCTTGCGGTGTAGTGTCTGCACGTACGCCCATCAGGCGACCTGTCAGTTGGTCTACCACTTTGAAGGTAGCCAGATCCAGGTCATGACCTACTCCTGTAATCAATGACTCCAGATACTCAAGCATGGGCGGGATCACATACTGGTAACCATGCACCTGAAACAGGTCAAGCAACAGCCTGCGTAAGTGCTCTATGCGCGCTGCCTCAGCGGGCAGCACGTCTTCAATGTATTCTGGAAGTATCCAATTACGCATAAATATCTTTAATGAACGATTAATATCAGCATCAAGCCGATGAGCATGGAGATCAGCCCCACAAACCTTAACTGACCATCTTTGAGTGTGACCATGCGCTCAAAAGTCTGGCGCCACGCTTTGGGGGCCAATAGTGGCAAGACTCCTTCCAGCACAAGCATCAGGCCAAACGCAAGCAATAGAGTCATAGTCAACGCCAGGCTATTATTAAATTACTTCTTGGTGCCGCTAGAGTTTCGCATGTACTTGAAGAAGTCCGAGGTCGGCTCCAGTACCAGCACATCACTCTTGCTCTTGAAACTGTTGCGATAAGCTTCCAAACTGCGATAGAAAGCATAAAACTCAGGGTTTTTGTTGTATGCTGCAGCGTAAGTCTCGGCCGCTTTGGCATCGCCCTGCCCCTTTACGTTTTGCGCTTCACGGAATGCTTCGGCAATAATCACCTCGCGCTGTTTGTCGGCATCAGCGCGTATTTTCTCTGATGCGGCAGAACCTTCTGACCGCAACTGATTGGCAACACCCTTACGTTCAGCTTCCATACGTTGATAAACAGACTCACTGACCTTTTCCGGCAAATCAACGCGCTTCAGGCGCACATCCAGCACCTGGATACCCATCTGACGCGAATCGCGATCAGCGCGCTGACGCAGGATTTCCATAATCTGGCCACGTTCACCAGAAACCACATCATGTATGGTGCGCTTACCAAACTCGGCACGCAGTCCATCATTAACTGTTTGAGACAGACGGCGCTCAGCTTGGACTTCATCACCTTTGACGGAAACATAATACTTGGCAGGATCAATGATCTTCCATTTAACGAACGAATCCACCAGTACGTTTTTCTTCTCGCTGGTCAGAAAACGATCAGGCTCGGCCGAGTTAAGTGTAAGAATACGCTTATCAAAATAGCGCACGTTATCCACCATCGGCACTTTAAAGTAAAGCCCTGAATCCTTCTTGACTGCTACGATTTCGCCCAACCTGAATACCAGCGCATATTCACGCTGATCCACCGTAAAAGCAGACATGCTAACCAGCAGCAGCACTGCTATTAAGCCCAACAAAACTGTTCCTAAATTTTTCATATCTAGCCTCGCCTATCTTGATTCACGGTCACGACTACGGAAAGCATCACGAGAGCGATCGGTACTCTGATCTGGCTCGGGCATCGTTGTGACAGGCGTTATGGTTGATTGTGTAGTGCTGGAACTTGGCGTTGCCCCGGATGCGCTTAATAATTTATCGAGCGGCAGGTAAAGCAGGCTATTACCACCCTTTTGATCAACAATCACCTTGCTCACATTGGAGAGCATCTGCTCTTGAGTATCCAGGTAAAGACGTTGTCGTGTCACTTCCGGCGCACGTTGATACTGTGTCAAGACTTGTTCGAAGCGGCTGGCATTACCCTTCGCCTCGTTCTCGACGCGGAGTTTATAACCAGCGGCTTCCGACATCAGCCGCGATGCAGTACCGCGAGCTTTAGGAATTACATCGTTGGCATAAGCCTGGCCTTCGTTGATCTGCCTATCTAGGTCCTGCTTGGCTTTTACGGCATCATCAAACGCTGCCTGCACTTGCTCGGGAGGTTGCGCATTCTGCATAGTCACACTGACAACATTGATACCCGTTTTATAGCGGTCAAGCACATCCTGCATCAGCTTTTTGGTACTCACGACAATTTCTTCGCGTCCTTCATACAACGCAAAATCCAGCTTGCTCTTACCGACCACTTCACGAATGGCAGTCTCGGCTATCCCGCGAACGGAGTCATCAGCCGAACGATTGTTGAATAGATTGTCCTCAACATTTTTCAAGTTGTATTGCACAGCAAACTGCAAGTCGATGATATTTTCATCATCTGTCAGCATCAGCGACTCACGTAACTCTTTACTACGTGCAGAGCCGCCTTCGGCCGAGCGATACCCAACCTCAATGGTGCGTACCTGCTCCATATTGACGACCGTGACGCTTTCAATTGGATAAGGCATATGCCAGCGAGGGCCAGGTGTCGTTGTTTCGACGTGCTTGCCGAAACGCAGCACTACACCGCGAGACCCTTGATCCACAATGTAAAAGCCCGTGGCAAACCAGATGATCGCAATCAAGCCCACGATAGGCAGAAGCGGGATAGCCTTGCCTTCGCTATCAGGCGGCTGATTGCCATTGTTGCCGGACTTACCGAACAGATTATTCAGTTTGCGACTGAATTGACGCAACACCTCGTCCAAATCGGGAGGCCCGTCATTATTACGGTTACCCCAGCCGGGTTCATTTGCCATGAGTTACTCCGAAAATTACAAAAATTATGCGTAAGCGTCTGCTGTTGTTGAATAGTCGTACAGACGCTGCTGATGCTCTACCAATACCTGTCGCACTAACTCCAGGCCTTCGCCTGTTTTAGCTGAAATTCTCACTTTGGAAATTCTACCATATTCGTCACGCTCTAACCCCGACTCCATACCTATGCGGTCGATTTGATTATGTACCAGCACCTGATGTACCTGGTCGGCACCTATCTCTGCCAGCACTTTATTGACTTGCGCGATTTGCTCATCCCGATTGCTACTTGCGCTATCCACAATATGCAAAAGCAGGTCAGCCTGGGCCGCCTCTTCCAGGGTTGCACCAAATGCCTCGACCAAAGCATGCGGAAGATGTTTGATAAAACCAACCGTGTCTGACAGCACAATTGCACCGGCATCAGGGACAAATATTTTGCGGGATGTGGTATCCAGCGTGGCAAACAACTGATCTGCGGCATAAACGCCAGATTGCGTCAGCCGATTAAACAGGGTGGACTTGCCCGCATTGGTATACCCCACCAGCGCAACCGACAGCACCTGCTGGCGGTTGCGCGAACGCCGCTGGGTGCGGCGCTGCTTGCCCAGTTTGGCAAGCCGTTCACGTAGCGCCTTGACACGCACGCCAAGCAAACGGCGGTCGGTTTCAAGCTGTTTCTCACCCGGACCACGCATGCCGACTCCACCACGTTGACGCTCAAGGTGGGTCCAGCCACGCACCAGCCGTGTAGACAGGTGCTGCAGCTGCGCCAACTCGACTTGCAATTTACCCTCTGCGCTTTTCGCCCGACTGGCAAAGATATCGAGAATCAGGCTGGTTCGGTCAATCACCCGGCATTGCAATCGGCGCTCCAGATTACGTTCCTGCGCCGGCGACAGTTCGTGATTGAACACCACCACGTCCGCCTCGGTAGCCGCGACCAACGCAGCGATTTCATCCGCTTTGCCGCTCCCCACAAACAATGCGG
>JBAZTJ010000075.1:0-12495 GCA_041662005.1 Candidatus Methylopumilus sp.
TGCTGGATATGCTTACAACGGCGGCTTGGGAGTTGCCTTGTATTGGCCATTCTCCAATGAACGGGTGTTTTTTCCTTACCATCCGATTGCCGTTTCGCCCATAGGCGTGGGGAGATTCTTTACTGAGCGGGGGCTGGCTGTGCTCAAGTCGGAATTTATTTGGGTAGTATTGCCTTCAATTGTGTGGTTTTTCTTGCTACGCGGCATACGTCAAAAATAGTCGCTAAGTCATCAATAATACTTTCAAACCCCACCATCAAAGCCTATCTGCCGCCAGGCTTCATATAGCAAGATAGCCGCAGAGTTTGATAGATTCAAGCTACGGCTACTGGCTAGCATAGGCAGCCGTACCCGATGCTCAGGCGTAAATTCATTGCGTATCTCTTCTGGTAAGCCACGTGTTTCTGGCCCAAACACAAACACATCCTCTGGCTGAAATTCAATATTAGTATGTCGTATGCTGCCTTTGGTGGTCAGTGCGAACATACGCTTGCCAGCTAGTGCAGCTTTGCATTCTTCCCAGTTTTCATGCACTTTCAATGTAGCAAATTCGTGGTAATCCAGCCCTGCGCGTTTGAGTTGTTTGTCTTCCAGAGTAAAGCCCAAAGGTTTCACCAAGTGCAATTGCGCACCAGTATTGGCACACAGGCGGATGATATTGCCGGTGTTGGGTGGGATCTCTGGTTCAAATAAAACGATGTGGAACATAATTGACTTATCTGGGTAAGGTTCTGGCGACAACCCAGCATTCTACATGACTGGCGCCTGCGGACTTCACCGCTTTAGCTAGTGCATTCAGGCTGGCGCCTGTAGTCATGACATCATCGAGCAGGGCAACACGCAGGCCATCCAGCCGTGTGGTGCATGAGAAAGCGCCTTTCATGTTTTTCACGCGCTGCTTTAGGGGCAGGCTGGCTTGGGGCGGGGATAGTTTGATGCGCTTGCATGCATTTATCTCCAGCCTGATGTTGAGCTGCTGCGTGATAATGCGTGCAATTTCAAGTGACTGGTTGAAGCCGCGTTCTTGCAGCCGCTGTGGGTGTAATGGCATGGGGATGATGATGTCGGGCTGGGTGTTGATGGAGGCAGTGAGTAGCGTGGCAAAGGTGTTGGCCATAGTCAGCGATTGCCCGTACTTGTAGCGTTGCAGCATGTTATCCAGCGGGTGTTCGTAACGAAGCAGGGCCGTGGTTGCGTCGAATTGCGGTGCGGCTGCCAGGCAGTTTCCGCATAGCTGTCCATCGTAGGCTAGTAATGCGCACTGCGGACATTGCTCGGCGTTGTGCCAAGGCATGTCTTGCAGACAGGCAGCACAGATGCCCAGCTCGCCCCCTTTTGCGGTTGCACAGAGCATGCAGGACTGCGGAAATAACAGTTGATTAAATTTTAACCATCTGTGAATCAATTGTTGTCCTTCTGGTTGACAGGGTATAATTTGGCCAATTACCCGTGCTTAAGGAGTTGTCATGGTGGCTGAACATATTACGACCAAAACGATTACCACGAAAACCATTACCCCCCAGCAGCAAATGCGCGCTGCCCAGGGTTTTACGTTTTTCTCCTGTGTTGCCGTATTGCTGATGCCGCTGGTAATCCCCATGCTGTTGTGGATAGCCGCATCCATTTTTGTCTATGCGGCGGCGGCGAATCATCCTAACCCTAAAATCTGCGATTTCATTAAGTATGCAGGGTACCGTTTTTATGGCCTGGTTGGCACATTGGTCGTGATATTGAATTTTAGCCCGCAAATGGCAAAGGCGGTGGGTGGGTGGCCGCAATTGTTTGGTGTTATTTGGCTGGCGAGTTTGTTAATAGTGGTGCCATTGGGCGTGCGCGATATCATGCGTGCCAAAAATGAGCCGTGGCAGGATATGACTGTGGAGGTTGAAAATGATTGAAGCTGGAGTATCAGGGGTGGTGGATGCAAGTACGATCAAGAGGAATGTGCCTGTAATCAATACTGAAAAGCCTGAAGCTGAAAGGCGCTGGACAGTGGCACAGATCGTTGATTTATTCGAATTACCTTTTAGCGATTTGATACACCGTGCGCAAAGTGTGCATCGCGAAAATTTCGACCCGAATGCCGTACAGGTGAGCACGCTGCTTTCCATTAAAACCGGTGGTTGTTCTGAAGACTGTGGCTATTGCCCACAGGCTGCGCGCTACCATACTGATGTTGAAGCTCAGGATTTGATGCAGCTGGAAGAAGTATTGGCTGCCGCCCGTGCTGCCAAGGAAAGCGGCGCTAGCCGTTTCTGCATGGGTGCTGCATGGCGCAGCCCCAAGCAGCGCGACCTTGAGCCGGTATTGAAAATGGTGGCGGAAGTGAAGGCCATGGGGCTGGAGACTTGCGCTACGCTGGGCATGCTCAAGGAAGGCCAGGCCGAGCAATTGAAAGATGCCGGCCTCGACTATTACAACCACAATCTGGATACCGCGCCTGAATTCTATGGCGATGTCATCACTACGCGCACCTACCAGGATCGCCTGGACACGCTGGACCGTGTGCGTGAAGCCGACATCAACGTGTGTTGTGGCGGCATCATCGGCATGGGTGAGTCGCGCAACCAGCGTGCCGGGCTGATCGCCCAGCTGGCCAATATGGAACGCCCACCGGAGAGTGTGCCTATCAACCTGCTCACGCAAGTTGAAGGTACGCCTTTGCATGGCACGGATGAGCTGGACCCTATCGAGTTTGTGCGTACTATCGCTGCCGCCCGCATCACCATGCCCAAGAGTTATGTGCGACTCTCGGCAGGCCGCCAGAGCATGCATGAAGGCATACAGGCTTTATGTTTCATTGCCGGTGCCAACTCGATTTTCTACGGTGAAAAACTGTTGACGACAGGTAACCCGGAAGCCGAAACCGACAAAAAACTTTTCGCTAAACTTGGCCTCCACCCAGCATAAGCTGCAATGGTGCCGGGTAAGGGAATAGCAAGCTTGCTGGATGGATTGTGGGGCGAACTAGGCGCCGAACTTGAGCAACGTGCCAGCGCAGGTCTGACACGTCGTCGGCGCTTGCTGCAAAGCGCCCAGTCTGCCCATGCCCGTGTGGATGGCAATCACGTCCTCTCATTCTGCAGCAATGATTATCTCGGCCTGGCCAACCATCCGGCGCTCATCGCTGCCATGCAGGCGGGCGCAGCCCAGGCTGGTGTCGGCAGTGGCGCCTCGCACCTGATCACCGGTCATCACCAATATCACGAAGATGCAGAGCAGGCGCTGGCAGATTTTGTCGGCCTGCCGGTTGCATTACTCTACTCCACAGGGTATATGGCCAATATGGGCGTAGTGACTGCGTTGATGGGGCGCGATGATGCCATTTTCGCCGATAAGCTCAACCATGCTTCGCTGAATGATGCTGCAGTATTATCGCGCGCTGCGTTACATCGCTATGCGCATAACGACTTGGCAGCACTGGAAAAGCTGTTGCAGAAAAGCGATGCCAAACGCAAGCTGGTTGTCGTCGATGCCGTATTCAGTATGGATGGTGACCTCGCACCCGTGCCGGAATTATTAGCCTTATGCCAACAATATGATGCTTATTTGTTACTGGATGATGCGCATGGGTTTGGCGCATTGGGGGAGCATGGGCAAGGCATACTGAGCCATTTTTCAACGAAGTTGGCTACATTAGCTACAAGTCAATCCCGCATTATTTACATGGCTACCTTGGGCAAAGCCGCCGGGGTTTCCGGCGCGTTTGTCGCCGGAGAGCCGGTGCTCATCGATTACTTGATACAGAACTCACGTACCTATATTTATACCACCGCCACTCCACCCGCCATCTCGGCTGCGCTCATTGAGTCGGTGAAGCTCATCAAGCAGGATGACTTCAGGCGAGCGCATTTACAGCACCTGATTACGTTGCTGAAAACAAACCTGCACTTGCAGCGCTGGCATCTGGAAGACTCAAACACGGCGATACAGCCATTGATTGTGGGCGCTAACGACGAGGTACTGGCATTAAGTGAGCACCTGCTAACGCTGGGTATCCTGGTGCCTGCAATACGTCCGCCTACCGTTCCCAAAGGGTCTGCGCGGTTGCGCATCACTTTGTCCGCAGCACATAGCGAGCAGGATGTCATGCGCCTGATTGATGCGCTGCATGCGGTCGAAAAAGACATGGCAGCATGAGTCTGCACATGGAAATCTACGGCGATGGCCAGCCGGAAATTTATGGTACTAGCCAACCGAATAGCCAACCACTGTTACTCATCCATGGCTGGGGTATGCATGGTGGCGTGTGGCAACCCATAGTCGAGCAGCTTGCTCAGCACTTTTCGCTCTATATCGTGGATTTACCGGGTATGGGCTTTAGCACTACGGCTAATTCTGGTAATTTAAGCACGGTAGCGGAGCAAGTGATTGCGAGAATATCCACCAATGAAACTGGGTGGAGTGTATGTGGCTGGTCACTGGGCGGCCAAGTGGCAATGCGTATGGCATTGCAACGGCCGGATTTAATTGAGAGACTGGTGCTGGTGGGCGCTACGCCAAAATTTGTGAATGATGACAGCTGGCAACTGGGTATGGATGCCAGCGTTTTTCAGCAGTTTGCAGATAACATCAGCCAGGATTACGCAACCACCCTGATGAAATTCCTCACCTTGCAATGCATGCGTGCCAGTGACGCCAGAAACACCATCAAGCAGTTGCGGGAGAGTTTCACCAAGCGCCCTGTGCCCAGCATAGCCACCTTGCAAAATGCGCTGGATATTTTACTGGCTAGCGATCTGCGGGCAGAAGTTAAAAAATTGAGCCAAACTACGCTGATTGTGCACGGAGACCGCGATAGCCTTGCGCCTGTAGCTGCCGCTCACTGGCTGGCTGAGCATTTGCCGTCAGCACAACTGGTGGAAATAGTCGGTGCTTCACATGCGCCGTTTCTTTCGCATCCAGAACAATTTATGCAGGCGCTGCTTGCTTTTCTCCAGCCTGAATTCACAGAAATTAAAGCGATATGATCGATCAATACTGGATAGACAAAGCCAGGGTACGCGCTTCATTTGACCGCGCTTCAACTAGCTATGATGCCGCTGCCGTACTGCAGGCAGAAGTGCGCGAGCGCATGTTCAGCCGTCTCGACCTGGTGAGGATTGTCCCACAAGCCATATTGGATGCGGGGTGTGGTACCGGCCATGGTAGTGCCACACTGGCTGCACGCTATCCGGCAAGCCGCGTGGTCTCGCTGGATTTGGCCATGGGCATGCTCAAGAAAACCCGGGCCAGCCAGTCCGGTATCAAGAATAAGGTCATGCAGATGCTGGGCATGAGCCGCCACGATCTGGTTTGCGGCGATATCGAGCATCTGCCGCTGGCCAGTGGCAGCATGGGCCTGGTGTGGTCCAATCTCGCAGTGCAATGGTGCAATGATCTCGATGCCGCTTTTGTGGAAATGCATCGCGTACTAGCCCCTGAGGGCTTGATCATGTTCAGTACCTTTGGCCCGGATACGCTTAAAGAGCTGCGCCAGGCTACCAACGCCGATCCCGAACATGTGCATGTCAGCCGCTTTATCGATATGCACGATATCGGCGATGCCCTGGTACGTGCCGGCTTTACCGCCCCGGTGCTGGATGTTGAAAGGTTTGTGCTCACTTACGATGATGTCATGGGCGTGATGCGAGACTTGAAAGCGATAGGCGCACATAATGCTGCCGATGGCCGCCATCGTGGCCTGCAGGGCAGAGGATTCTTAAAACAACTGACCGCTAACTACGAACAGTTCAGATCGGCAGGTAAGCTGCCAGCTACATTCGAGGTGGTCTATGGCCATGCCTGGAAGCCGATGCCCAAGCCGAAGTTCGACGATGGTCTTGCTCCGGTCACTTTCAGGCCACGAAGCAAAGAAGCCAGGTGATATCGCGTATGCAGCCAGGCTATTTTATTACCGGCACCGATACCGGCGTAGGCAAAACTCTGGTTGCCAGCGCGCTGGTGTATCAGTTTGCGCAACGCGGCTTCAAGTCGGTAGGTATGAAGCCGGTAGCTGCCGGCTGTGAGCTGGTGAATGGTGAGCTGGTTTCAGAAGATGTGGCCCAGTTGGTAAGCGCAAGCAATATGGTTGTGCCTGTGCCGCAGATTAATCCCTATGCTTTTGCGCCAGCTATTGCTCCCCATCTTGCTGCGGAAATGGTGGGCGTGGAGATTGAGTTGGGCACAATCCAGCAAGCATATTCGATGCTGGCCGCGCAGGCAGAGGTAGTGGTTGTTGAAGGCGTGGGCGGTTTTTGCGTGCCCTTGAGCGATAGTGCCGATACTGCAGATCTCGCAACAGCACTGGCGTTGCCCGTGATGATGGTGGTAGGCATGCGTCTCGGGTGTTTGAATCATGCCTTGCTGACAGTTGCTGCGATCAAGGCTCGCGGCCTGACCTTGGCTGGCTGGATTGTCAACAGCATAGATCCCAACATGGCGATGTTTGAAGAAAATCTATCCAGCCTGAAACAGCGCATTGACGCGCCATGCCTGGGTGTCATTCCCTGGCAGCGGGAAGCCGATTTCAGGTTGGCAGCCAGTTACCTTGCCAGTTCGGCACCTTCGACTACGACCTTGTAATACTGCAGCTCCTGCTGCGTTCTGAGCTGCACACCCCTTACTGCAACACTGGCTTGCTTGCCGGCTGCCAAACCTTCATTGATCAGTAGCGGCTGGCTTTGTTCTGCGGGTTGGCGGGTTCTCGCGTCATAACGGATAACTCGCACCTGCACACGGCCCACTGCCACGGGGGTAGGGTTGCTGACGACGGCGTACAGGTTGCCAAAGTTATCGACGCGTGGCGCCGCCTGTAAGTATTTCCCCGGATTCTTGGGCATGTCGAGACGCACGTAGCGTGCGGTTGAGTTTTTCCCGATTTCGGAGTTGGAGTCAGCGGCTATCTGGTAGTTTTGCAGTGCGCCTGCCAGATCACCGCGCTCTTCTGCAAGCTCGCCAAGAAAGAAGTGGCCGGGGGCGGTAGGCAATAACTCATTACTGCGGGTCAGGAATTTTTCGGCTTCATCTTTGCGGCCCAGGTTGTATAACGCAATGCCACTTTGTACATGGGGTTTGAAGTAGTTGGGCTGCAACTCGATGGCGCGTTGATAATAGCCCAGGGCTTCTTGTGTTTTAGCCGGTGACGATGGCTTTTGCGAGAGTGCAATATCCCCCAGCAGCTCCTGGAAATGCGCCTCGCGAGGCTCTATGGCAATCGCCTGCTTGGCCAGTTTGGTAGCTTTGGCAACATCGCCTGCCGAGAGTGCCTTAACGCCTTCGTCATAAGCCTTGTAAGCAGGCTGGGTAGCCTTAAGACGGCTGACCTTTTGTGCGTAGATTTCCTTGCCCCATTCACCACCTGCACCTACTTGCGCCAACGTTTTCTTGTTGGCCGCTACCCGTGCCTCCGAAGGGGGGTGGCTGGCAAACAGGCCTTCGAGGAAATTGGACTTGCGATCTTTGCTCAGGCGCACAAAGGTTTCCTGCAGGGTGACGGCTGCCGTAGGGTCGTAACCTGCTTTTTTCATATACTGCATACCGTACAAATCGGCTTCGGATTCTGCATCGCGACCGTATTTGGTGGTGGTCAGTTGCGCACCCAGCTGCGCGCCGCCTACGATCAGGTTGGCATAATTACTATCTTGCGCCGCTAGGCCGGCGGCCAGTACCGCACCCTGCAGCAGCATGCCGCGTTCCATACCTTTTGCACCATGGCGAGCCGCCGCATGGACGATTTCATGGCTGAGTACGGCGGCCAGTTCGGCCTCGCTATTAAGCTCATACAGCAGGCCGCGATTGAAGGCGATCTTGCCTCCCGGCATGGCCCATGCATTGGGCACAGAGTCGTTGAGCACCACAAACTCAAATGGTAGCTCGGGCCTATCCGAGGCTGCGGCCAGTTTTTTACCCACGCTTTGCACATAAGCACTGAGCTCAGGGTCTATGGTGTAATCGCCGCCTTGTGACTGGCGGGCAGGGGCGTAGTTCTTCTGGCCGATAGAGACTTCCTGCTGTTCGGAAACGAGCTGAAACTCTCTTTTTTTGGTGACAGGATTGATGCCGCAGCCGACCAGCAATAAGCATAGCGTCGCTATTGTTAGTGTCGAAAATGGCTGCTTAAACATTATGGTTTCCTTCCAGGGGTGTCGTATAGCCGCTGCATCAAGATGTAGTCGATGACGTTCTGCGGCAGTAAGTAACGCGATGAACCTTGCTGTTTGAATGCGGTTCGAATTTGCGTGGCAGATATATCCAGCGCGGTGATTGCTTGCATCAGTATGCCCCCTGCAGCCTTGTTCGCCAGCTCAGAGCAGCTGCTCACTGCGTGCTGCTGCCATAGCTCTTTAAGCGGGCCTTGCAAGTTTTCCGCCTTCATACTGAAATTGGGGCGATGCGCTACCACGATATGGCAGTAATCCAATAGCGATTGCCAGCGCTGCCATGAAGTTAAGCCGAGGAAAGCGTCGCTGCCCATGAACAGGCACAAGGCAACCTCTTCCCCCAATTCTTTCCGCAAGGAGATCAAGGAATCTATGGTGTAAGAAAGACCATCGCGCTCTAACTCACGTGTGTCCAGTCGAAACTTGGGGTTGTCGGCAATGGCGAGCCGTACCATCTCGGCGCGGTGGTTAGCTGCAGTAACGCTAGCTTTGAGCGGGGGATGGGCCGCCGGGATAAAGCGTACTTCATCCGCGCTCAGTGCATCAGCCAGCTCCTGCGCCATGCGCAAGTGGCCGAAATGGATGGGGTCGAACGTGCCGCCCATGAGGCCGATCAAACGCATGGTGTTTGGCTCAGTTATGCTCTGACCTGGCCGTCGCCGAGGACGATATATTTCAACGAAGTCAGGCCATCCAGGCCAACCGGGCCACGGGCATGAAGTTTGTCGGTGGAGATGCCGATTTCGGCCCCGAGGCCGTATTCGAAGCCGTCAGCAAAGCGCGTGGAAGCATTGACCATGACCGAGCTGGAATCCACCTCGCGCAGGAAGCGACGCGCTTTGGTGTAGTTCTCGGTGACTATGGCTTCGGTATGTTGCGAGGAGTGCTCATTGATATGCGCAATCGCTTCATCCAGGCCGTCGACGACTTTTACCGAAATAATGGCAGCCAGGTACTCGGTATAGTGATCTTCAGCCGAGGCAGGCTTAGCTTCTTTTACCAGCGCCATGGTTTCGGCACAGCCGCGAATTTCAATACCGCTGGCGATGAGCATGCTGGCCAGCGCAGGTAATGCCGTAGCGGCAATGCTGCGGGCTACGACCAGCGATTCGGTAGTGTTGCAGGTGCCCAGGCGCTGGGTTTTTGAGTTCTCTACAATGCGCATGGCTTTGTCCATATCCGCTTCATCATCCACATACACATGGCAATTACCGTCGAGATGCTTGATGACAGGGATGCGCGCTTCGCTGGAAATGCGCTCAATGAGCCCTTTGCCACCGCGCGGCACGATAACATCCACGTATTCTTTCATGGTGATCAGTTCGCCTACGGCAGCGCGGTCTGTGGTTTCTACGACTTGCACGGCTGCAGCAGGCAGGCCGGCGGTGGCTAGTCCTTCCTGCACAAGGGCTGCCAGCGCCTGGTTGCAATGGATAGCCTCTGAGCCGCCACGCAAGATGGCAGCGTTGCCGGATTTGATGCATAACCCCGCCGCATCAACAGTCACATTTGGGCGCGCCTCATAAATGATACCGATAACACCGAGTGGCACACGCATTTTGCCAATTTGGATGCCGGAAGGGCGATATTTCATGTCGCTGATTTCGCCGATAGGGTCGGTCAATTTGGCAATCTGTTCCAGCCCTTCGATCATGGTGGCTATGGATTTTTCACTGAGCGCCAGCCTGTCCAGCATGGCTTCATCCAGGCCATTGGCTTTTGCGGCCTGCAAATCCTGCTGGTTGGCCGCTAGCAGTTCAGCCTTATCGCGGCGGATTGCAGCGGCAATCGTCATCAATGCCAGGTTCTTGGTATTGGTATCGGCGCGTGCCATCTCGCGCGAGGCGGCCCTGGCCTTTTGGCCAACTTGCAGCATGTAAGATTTGATGTCCATCATGTGGTTCAACTCATTTTTGTCTAGTGTATTCATGGTTGTTGCGATACGTTTTTTGTATGCTTCTTAGCCTTGTAAGCGACTTCAAATGACCGTTTTGCCCAAACGGTGGCGGCTTCCGGGTCATCGTATATTTCTTCAGGCGCCAGGTAATAAGACATTTTAATCAGTTTGTCGCCTTTGTTATAACTAAACTGCGGCAACCCTTTTGCTTCAAAATAATGGGCGATAGCAACATCCGCTTTCAAGTAGAGCATCTCATCCGCCACCAGCCCGAACATGACGCCATCAAAATATAGGCCATAGCCGCCAAACATTTTGCGTGCCTGGATCGCCCCGAAATGTGCAAATACCTCTTTCAGAAATTCGACAAATTCAGACATGGTGGTCCTTTGCAGTAAACGCTTTACACAGGCCTTCGCGCGCCGCTGCGGCTACCCACTCTGGAAAGCCCGAAGCACAGCCGGGAAATTTCCAGCCAGGCATCGCCGTGTATCAAGCCCTTGGCGGTCTGGTCAATTTCTGCCAGTTTTTGTAACGCTGCCTGCAACTGGCGCAAGCTTAAACGGCTTACCGCGCGCTTGGTCAGTGCCTGTCTGTCGCCAAAAATTTTGGCTTGCTGCATGGCGCTGGCCAGATTTTCGCCGCGGGCTTCGGCCTGCTTGATCTTCACCAGCGGCTTGATTGCCCATAGCAGCGGATTCATCACGGCAACCGGTTGCGCACCTTCGTCTTGCAGGCCCTGCAGGATGCGGACGGTGCGCTGAATGTCGCCCGACAATACCGCTTCGCCGAGTTGGAACGCATCATAGCGCGATACGTTCAATATTGCCGCACGAACATCATTGCCGGCAATATTGCCTTCCGGATATAGCAAGCCTAATTTCTGGATCTCCTGATGGGCAGCCAGCAGGTTGCCCTCTACCTGATGGGCAATGAATTCCAGCGTGTCGGCATCGGTGGCCTGATTTTGCAGAGCCAGGCGTTTGGCGATCCACTGCGGCAGCTGGGGCGCTTCTACTTCCTGCAAATTCAGGAAAACGCCAGCTTGCTCCAGCGCCATATACCATGCGCTTTTCTGGTCTCGCCAGTCTATCTTGGGCATGATGATGACCACTACGGCATCCTGTAAAGGGCGCTCAGCCAGAGTCTGTAATGCCTTGCTGCCATCTATGCCAGGCTTGCCAGAGGGAATATTGATTTCAAGCAGGCGCAGGCTGGCGAACAGTGAAATGGACTGACCGAATGCGGTGATTTGCTGCCAGTTGAAGTTGCGCTCGACGATCAGGCTGGTGCGTTCATCAAAACCAAGTTTGCGCGCAGTTGCACGTATGGCGTCCAGGCTTTCGCGCTGTGCCAGTGGTTCGTCACCGGCCAGAACGTACAAAGGCTTGAGGCCGAGTGCTAAATGCTGGGGGAGTTGTTGCGGTGGCAGGCGCATGGGCTAGCTTAGTTAGCCGCGGCTTTTTTCGGTTTTTGCACAATCAGGCGGCGCATGATTTCACGCACGGCATCGTCACGCATGTCCTGGTACAGGCGTTGCTCTTCGAACGATTTTGCCAAAACTTCGCTGTCGTCATAGGAAAAGTCGCGGCGACCGCTCACTGTCTGTACCTGGCCCCAGAGCTCGCTGCCAGGCTCACGGATACGGAAGCTGGCGTGGTAGAGTAATTCGAATTCCCGGACCACACCGACTTTACCGCTCAGTGACAGAATGCGTTTTTCAGTACCTTCACTCATCATTTCCAGCATCAACTCCGCGTTTTCAGGGTCGTTAACGATGGTCACGCCATTGACGGCTAACGACTTCTTCAAAGGTTTGCTGATAGTGAGTGTAGGGCCTTGTATATATAGCTTGTGGAAGGCAAGGTCCGCTATCCCGCGCAACTCAAAGCCGCAGGCCGCAAGTGAGAGCGCCAGCAACAAAATATACAGTCGGGGCAAACTAAAAAGTCGCATGAGGGTTATCCCACTACTATGTTGACGAGTTTATTGGGTACCACAATGATTTTACGCACACTCACGCCATCTTCCAGATATTTCTGCACACTATGGTGAGTGACGGCAAGCTGCTCGATTGCGGATTTTTCCATGGTGCGCGCCACGGTCATGCTGCCACGCAGCTTGCCATTGACCTGGATCACCAACTCAATCTCGTCCTGCACCATGGCAGCCTTGTCGGCCTGAGGCCAAGCAGCATCAAGGATGCTGGATTCAGGCCGCAGCTCTGTCCAGACAGCCTCGCAGACATGCGGCACGATAGGCGACAGCAGCAAGGCGACTGCCTCCAGCGTTTCCTGACGGATGGCACGGGTAATTGCGTCACCCCCTTCAATTTTTGCCAGCGCATTCATGAGTTCCATCACCGAGGAAATCGCCGTGTTGAACGAATGACGGCGACCATAATCATCGGTGACTTTTTCTATAGTCTGATGCAATTGACGGCGCAGGGTCTTGAGT
>JBAZTJ010000076.1:0-12395 GCA_041662005.1 Candidatus Methylopumilus sp.
GGGTTGGCAACAGGGCAAAGATACGCGCATGATTCGTGAATCTTTACGCCCAGCAAATGTTGAACAATTTGTTGATGCCAATGGCACAACATATAGCCCTGATTTAAAGCAGAACATTTTGTCCATGCGCGGAAATTACTATCTAAATTCAGGCAAAGTAAAAAGCAGCTTCGATACATACTCACAAAAAAGAACATGGGGGAAGACCGAAGTAAAATCAAATGAGGTGCTTTATATTCCTTGGCCTATCATTTCATGGGCGAAGCCTATCCCTGGAGATATGTATACGGTGACCGCAAAGACAGAAGGAGGGGCTCGTTTTAGATTTCAGGTTGGCAGCTTCAATTCAGGCTTAATGGAAAATGGCGAAAGTAAATCATTTAAATGGCCACAAAGCTACTCTATGATTGTTGCAATAGAAAGTGGGATAGGTGAGGGATCAAGTGCTAGTGGTACCGTAATTAAACAGTAAGTTATTTCCCTAGCTGTATCACATAACCCTTCAGATTGAAGAATAAGGCCACAAAAGTTTTTGTGGCCTTATCTTTTTAAGTACTCAGTCAACCTTTATCATTACGGAGTCATTACCTTGCTGAGTTTCAACTTGTCGACTGAGTATTGTCCGACTAACCTCATCCCTTGACTGCATCGTTCCACCCAAATCAAGCCACTGACCTGGCGTCACCCGGACAACTGTGGATAGCTCTTCAAAATCAATATAGTTAGTGGCATTAACATTAGCGATGCGCGGGGTGATTTCAAGCTCAACCTTATCCCCGATAGATCTAGGACGCACAGCAAATCCGGTTGTAATTTCGTAAAACTGGGTTGTGCTCTGCAAATGCAGGTAGCGTTGCGAAAACTGTATCCATTGCTGGGTGTACGGTACAGACTGGCCAACTTTGATAAAAGCGCGCTCACCATCCATCACTGTCACAAACTCACTGCCCTGCCTGCTGAGACTGTTCTGACGCTGCCCGATTTCCAGCTGAACGCCTTCAGGGGCACCTCTCGGCACCTGCACATCGACATTACCTACACGCCGGCGACCACTTATGCCAATCTGGTCATGCTGGCTTTGCTGCATATTATCGTGGCTAATGGTAATTCGCAGATTCCTTTTTTCCACATCCAACGTACCAACAACTTGCTCTATTATGGTCATCTGCTCCGGCGTCGCCCGAATCAGCAGGTTATTATCAACTGCGCTGACACTGCCATCGTTACCCACCATAGGTTGTATGGCAGGCAAGATATCTTTGGCAAACCGGTGCTTTAGGGTAATGATCTTGAACTCGGCGTGCGCAATTGTGTGAGTTAAGCCCAGAATGAATATGGTCACACACACAAAATAATGCTTATAGCTCATACTGTTATAACCCCAATGCCGTTATCGAAATGGTATGACTGGTTTCCTGTAACAACTCATCAAAACGCATATTGAGCATGTTAACGGTTTCAATATCATCAAACGCATACTTAAAGCGTGCCTGATCAATATGAAATCTGCGTAGATAGTGCCGCTGGTCAGCAATCACAAAATTATCTTTTGCAACCTTGGCATTGTCATTCGCCTGATAAACCGTCATAACATGGCTGTAAGTTACAAGCAGTTGAAATAGCCTAGGGCATTGGGTAATGAAATACCCGGCATCTTGCAGCACAATGACCAACTTGTTCTGGTGATCTTTAGCTAAAAAATCGCGGATTAGTTCAAATCGCTTGAGGCTAGCGTAACCACCCTTGCCAAAATCCTGGTCAAAAATCAACAGCTCCCGCTCAGCCTTTTGTATCAACTGGTTCAGTGCAGCTTCATAGTTTTTTTCCCCAGTTAACACTGCATTTTCTATCAGCTCATTCATCGCCAGTCTGCCATTTTCATTGTCTTAAAATTCCAAATACCCTGCCAGATACCATTCGTGCAATTGCTGCACAGTGATCATATCAGTATAAATTCCGGATGAAATGCGCTTAGTATCCGCAAGTCTGCGCATAATTGGTTCTGATGAGTGGGGCAGGTTTACCATCTCCCCATTCATAAAGTAATGATGCTGGTGAAACAGCATCTGGCTTTTCAAACTTAAGGCTATCCCACCCTTTTCCAGCCGTTTTTTAAATGCCGCCAAGCTAATGGCTCGGGGAGGGTCAAACACCACATGCGGTTTGGGTTCAGACAAATATTGGCCTAAGAACTGGGCAACATCGGCACGCGTCCATTTAATCCCGCTCAGCATGCTAATAACCTGATCCAGCATTGCCGCGCCTATTTTTGCTGCGTGCCGTTGTGGTTCAAGAGCCGGATCTTGATACATACCTTCTAAGACACACTTTTCCTGCAGGAAACTTAAAAACTCCGTACCAAGTTCCTGCGCTGATGGCGCACGAAAACCAATCGAATAAGTCATGCAATCCTCTAGTGCGATACCCCAGTGCGCCACATGCGGCGGCAGGTAGAGCGTGTCCCCTGCTTCCAGCGTCCACTCCTGGTCTGTATGAAAGTTTTGGAGTATGCGCAGCGGGGCCCCCTTAACCAAAGTCAGGTCTTGTTGCTCGCTGACGCGCCATATCCGCCGGCCCATCCCTTGCAGTAAAAATACATCATAAGAGTCAAAGTGGGGTCCAACGCCGCCGCCATCTGGCGCATAACTCACCATCAGGTCATCCAGTCTGGCATGCGGGATAAAATCAAACTGTCGCAATAAGTCCCGGCCTTCAGGCAAATGATGATTCAAACCTTGCACCAGCAAAGTCCAGTTTCTTTCTGGTAGTTTGCTGAAGCGTTTTTCCTCAAAAGGTCCTTGCTCCAATTGCCATCCGGCCTTGGTCTCCATTATCAATCTAGCCTGAGAGTCCTCTTCGCAGGCTAGACCGGCAAGCTCGTCGGCGTCCAATAGGCCAGTAAAACCCGGGATCGCGCCTCTAACCAGCAATGGCTTCTTTTGCCAGTACTCGGTCATAAACTGCCTGGGCGTAAGCTGCCCTAGCAGAGTTAATGGCAACTCATGATGTTTTGTGATGGGATGATTTTTTTTCATATTTACATGATAGCGCATTGCTTTAAATATCAATAAATGAGGTAGAATTTATCCATCTCGTCATGGCGTATCCCCCTTATGTTGCAGCTTGGCTCAGCCGCCCCGGATTTTTCTTTGCCTGACTCCGACATGGAGACGCTTAAGCTTTCCAAGTTCCGCGGTAAAAAGGTAGTTTTGTACTTTTATCCTAAGGATGACACACCCGGCTGCACAGTTGAGGCTATTGAGTTTAGTGACCTGGAAAATGAATTCATCAAGCACAACACCATTATCATCGGCGTGAGCAAGGATGATTGCATGAGCCATGCTGCTTTTCGTGACAAGCATGGTCTTGCAGTAAACCTGCTCTCCGATGAAGATGGCAAAGTATGCGAGAAATACAAGGTTTGGCAAGAGAAAGAAAAAGATGGCATCAAGAAAATGGGCATTATGCGCTCAACCTTTGTCATTGATACAGATGGTATTTTGAGGCATATGCAATATGGGGTAATTGCCAAAGGCCATGCCGCTGAAATTCTTAATCTGATCAAAACACTTTAAAACCCCTATTAATTTAAAACTGGACTTGAAAGAAAAGATTATGCAAATTTCCATGAACACTGTTGTAACGATGACATATGAGCTTCGTGATTCCGAAGGTAATGTGCTTGAAGCCAGTGCCGACCCCGTAAGCTACCTGCATGGCGGGTACGACAATATCTTCCCGCGTGTGGAAGAGGAGCTGCATGGAAAATCTGTGGGCGATGTGGTTGAAATCACGCTGGAGCCTGCCGATGCATTTGGTGACTACGATGAAGAGCTGGTGCAGATCGAACCAGTATCCGCTTTCCCCAGCAAAGATATTAAAGTGGGTATGCAGTTTGAAGGTGAAGATGAAACTGGTGAAGTAATTTTATACACCATCACCAATATCGAGGATGGCAAGGCAGTCGTTGACGGTAACCACCCATGGGCTGGCGAGCGCGTGTTATTTAAAGCCACGGTCACCGCTGTACGTTCAGCCAGCAAAGAAGAAGTTGAGCATGAGCATGTGCACGGCGCGGGTGGCCATCACCACTAATCAACGTCAGGGAGTGCGTAACTATATGCTTAAGCACTCCCAGCCAGCCCTCTCTCCACACATTAACTTTCTTTAAATAAAAATAGCTGTTCAATTTCCCTTGCTGGCAAAGGTTTGCTAAAAAGGTAACCCTGAGCGGTGTCACATTTTTGCGCTTTCAAAAACGCTCTCTGCATTTCCGTTTCCACACCCTCAGCAACCAGTTCCAGCCCCAGATTGTGCGCTAGGGCAATAGTTGCAACACAAATTGCAGCATCGTTAGTATCCGTTTCAATGTCTTTAACAAAAGAGCGGTCTATTTTAAGCCGGTCGAATGGTAGCAGTTTCAAATAGCTCAGTGATGAGTACCCGGTGCCAAAGTCATCGATTGCAAGCTTGATCCCCAGTCCACGCAGCTTGTTCAGGAGCTCAATGGTTGCATCCGGGTTTTCCATCGCTACGCTTTCAGTAATCTCCAATTCCAGATCGCCCTTGTTTAAACCATATTGCTGCATGCTCTGGGCAACCATATCCACCAGATTTTTTGCCTTCAATTGGCGTGCCGACAGGTTTACGGACATGCATATACCGGATATGCCCCTGTCTTGCCATACCTTAAGTTGCCGGCAAGCTTCTTTTAGCACCCACTCGCCTAGCGTTACAATCAAATCACTTTCTTCAGCAACAGGAATAAATTTAAGCGGCGGGATCAGGCCATGTTCCGGATTTTGCCAACGCACCAAGGCTTCTACACCAGTCATGCGCCCGGTGAATAGATCAATCTGTGGTTGGTAATGAAGCACGAATTGCTGGTGTATGAGCGCATGCCGCAGGCTATTCTGCATCTGCATTTTCTCACTTACCGCCAATTTCATTTCTTCTGTAAAAAACTGGTAGTTATTACGCCCTTTGCCTTTGGCAAAGTACATTGCCGTATCTATATTCCGCAATAGCTCATCTACCGTGCCCCCATCGCCCGGGTACATGCCGATGCCAATACTCGGCGTAGAATGTAAATCGTGTCCTTCGATTAAATAAGGGCTGCCCAAAAGATTCATGATTTTTTCGGCCACGCTGGTCGCTACCATCTGGTTTTCAATGCCACTGAGAATCACAACAAACTCATCTCCACCCAACCTGGCCACAATGTCGCTACTGCGTAAGCATGCGCTCAGCCTCTGGGCAACCTCTACCAGCAAAGCGTCACCTACATGGTGGCCCAGCGTATCGTTGATTTCCTTAAAATGATCCATATCGATCATCATTACCGCGAGCCCATCATCATCGCCGGCAACATTGCTGATGGCCAGCTCAAGATGCAATTGCAGTGCTAGCCGATTTGGCAGGCTGGTAAGTGCATCATGGTGTGCTAAGTGATGAATGCGATCCTGAGCCACTTTGCGCTCACTGATATCACTAAAGGTATGCACATAATAACTGGGGGTGCCGTGAGCATCAGGGACAGCATAGATAGTGAGCGATTTAGGATAAACCGAACCATCCTTACGACTCCCGATTACCTCGCCATGCCAGAAGTTGGCTGCCTTTAAAGCCTGGCGAATATGCAACAAATCCGTAGAGGTTGTCTTACCCATGATGGCCACCTCAGCCGAGAGCCCGATGACATCTTCCGCCAAGAACCCGGTCAGCTTGCTAAAGGCAGGATTGACCGAGACTATGGTTTCAGCCGTATCTGTGATGACAATTGCCTCATTGGAACCATCAAATACGCTAGCTGCGAGCCTTAGCGCAGCATCCTGCGTTTTAATTTTCTTTATTTCCATCAACCAGACATACACCAGCCCCCCACAGAACAGGGAAAGCATCACGCCTAAGCTTACATACCAGAACCTTTTCCCATCATCCTCACGTTGCCAGAATCCCCAGCCTTTTGCTGGCACTGCTGCAAGCTGCCAGAACTGCCCGCCTGGCAAAGCAATATCCAGCAATACCGGATTCTGCTGAAACATGGGGGCATTCCCGAAAACCATATCACCCTGCGCGCCCAGCCCGTTCTTGCCACGTAATGCGTAGCTGATTTTGCTATCAGGATTTGCAATTCCGCTAGCCTGTAACAAAGCATCAGCATTCAGCACCACTGAAGCCAAGCCCCAATAGGAGTTTCCGCTATGGTCCGACGCATCAGAAGAGGTGTAAATCGGAAAGCGGTTAATCAACCCCCTGCCGCCCTGCACCAGATCAACCGGGCCAGCAAATACAAAATCGCGGGTCTCCATCATACGAACCACTGCATCACGTTGCTGGGGATTATCTAAGTAACGCAAGCCCATCGCTTTTTCGTTGCCTTGCAAGGGGAAAACATATTGAACGACGTTATCAGGGGCGACTGCGATATTCCTGACATATTTGCCATATACCAGAATACGGTTAGCCACACGGGCAATCTCATCCTGAGTGAATGCTGGATTGGCTGAAATATAGCTGACGAGACCAAGTGAAAGATACACGGAACTATTGATTTCGCTTTCCAGCCGTGCACGGATCAAGCCCGCTTCTTTGGATACATCGGCACGGGCCTGCTGCTGGAGTCGGCTGGCTTCAATAGAATTCAGGTAGCTAGTAAGGGCTAACAGCAACGCTGCCACGACAGCAGCAATTGCTAAAGGAACCAGCCTATCTCGATATGAGAGCCGGTCTTTTTTATGAATAGAAGTAATTGACTGATTGGGCATAAACCTGACCGATTATAATTTCAAACTACGCAACAAATAACCATCTATATTCTAAGCTTAAACCAGGCCCTTCAAGCGATAGAGTGCTTCCAGTGCCTGCTTGGGAGTAAGTTCATCCGGCTCCATCGTCTCCAACTCGCTAACCACTGGGTGCAACGGCAGCAACGGCTCCTTTTCAGCTTGGGCGAACATATCCGCTTGCGGACCAGAAACCAGGTTTTGTTGCTCCAATTGCGCGAGCTTACGCTTGGCAGAAGCGACCACTGATTTAGGAATCCCAGCCAACTGCGCCACCTGCAAGCCGTAGCTTTGGCTTGCAGGGCCATCTTCCACACTATGCAGAAAAACAATGCCATTGCCATGCTCCACTGCATCAAGATGCACATTGGCAGACTGCTTAAACTCTTCAACCAGCCTTGTCAGCTCAAAATAATGGGTAGCAAACAGAGTATAACTACGATTTTTTTCCAATAACTGTTTAGCTACCGCCCAAGCCAGTGCCAAACCATCGAAGGTGGAAGTGCCGCGTCCAATTTCATCAAGCAGTACCAGGCTTTTTGCTGTCGCATTATGCAGGATATTGGCGGTTTCGGTCATTTCCACCATAAAGGTAGATCGACCACCCGCAAGATCATCCGAAGCACCGATACGGGTAAAAATTCTGTCTATACTGCCTATCCTGGCGGAGGTTGCAGGAATAAAGCTACCACAATGCGCGAGCAATACGATCAGGGCGGTTTGTCGCATATAGGTCGACTTACCGCCCATGTTTGGGCCGGTAATCAACAACAACTGCCGGTAGGGAGACAGTGCCACATCGTTGGCAATAAAAGGTTGAGCGATCTTCTCTACCACGGGATGGCGCCCACCAACAATCTCAAGGCCGGCCTCATCTACAAAATCCGGGGCAACATAATTCAAAGCCAGCGCACGCTCGGCAAAAGTACACAACACGTCCAGTTCAGCAACGGCCAGGGCATTACCCTGCAACACAGCAATATATTGGATCAGCGCGTTCAACACTGACTCATATAATATTTTTTCCCGCGCCAGCGCCCTGTCATTGGCAGATAACACCTTATCCTCAAACGCTTTCAGCTCCGGCGTGATAAAGCGCTCGGCATTCTTTAACGTCTGCCGCCGACGATACTCAGCAGGAGCACTCTCCGCTTGGGCCCGGCTGATCTCAATATAGAAACCATGCACGCTGTTGTATTCGACCTTTAAATTACTGAGCCCTGTGCGCTCCCGCTCCTGTGTTTCGAACTTGAGCAGGAACTCACCGCAGTTAGTCTGGATGCCACGCAGTTCGTCCAGCTCCGCATCATAACCATCGGCAATCACGCCACCTTCACGCAATACCGATGAAGGCTCAAGCTTGATAGCGAGCTGGAGCAAATCCAGCGCAGCCACTGGCACCTGCATTTTGACTGCCAGATCCGGAAGCAACCCGGTGGTCATACTCAATAATTGCGCCTGGATTAAAGGTAGCTGTTTCAAGCTGTCGCGTAATCCCGACAAGTCTCTTGGCCTTGCCGTTTTGAGTGCTATCCTTGCTGTGATGCGCTCAACATCCCCTATCGCCTTCATCATCTGACGCAAATCAACATACTGGCCGCCATAAATAAGGGTAGTTACTGCCTCATGTCGGGCTATGACGTCACCCCTGTATTGCAGTGGGTGATGCAACCAATGCCGTAAAAGCCTCGCCCCCATGGCGGTCTGAGTGGTATTCAATAACGAGTACAGGGTAGGCGATGCTTCACCCCGCAATGTCTGGTCTATCTCCAGGTTGCGTCGGGTTGCTGCATCGAGTTGAATAAAGCTGCTGGCCTGCTCGACACGAAGTGAATTAATGTGTGGCAGCGTAGTACGCTGGGTATGTTTCACATAGTCCAGCAACGCTCCGGCAGCAGCAATGGCTGCTGTCAGGTCGGTCGCACCAAAGCCAGCCAGGTCATAAGTATTGAATTGCCTGGTCAGCGTCTGCCTGGCTGAATCCAGGTCAAACTGCCAGGGGGCAAGGCGCCGCTTTGGGCATTTTGCTGCCTCTATCGCCGAATGCGTAAAGTCGTCGGCATACAGCAGTTCGGCAGGGGCAATGCGCTCCATCTCCTGCGCCAATAAGCCGGAAGCGACCTCGCTCAAAACAAACTGTCCGGATGCCAGGTTAATACGTGCCAGGCCGATAACACCGTCCGCAGCATATACTGCCAGCAACAGATTATTGCGGCTGTCATCCAGCAACGCACTATCAGTCAATGTGCCCGGGGTAAGAATACGCGTTACCTGACGCTCCACCGGGCCTTTGCTTTTTGCTGGATCACCAATCTGTTCACAAATCGCTACTGCCTCACCAAGTTTGGTGAGCTTGGCGAGATACTGCTCTGCCGCGTGGTAAGGCACACCAGCCATCCGGATAGGCTCACCGTTGGATGCGCCGCGCTTGGTGAGGGTGATGCCGAGCAAACGCGAGGCTTTTTCGGCATCCTCATGAAACAATTCGTAAAAATCCCCCATGCGATAGAACAGCAACATATCAGGATGCTGCGCTTTGATCGCCAGATACTGGCGCATCATGGGGGTATGGCTCTCTGTATCTGGCTTACCACTATTAAGCATATTATTTCAATCAATTAAATTAGCGCTGCAGACAACGTTGAACCAAACCTAGCCTCACACCCCACTATGGAGCAATAATCCAGAAATTGTACATATTGTATTCGATGCCAATCAAAACATAAGCAACGGTTTAATAGCAGATGCCTATTTTGAGGCAGTAAATAAAAGGTTAACAATGCCTGCATGCATTAAAAGCACAACCACTTAGGAGTATAAACCTTGGGAGAAATGAAAGCCGCTTGTAGGCAGGTGAGAATGAAGGCTAAGATTGGGTAAGCTGATACTGACCAGTCCGCTGATTATATTGTGCTATGTTCGATCTAAATCCCTGATCAAACTTTCTAAATTTTCAAGAAATCCACGTCGCTCATACTTAAATGCGCGTACTCCGCTGCTAGTTTTTTTTCGACGATCAAACTCAACAAATCCTACCTCTTGGACTTCCACTCCAAAATTATTTGTTATGCTTAAATCTGTTGAACCAGCTAACTTTTTTTGGGTTAACTCACTATCGTTTGGATTTGACTGAGGGTAAATATCCTGGTGTAAGCAGCTAACCTCCTGAGATAAGGTTTCAGTTTCAGTTTCAGTTTCCATTTTCAAATCTCTTTAAATCAAAACTATACGAATTTAAAGCAAATGCTATTTCATCCAAGTTACAGCATTAAGACTTAAATAAAGGAAAGTTAAACATGCCAGGAGCGATGTCATTGTTTACGTTATATTTTCCCCTTCGCTTCTCAGCTGTAGACATCGATTCAAGATCAGATCATTGAACATACGTTCAGGGTTAGAGAGCAATTCAAGAACCTCACCACCTGGAATAGGCCTACTGAACAAAAAGCCTTGCATCACAATACAGCCAATGGATTGAATTGCTTGCATCTGCTCTACAGTTTCAACGCCCTCAGCAACCACATTAAGTCGAAAACCTTTGGCAATCGCTGCAATAGCACTAATGATAGGCAACTCTTGTTCCAGGCTCTGGATATCACTAACGAATGACTTATCAATCTTGATGCTATGTATAGGCAGCTTTTGCAGATAGGCAAGAGATGAGTACCCTGTGCCAAAATCATCAATAGCGATCTTCATACCATGGCTACTGAGCTCCTTAAGCTTAGAAATAGAGCTTTCAAGATTGCGCATCAGGAAGCTTTCGGTAATTTCTATTTCGATGACATCTGCGTTAATGTGATTTCTTTGCAATGGCCCAAGTAGCATCTGCACAAAATCATTTTTGAGCACTGACTCTGGCGAGATATTGAGTGCAATCCGTATATCGCCAAAGCCAGCTTCTTTCCAGTGGCTGTAATGCATGCATATCTGCCCTATCAGCCACTCTGTCAGCATGCCAATAAGTCCGGTTTCTTCCGCCAGCGGAATAAACTCTGCAGGAGATATCCAACCGCGCTCTGGATGATGCCATCTCGCTAGCGCTTCCAAACCGACGATACAACGGCTATCAAGATGTACTTGTGGTTGAAAATATAGATTAAGCTGATTATTTTCTATGGCCTTCCGCAACTCGTTTTCCAAGGAGAGCTTGCGCTGGAATACCGAATTCATTGACAGGTCATAGTGCCTGTATCCATTTTTTCCATCCCATTTGACATGGTACATGGCTATATCCGCACTTTTGGTGAGGGTGTCTATATCTTCGCCATGCTCAGGAAAAATAGAAATGCCTATGCTGGCAGATATGGATATTTCTCGATTATCAAGAATAAAAGGGGCTTCTAAGGCTTCCAGTATTTTTTTTGCAATCAAGGAGACATGATCACTGTCGACTATTTCCGAGAGTATTACCGTAAACTCATCGCCACCAATGCGTGCCAGCGTATCGCCCTGGCGTAGGCAGTCTTTAAGGCGGGCTGCAACATTTTTAAGTAGCTCATCCCCGTATACATGCCCCAGGGTATCATTGACCCATTTGAATCGATCCAGATCAAGAAACAGTATGCCAAGCTGGTGCTGATTGCGATTCGCATGCGCCATGGAAACACTCAGGCGATCATTGAATAATGCGCGGTTTGGCAACCCGGTCAGGGTGTCATGATAGGCCTGATAAGTCATCGCCTCTTCGGCTTTTTTCCTGTCACTAATATCCCGCGCTACGCCATAGGTCCCTGCAAAAGGAACTGACTCTTGAGCGTCCTTTTTGTAATAGCCCATGGAGTTAAGGACGATGGTAATGAAGCTGGTATCAAAATATCGAAACTCTTCATCATCACTTCTGCATTTCAGCCTCAACTCAATATTACGGGAGGACCGTTCCCCTGTCCTGCGCTCATTAAATGCATACTTGGCATGATCAAGATCCTCTTCATGCACCAAAATGGAATAATGCTGGCCGACCAACTCATCTACCGAGAAGCCAAGTAATGTCGTAACACGCTTGTTAGCAAAGGTAAACTTACCTTCATTATCCAGCGTATAAATAATATCCGGAGAACTATCCACCAGGTAATGATAAAGATTTTCGGAGTGCTGGAGCTTGTTGCTGGTACTTACGTGCAGACGTTCCAGATGGCTTTTGTGAAGCGCATTTTCAATGGTACGAAGTAACTCTTCTGGCTGGTAGGGTTTTCTTACAAAATCGTATATACCTTTACGCAAGGCCCTTACAGCCTCATTGATCGTGCCTGTTGCCGTGACCACGATGATAGGCATTTTAGGGTAACGCGCTAACAGGTAGTCCATGACCTCATGTCCGCTCATCCCCGGCATGACTAAGTCAAGCAACACAAGATCAAATGTTTCAGTCTCTAGCAACCGAATACCGCTGGGGCCGCTATTCCGCACTTGCACATGATAGCCAACCAGTTCAGTCAGCTCACGAAGACTTTCTGCAAGATTGAAATCATCATCTATAATCAGCAGGCGTTCCTGATATTTTTTTTCTTTAACAAAGTCAACTATGGCAGGTACTTGAAAGGTCATGGCGCCCCGACTTTTGTCATATCATTCCCCTGAGATCAATATCTAAATCATAAAGCCATACTT
>JBAZTJ010000077.1:0-8042 GCA_041662005.1 Candidatus Methylopumilus sp.
CCCACATGCCCAGGAACTGATGGTTCAGGCTCTCATGCATCAGCGTAATGGTTGCTGATACTATCGAAACCGTGAATACCGACATAATGGCGGCAAAAACCAGTTGACGGTATTTGCCCGGAAGCTTCTTAATCAATTTGATATTTCCTTAATGTCACTTTCCTCATGATTTACCAGGCTGATGAGTACGCTAACAACCTATGCTTAGACGTACTCATCAGTTTATTGCCTGGCTCCAGCCGATTGCGTAACAATAATTTCCACAAGCCGCAAGGGCCTGTCTACAAAAGCAAAGTGACCGGTGTCTTTGAGTGTGATGGCTTGCTTGACGCCGAGCGCACTGGCGGTACGTTGGCGCTCTGCAGTTGTCGACCAGTCATGGTCGCCATACACCAAGGTGACCGGGGCTTTTACTCCCGCATATAACGTCCTGGCTTTGGTCCAGGAGCGCCACATGGCGAAGACATTACGCTCGACATAGCGATAGCTTTTGCGGCGGCCTGCGGTATTAAACTCGCTCAGCAGTGCGTCCGGCATCCATCGTTTTGCACGCAATCCACCTTTCAGGATGAGGCCCAGCAGGATTTTATTTTCCAGGGCGGCGAAGATGGCCCCATGGATGGGAATAGCAAAATTGCCCAGGATGAAGTTGGCCAGAAAGTTACCTCGACGCACCCCGTCTGCATAGCGTGTTTCGTAGTCGTAGGTGTTGGATGACACCACAGCCTTTACCCGTTCCGGTACCTGACTGGCAACAGTGAGTGCCAATACTGCGCCTATCGATTCACCCACCAATGTCACGTCTGTCAGCGCAAGTTTTTCAATGAATGAAATCACGCTATTACGCATATAAGGTTCGTCGTAGTTGATCGTTGTATCTATTGATGAGTAGCCGTGACCGGGTAAATCCAGGGCGTACACAGTAAAGTGCTGTGCCAGCAACGGGATCACTTCCTGAAAGTAGTCCAGCTGGGTACGTATGGTATGCATCAAAATCAAAGGGTTTCCACTACCGGTTTTAAGGTATCTGATGGTGGCCTTATTTTCTAACGTCAGTTCTGAAACAGTACCGATATGGCTTAAATTCTGCATTTTTTGATCTCCTTTTTTAATTTTATTAGGCTGGGTATTCGGCTTGCTACCAAGGCAGAGGATCACCTACATGGAAGAACCCGCCGTTAGCACCATCGGCTTCCAGTGTGGCGAGTTGCACGCTGGTCTTGCCGCTCTCTGCCACTTCCATAGGCGCAGATTCGCCGCCCAGCTCGGTTTTTACCCAACCTGGATGCGCGGAGTTAACCTTGATATTGGTACCCCTTAACTCGTGTGCCAAGTGAACGGTGTAGGCATTGAGTGCGGTCTTGGAGGCGTTGTAGGCAAAAGCCTTGGCCGGATCTATTGGTGAATTCGGCATGCTATGCAAGGTGAGTGAAGCGAGGATGCTGGACAGATTGACGATGCGTCCTGTAGGTGCCTTCTTGATTAGCGGTAATAGCTTTTGGGTCAGATCAATCACTGCGAACAGGTTGGTGTGGAAAGTTTGTTTGAGGGTGTCGCTGCTAATGGTGCTGCTGTTGTTCTTACCCATTAGCGGCTCCATCAGGATGCCGGCATTGTTAACGAGGATATCCAGCTTGCCGAAATTTTTGTTGAGGTAGTTAAAAGCTTCATCCGCCGAAGTTGCGCTATCTGCGTCATAGCGGATGGCCTCTGCCTTGATGCCCAGTGCTTGCAACTGCTTGGCCGCTTCCTCACCTTTTTGCAGGTCGCGTGAGCCTATCACCACCTTTATGCCTAGCTCGCCCAGGCCTTTTGCGGTCTCAAAGCCAATGCCACGATTGGCGCCGGTAATAAAGGCTACTTTTGCTTGATGCTGATTTGTCATGATATTCATCCGTGAGTAATGTAAAAATATTTATGTACCTAATGGTAAATAAATATTAGATGGGCTAAAATGAAATGTCAATTAATATTTATACCATTCGGTACGAATATTGAAATTTGCAGTATTATGGCTAGGGATTTGAGCATGGATACGGTTAAAACTATTGCGGACAAAGGCACCAAGGCGCGTGGTCGCCCCAGGGCCTTCAATCATGACGAGGCACTGGATAGTGCATTAAAGGTATTCTGGAGCAGAGGGTATGAAGGGGCCTCGCTGAATGAGCTTACGGCTGCGCTCGGTATTAATCGCCCTAGCTTATATGCAGCGTTTGGCAACAAGGAGGAGTTATTCCGCAAAGCCTTGGCCAGATATATGCAAGGCCCGGTTGCGTATGCCGCGGAAGCGCTTAAAGAGCCAACAGCACGCCAGGTAGTGGAAACATTCCTGACTAAATCGGTAGAGCTGTTGGCCAATCCGGATAACCCAAGCGGGTGCATGATCGTGCTTGGGGCGCTGGCATGTGGTGAGGGATCTGAAATTATCCGGCAGGAACTGATTAGCCGGCGCATGGGCTATCAGGCCGCACTAACCCAGCGTTTTGAACAAGCACGTACAGCGGGAGATTTACCGGCGGATGAGAACCCCGCAGCGCTTGCCAGGTATGTGACGACTGTTCACCAGGGCATGTCGGTGCAGGCAAATAGCGGTGCTAGCCGCGAAGAGTTGTTAAGTATCGTGGCTACCGCAATGAAAAACTGGCCATCAGCGTAAGCGTTTTCTGAGTGGTTCCAGCAAGTGCGACAAGCCGTTGTGATCCATTTCTTGCATCAAAGCCAGCAGACGGCCGATTTCGCCTGGTGGGAAACCCTCTCGCGCAAACCAGTTCAGGTAATTGCCGGGTAAGTCGGCAATCAGGCGTCCTTTGTGTTTGCCGAATGGCATCTCGCGCGTGACAAGCAGTTGCAGGTCTTCCGGGTTCATGCAATGCCTATGCGGAAATTAATGTTCATCGCAGTCTTCCTTTAACTCTTAACCACGCCATTGTCGTCCATGCTGCTAACTAGACTTATCGCCTCCTGGAACGAACCGGCAGAAATTTTAGCAATACAGCACAGCCCGATCTGAGCAGCATGTGCCCTGATAAGCTGGATAACGGTATCGAGAGCAACGATTGTTTCACTTCGCTCTGGAATAACCTTGCCGTCTGCCTTCCTGGATAGCGCATAAGCTACGCCATAGGAATCAATCAATCTGTCGGATGCTTCATAGTTAATGGCTTGCAGATGCATATCGCGATCCCATAGCGATTGGTTTTCGATGTAGGTCAACTCCGCTTCGCCTGTAAGCTGGATAATTGCCGGCCAATGTATCAATGTGAGTACCTAAAATAGCTGGATAAAAGATGTTAGCAGGACAGTACCTGCTACCGCATTATATTTTCACGGAGTGCTAGTTGACTCGGCATAGCGGGCATGGAAAGATTCGTGCTGGTTGCAATGAACATGCGTAATTAATTAATAATAAAATGGATTGAATGTGATAAGTCGCAAGAAAACCCTGTACGAAATTTTAGAAGTCTCTGCTCAGGCTACACATTCTGAAATCAATGCCGCGTATCAACGCTTAACTCAAAGGCTACAGGCAGGAGTGCCCGGGCTGAGCCGTGAAGATGCCGACCTCAAGCAGAAGCTTATTAATCTGGCTTACGATACGCTTTCAATCAACTCGTCCCGCACGGCTTATGATGCCAAGCTGGGTATGACCCGCGAGCCTGTAAAAGCGGCGTCCCCTTTTCAGGTGGAAGTGGCGATTGCGAGCGACCGCAAGTCACCATTGAAAATAATCCTCACCATTATTGCAGGCCTTGTCGCAATGGGGATGGTGATCCAGATTGCATTCATGTTGCTCGCCTACCGGCATACCGAGCGCATGGTCGATGGCTCAGATACCGCAATGAGCGCGGCCGCCCAAGCCGAGGAGAAGGTCAGGCTGCAGGAGTATTATCAGGAACACGGGGTGAGGGCAGGCAGCAAAGAGGAAGCTGACCTGCTTGATGCCGAAGAGCGACGTATTGCCGGCGAGCAGCGCCGTAAAGATTACGAAAAGCAGGAACAGGATAGAAAGTACAGGCAGTTTGTTGAAGAGTCCAGGCGCGAAGGCGAGCGAGTGTCAGCTGACCTGAGGCGTGCTGAAGAGAGGGCACGTTATGAGGAGGAGCGGAAACAGCAAAAGCTGGATGAGGATAAACGGCGTCAGGAGGAAGCTGAGCGCTTACGTATTGAAAGGGAGCAGAACAAATGGAAGCTGCGTCCATCGACTAATCACTATAGTAACTATTAAGAAAATTATGGCTAAAATGATAGCGAATGGGCGAAATATTTTTTCGCCAAATATATGAAGCTGGGGTTGGTATTCATAGCGCTGATCGCCTTGATCCTAGCTTTTTGCGGCGTGGGTCGAGAGCATATCACTGAAAAAAACTTTATTGGTAAATGGAAGTCATCAAGAGCTGAGACCCCAATTTATCTATACGAGAATGGTGAGTGGGAGATTAAAAAGGCGGATGGTGTTATTTTGCAATATGGAGTTTGGCAATATAAGCCGTCAAAAATCATATGGAGTTATAAGGTCGATGGGGCTACCGGCCACGATGTGAATGCTGTTTTATCGGCAACATCTCGTGAGTTTCAGCTGCGGGAACGTAACGGCATGACCACGACCTTTAAGCGCATAGAGTAAGTCTGACGCACATTGCAGCAGCATTTTCTTATCCCTGAAAGTGAATACCTGCTCACCGCCATGCGGGCGCAAGGCGCGGGTGGCCAGAATGTGAACAAGGTATCAAGCGCGATACATTTGCGTTTCGACATCACTGCCTCATCTCTCCCGGAGGCACATAAAGCAAGGTTGCTGGCGTTGCGGGATACTCGCATTACTTCCGAAGGTATTCTTATTCTCAAGGCGCAGCAATTTCGTAGCCAGGAGATGAACAAGCAGGATGCGATTGCACGCTTACATGAGTTGGTAAATAGCGTAGCCAAGCCGCCCCTGATGCGGCGTGCCACGCGGCCGACACTAGGTTCACAAAGACGCCGCGTGGAAGGCAAAGTACTGCGCGGACGCATCAAGGCCAGCCGCGGCAAGGTTGGTTGTGGCAAAATAGCGGCTGAATAACTCAGTTCGCCCCATCTTTATCTATGCAAATCCTCGCGCTCGACACTTCTACCGAATATCTATCATTGGCTTTATCGCTTGATGGCCGAGTATTGGCACGAGATATTCATGCAGGCCAGAGCCACTCGCAGCAGATACTGCCATTGCTGCGCGAGCTGCTGGATGAGGCAGGTGTGGAATTGAGCGATCTGGATGGCATCGCATTCGGTGCCGGTCCAGGCTCATTTACCGGGCTGCGTATAGGTTGCGGTGTGGCGCAGGGCCTGGCTTTTGCCGCCAACTTGCCGGTCATTGCGGTTAGCACGCTCATGGCGCTCGCTCAAAATACAGCTGCAGAGCGCGTAATCGCATGCCTGGATGCACGTATGGGCGAGGTCTACCACGCGGCTTACATCAGGCAAGGTGCTGAATGGGAGGAAGTGAGTGCCCCAGGTCTGTACAAGCCAGATGCCGTGCCAGCATTAACAGGAGATGGCTGGGTGGGCGTAGGTACCGGCTGGGTGGTATATGCCGATCAGTTGCGTATTTGTTATGGCGATCAACTAAGTGAGGTGCTGCTGGAAGCATTCAAATATGACCACCCTAAGGCCACTTCCATCGTCCAGATCGCATTGCCCATGTTTGCGGCTGGCCTGGGCAGGCCGCCAGCGGAAGCCGCACCTGTCTACATTCGCAATAAGGTCGCTATGAAAATGAGCGAACGTATACAGGCTATCACTTCATGAATGCCGTGTTAAAACCGGAGATTCAAACCCGTCCAATGCAAATGCAGGATCTGGATGCGGTCATGTTGATTGAGCCGACCGTCTTTCCTTACCCGTGGTCGCGCGGTAACTTTAGTGATTCCTTGAACTCTGGTTACAGTTGCTGGGTGGTGGAAGAAAGTGGTCAGATCATTGGCTATGCGGTGCTGATGATGATACTGGACGAGGCGCATCTGCTCAATATCAGCATTGCCAAAACCCAACAGGGACGAGGCCTGGGGCGTAGCTTGCTGGAGCACATGATGCAGATAGGTCGAAATCATGGCGGTGTGAACATGTTTCTGGAAGTGCGCCCTTCGAATAAATCGGCGATCAGTTTGTACGAAAGCATAGGCTTTAACGAGATGGCAGTTCGCCGCAACTATTACCCCGCCCCCAATGGGCGCGAAGATGCCATTCTGATGGGAGCCGCACTGTGAGCCTGACGCGCGAAGATATGCTGAATGAGCTGGAGTTGCTACCAGTTTGGAAGCCGCGGCAGATCAGCCAGCCTGCCGTCATTGAGCAAGTAACAGAAGCAGTGATGGCCAGTGAGCCTATGCCAGCGCAAATCATTCCCGTGGAATCACTTCAGCCGGAACCTGTCGAACTTGAAGCTAGCCCAGCTGAGTTAACGCCGGTTGAGTTAACAGCTGTTGAGCCAGATAAAGCAGAACCAAGCCTGCTGGTAGAGCAGAACCGCTCAGCCAGCATTATGCAAATGGACTGGCCCAGCCTGCAGGCTAGCGTGTCCACATGCCAGGCATGTAGTCTGGCACAAACTCGCACCCAGACCGTGTTTGGGGTAGGTGACCCCAATGCCGATTGGCTTATCGTAGGTGAGGCACCGGGGGCGGAAGAGGATCGCCAAGGCGAGCCCTTTGTAGGCCAGGCCGGCAAGCTGCTGGATAACATGCTGGCTGCCATCCAACTCAAACGCGGGAGCAATGTTTTTATTGCGAACGTGTTGAAATGCCGTCCACCCGAAAACCGTGACCCGCACGGGGAGGAGGTCGTACAGTGCGACCCTTTCCTTAAGCGCCAAGTGGAGCTGATTAAACCCAGGCTGATTATTGCCTTGGGCAAGTTTGCGGCACAGTCGCTGCTGGCATCTGATGCCACGGTAACCAGCATGCGCGGCAAGTTGCATGATTACCATGGTGTACCGGTTATCGTGACTTATCACCCGGCTTATTTATTGCGCAACCTGCCGGACAAAGCCAAGGCGTGGGAAGACCTGTGCCTAGCCAAGCGTACGATGGCTGGCTTGCAATCTGCCGAAGCGCCCCCATCTTTATTCTGAATCAACTTACAAAGGAATCAACATGCGAAAACTCATGCTTAAATTAGCGGGCTTGGCTTTAGTGCTGAGCTTGACAGGCTGTGGTTACAACACTTTCCAGACACTGGATGAAGAAGTAAAGGCCAATTGGTCTGAAGTGCTGAACCAGTACCAGCGCCGTGCTGATCTGGTGCCTAACCTGGTGAAAACCGTCAAGGGTTATGCGGACCATGAGGAAAAAGTATTCACCGAAGTGGCTGAGGCGAGATCTAAAGTTAGCAGCATTCAGGCAACCCCTGAGCTGATAAACGATGAGGCCGCATTTGCCAAGTTCCAGGCAGCGCAAAGCCAGATGACTTCGGCGCTGTCACGTTTGCTGGCGGTTGCTGAAAACTATCCGCAACTCAAAGCCGATGCCGGCTTCCGCGATCTGCAGGCGCAACTGGAAGGTACGGAAAACCGTGTCACAGTGGCACGTAATCGCTATATCCAGGCAGTTAAAGAATATAACGTTGCGGTACGTACATTTCCGAATAACCTGACTGCTTCCATGTTTGGCTACAAGCCCAAGCCAAGTTTCACCGTGGAAAATGAGAAGGCAATTTCAACAGCTCCAGTTGTGGATTTTGATTCTAAAAAATAACGCCAGGTAACCATGCGCTTGTTGCGAAACATCTTTATCGGCCTTGCGTTTCTGTTCGCCTTGGGCGCGCAGGCGGAGGACGTGGCAGTTCCCTTGCTGGAGCATCGGGTCACCGATCTCACAGGCTCGCTGAGTCCGGATCAGCAGGCGGCGCTGGAATCCAAGCTGGTCCAGTTTGAGCAGCAAAAAGGTAGCCAGATTGCAATTCTTCTCGTCCCCACTACCAAGCCGGAAGAGATCGAGCAGTACTCGATTCGCGTGGTGGACGCCTGGAAGATCGGCCGTAAGCAAGTGGATGACGGCGTGCTGGTGCTG
>JBAZTJ010000077.1:8052-12359 GCA_041662005.1 Candidatus Methylopumilus sp.
CAAGCTGCGCATAGAGGTGGGTTATGGCCTGGAAGGGGCCATTCCCGACCTCTATGCCAAGCGCATCATTACAGAAGTTATTGCGCCCTATTTAAAGCAGGGTGATATCTATGGCGGCCTTAATGCCGGTACCGATAGCATTATCAGCCTGATTTCAGGCGAGTCGTTACCATCACCTGCCCAGAGTGCTAGTGGTGACGAAAGCCAGATAGAACACATGCTGCCTTTACTGCTATTTGGCGGCCTGATTGCAGGCGGCTTGTTACGCGCGATATTCGGTCGATTTCTGGGTGGAGCTGCGACTGGCGGTTTGATTGGTGCTGCCGTGTGGATATTGGGTGGCGGCTTGCTGTTTGCGCTGGTGCTGGCGTTTATTGCCTTTATTTTAACCATGAGCGGTGCCGTGAATGCATTGGGCGGCATGGTTGGTGGCTCGCGTGGATTCGGGGGCGGTAGTGGAGGATTCTCCGGCGGCGGGGGAGGTTTTGGTGGTGGCGGAGCTTCTGGAGATTGGTAACGAATCATGAAGACTAAAGGCATCAGCAGATTTTTCAGGCACTTGTTCAGCACGCCATGGCATGTGTCGCGCTATTTTTCAAAAGCGGCTTTGTACAATATTGAGCAGGCCATCAAGCAAAGCGAGTCTACGCATAGCGGGGAGATCCGCTTTGTCGTAGAGGCTGATCTGCACCCGCTGGCAATCCTGCAGAAAAAACAACCCAGAACACGCGCAATCGAGCTGTTTTCGCAGCTGCACATTTGGGATACAGCCGCCAATAATGGCGTATTGATTTACCTGCTGATGGCCGATCGCGATGTGGAGATTATCGCTGACCGTGGCATCCATGCTCATGTAGGGGCTGAAGGCTGGGAGTCGGTTTGCAAAGCCATGGAGGCAAAATTCAGGCAGGGCCAGTTTGAATCCGGCGTGCTGCTTGGCATCGCGCAGATCACTACGCTATTGCAACAGCATTTTCCGGCAAGCGGTAGCAATGATAATGAGTTATCCGATAGCCCCCTCATCCTTTAAACGCTTGTTTCTGCAACTACCTGGTTGTTTGCTATTGCTCGCTGCCAGTGTGGCTTATGCAGATAGCAGTGAAATGACTAGGATATTGCAGCAGCATCCAACCCTGGCCGGCTTTGAAATTTGCCATAGCGGCGGCTGTGCCGATGTCAGCCATGTCGCTTTAGCGGCGGACGATTGGCAGCAAGTGCGTGCAGTATTTGAGCCCATGCCAGGCAATGCTGAAGATGAACGCAAGTGTATCGCCCAAGCCATAGGGGTAATGGAAACGCTGGTGGGTGAAAAGACGGGAACCAGTACCGACCGTGGTGGAACATTTGGCAATTCGGCCTACCCGGGGCAGATGGATTGTAATGATGAGGCCATCAACTCCACCACTTACATGAAGCTGATGCAGCAGGATGGCTTGATAAATTTCCATGAAATTCTGGATACTAAACGACGCGGATTCTTCATCAATGGCTGGCCCCACAGCACTGCAGCTATCAAAGAAATAACAGGCGGCCAGAGTTTTGCCGTTGACTCCTGGTTTTACGATAACGGCGTCCCCGCTGAAACTTTACCGTTAGAGCTGTGGAAGTCCGGCTGGAAGCCGGAACATAGTTCGGCGCATTAATCGCCAAGAGTCGCTACTCAAGCGTTACCTGCACGGCAGTTGCTGACTTGCAGGCACTTTCTCTATAAAATTCACCCCTTATCTCGTTATTTAAAGAACATTTCATGCGCGCCTCGCAATTTTTTATCGCCACCCAAAAAGAAGCCCCACAAGAAGCCGAACTCCCTAGCCATCGCTTAATGCTGCGTGCCGGCTTGATCAAACGCCTGGGCTCAGGCCTGTATAGCTGGATGCCGCTGGGTTTGCGCGTTTTGCGCAAAGTAGAAAACATCGTGCGTGATGAAATGAACAAGGCCGGCGCGCTGGAACTGCTGATGCCTGCGGTTCAGCCCGCCGAGCTATGGCAGGAGACCGGCCGCTGGGAAGTGTTCGGCCCGCAAATGCTCAAGATTACAGATCGTCATGAGCGCTCGTTCTGTTTCGGTCCTACCCACGAAGAAATGATTACCGATATCGCCCGCAAGGAAATTCGCAGTTACAAGCAGTTACCGCTCAACTTCTACCAGATACAGACCAAGTTCCGCGATGAGATACGCCCACGTTTTGGCGTGATGCGCGCGCGCGAATTCATGATGAAAGATGCCTATTCTTTCCACACTGATCTGGCATCACTGGAGCAAACTTATGCGGTGATGTATCAGAGTTACAGCAATATTTTTAACCGTTTGGGGTTGAAGTTCCGTGCGGTACGCGCAGATACCGGCGCTATCGGCGGGGATGGCTCACATGAGTTCCATGTGCTGGCAGACTCTGGCGAAGATGCGCTGGCTTATTGTCCGGAGTCAGATTACGCAGCTAACGTAGAGCTGGCAGAAGCCTTGCCACCCAAGCAGCCCAGAGCCGCAGCTACCGAAAGCATGCGTGAGGTGGATACGCCAAAGCAGACCGCCTGTGAGGATGTTGCCACTTTGCTTGGTATCGGTATTGTGCGCATGGTGAAAGCGATTGCGCTGGTTGCGCAAGAGCAGGAAGGTAAGCCTCAGTTTTACCTGATGCTGTTGCGTGGTGACCACAACCTGAATGAAATTAAGGTCGCTAAGCTGGATGGGCTGGCAGATTTCCGTTTCGCGCGTGAAGATGAAATCCGCGCCAACCTCAATTGCCCGCCCGGTTTCATTGGACCGGTAGGTGTTGCGGCTGGGGTGAAAGTGATTGCAGACCATACTGTCGCTGCTATGAGTGATTTTGTATGTGGCGCCAATAAACCCAAGTTTCACTTGGCGGGCGTCAATTTTGGCCGTGATCTGCCAGAACCTTTGCTGGTGGCGGATATCCGCAATGTGGTCACAGGTGATGCGAGCCCTGATGGTAAAGGTACGCTGGAGTTATGTCGCGGTATCGAAGTGGGCCACATTTTCCAGTTACGCACCAAGTATGCCGAGGCCATGAATGCCACTTACCTGGATGAGAATGGCCAGAGCAAAGTGCTGGAAATGGGCTGTTATGGCGTGGGTGTCTCGCGTATTGTGGGCGCGGCAATCGAGCAGGGTAACGATGCCCGCGGTATTATTTTCCCCGTGGCCATGGCGCCATTCCAGGTTGCCATAGCACCGATAGGCACGGACAAGAGTGAGGCGGTAAAAACTGCCGCCTTTAATTTGTATGCTGAATTACAGGCTGCCGGTGTGGATGTCTTGCTCGATGACCGCGGCGAGCGGCCTGGTGTGATGTTTGCCGAGATGGAACTGATTGGCATACCGCATCGTATCGTCATTGGCGATCGCGGTTTGAAGGAAAACCAGGTGGAGTATCAGGCGCGTACCGATAGTGAGGCAAAGCCGGTCGCCTTGGCTGAAATCGCGGACTATATTAAAAAGGCGCTATCTCTGTAACATGTTAAAAAGCATCAGACATGGCTTTTATATAACGCTGCTATTTGCATCCAGCGTCTATGCTGGGGCGCAAGTGGAGGAGCCTTTATCCAACAGCGTTAAAACCATGATGCAGAAAACCATCAGTGACAGTGCAGCACCCAGGCTGGTGTTTGCAAGTGAGGTAGAAGGGCGTATCTGGATGCGGGATATGTCCGAGCGCTTGAAAAGCCGTATGCCGGATAAAGTCATGCGTGAAGATTTTCTGCGCACCGTCCATTACGAAGCAACTCGCGCCGGCCTGGATCCGCAGTTGGTGCTTGGGTTAATCCAGGTGGAGAGTGGCTTTAAAAAGTATGCGGTGTCATCGGTCGGGGCGCGAGGGTTCATGCAGGTCATGCCTTTCTGGGTGCGCAGCATAGGTGCGCCTGACCATAACCTGTTCCATCTCAGGCTCAACCTGCGTTACGGCTGCACCATACTCAGGCACTACCTGGATATCGAACGTGGGGACCTGTATCGTGCGCTTGGACGCTACAACGGCAGCCTGGGCCAGCCGCAATACCCCAGCATGGTCGTTGGCGCATGGCGTAAATACTGGAGCTACGCTCCATTAAGTGGCACTTAGCCCGATTCCTTCGCACCTCTCTGGTGCGAAATAGTTTACTTTTCCTTCTTTTTCATACTAGTATCTGCACAGCGGTTATCTCATGCGAGGTTTCTAAACATAATTATTCGCCCGCACGCTGAGCCGTTGCTGTTCCATCAAACCTAAGAGGGAGGAATGTATGTCTAAGTTAATCGCACTATCTGTGAGTATTGCTTTGCTTGGTGGCGTTTGGGCTTATCTGGC
>JBAZTJ010000078.1:0-12349 GCA_041662005.1 Candidatus Methylopumilus sp.
GGCAAGCAGTCGGCGCGGGGAGATCGGACCTGGTCAGGTTGCTAGCGGTGAATCTCAATGAAGCATACTTAACCAACAGCGAAGCAAAATTCTATAAGCGGCATTTCGATGCAAGCGGCAAACCGCAAATTGTTTTATACGGCACAGACTGGTGCCCTACTTGCGCTGGTTTGCGCAAGGAAATGCGATCCAAAGGGATGGACTTTGTCGATATTGATGTAGAGAAATCGGCCGATTCCAATGAAATGATATCAACCATGGAAATCCCGGGCTATCCGGCTATTTGGGTCGGCTACCGCAGGGTTCGCGGCTTGACCATCGGTGATATTAAAGCGTTGTTGTAGTTAATGTTAAGGGCTATCACTATCTCTTAATGAACTGATTTATTTCACCAAATACTATTTCATTCATTGCCGGATTCAGGCAATCTACTTCCACAATATCATCCATACCACGCAACCAGGTCAGCTGGCGTTTCGCCAGTTGGCGCGTGGCAGCAATGCCTTTTTCTCGCAGTTCTGCCAGATCATATTCCCCATCCAGATGCTGCAAAGCCTGTCGATAGCCCACGCAGCGCATAGCGGGTGTTTCCGGGCCAAGCTCGGGGTAATCTGCGCGCAAGCGTCGTACTTCATCGAGAAAGCCCTGCTCCAGCATGGTGTCAAAACGCGCAGCAATGCGCTGGTGCAGCACACTGCGGTCACTTGGTACTAGTGCAATTTTCAGCAGCTTATAAGGCAGCGCATCACCGGTAGATTGCTGATGTAGCGCTGTCATGGTCTGTCCGCTCAGCTCATAGACTTCCAGCGCACGCTGTATGCGCTGCGAATCGCCAGGCTCCAGCCGGGCTGCCGTTGCCGGGTCTATCCCGGCCAGCCTAGCATGCATCGCCGGCCAACCTATTTCCAACGCCTGCGCATCCAGCTTGGCGCGCACCTCAGCATCAGCCTCAGGTAATTGGCTCAAGCCGCCCTGTAAGGCCTTGAAATACAACATGGTGCCGCCTACCAGCAAAGGTATCTTGCCGCGCGCAGTAATGTCAGCCATCAGTCGCAAAGCATCTTTGCGAAAATGCGCGGCTGAATAGACATGGGTGGGGTTTATCACATCTATCAGATGATGCGGCGCAACCGCCAGCGTTGCGGCATCCGGCTTGGCAGTGCCGATATCCATACCTTTGTAGACCAGTGCGGAATCAACACTGATAAGCTCAACAGGCAGGCGTTGTAAAAGCTCGACAGCAAGGCCTGTCTTGCCGCTGGCTGTAGGGCCCATTAGAAATATTGCAGTTAAATTAAAATTCGTCACTTGATTGCGTCGAAGATTTTTTCTTTTAGTTCTTCGGTAGATAAAGGTGGATGAACACGATGAATAATCGCATGGCAATTTGCACACACTGGCCGTAAATCTAAGATTGGATTTACGATATACCCAGATCGAATTTCAGATAAAGGTTTTATATGGTGAACATGAATAAAAGACTTACCAATTTCGCCATAAGCTTTCTCAAAATCAAACCCACATACAATGCAAGACCAGCCGTAATGATCTATACAGTTCTTACGCGCAGTTTGATTTCTTTCATAAGCATTTACTGAAATTTCTCTTAAAGCCCCTTCAAATAAGTCTTCCGGCATAGATACTTCTTCTATTGCTGGGAATTCATTGATACTTGCTTGAGAGGTAGTTCGATATAGCCCATGCCCAACACGGACAAACTTACTTTCTTTTTTTGCTGGGTCAAACCCCTCGGCCTGAGGGCAGTAATCTTCTATTTTTCGTTGAATTGTTTGTCTAAACGATCTTTCACTTCGATAATTTGATGGGATATTGCCTTCACAATATTTATTAAGCACTTTGTCTTGTATATCTTTAGATTTGGCTTCGCCACCTAGGTTAGCTAGTGCATTCTCGATGTCACTAACATTCACGGTATAAATCATATTACTTACCCCGCATAAACATCTTATCCAGCTCACCCATTGTGACCTGAAACCAGGTGGGGCGGCCGTGATTGCATTGGCCTGAGCGTTCGGTGGCTTCCATGTCGCGCAGCAGTGCGTTCATTTCTGGGATGGTGAGTATGCGGTTGGCGCGTACGGCGGCGTGGCAGGCCATGGTGCCTAGCATTTCATTGCGGCGTTCGGTAAGGGCGCGACTGGCACCGTATTCACGCAGGTCGCGCAGCACATCGCGCGCCAGGGCGACCGCATCGGCATCGCGTAGCATGACGGGTATAGCACGCACGGCTAGAGTGGTAGGCGATAACACGGCCAGATCAAAACCCAGCTGGCGCAGGCTACCCTGCGCTGTGGATAGTTGGTCTTCTACCGTGGCTACTTCCAGGCGGTCAGCCTGAAAGCTGACAGGTAGCAGCAACGGCTGCATGGGGACTTCTTTGGTGTCTAATGCGTTCTTGAGTTTCTCGTACATGATGCGCTCGTGCGCGGCGTGCATATCGACGACGACGAGGCCGAGATGGTTTTGCGCCAGCACATAGACGCCGTGGATTTGCGCCACGGCAAAGCCTAGCGGATGGTCATGTGTTACCGCGTTGCCTGCATCCATATTCTCACTAAAAGTGGCATCGCCAGCAGGCTCATGGATATTGGCTCCCAGGGCATCGCTATTTTGCGGTGTAATGCCGCCAAATAACGTCTGGTAAAAATCGGGGGCCTGGTTGGCGCGTAAATCCATGCGCGACTGGAATGTGGGGTATGGCGATGCAGCGTATCCGCCATTGCTAAGGTCAGTGCCCATACTGGAGGGACTAAACGGATTGCTAGCCGCCTGGCTGGCAGTGACCAGGTTAGATGTGCCAGTGGGCGTTGCCAGCGCTTTATGCAGGGCGTGGAAGATAAAGCGATGCACGGCCTGGCCATCGCGGAAGCGCACCTCGGTTTTGCTTGGATGCACATTGACATCCACCAGGCTGGGGTCCAGCTCCAGGAACAGCACGAAGGCTGGGTGGCGGTCATGGTGCAGCACATCCTGATAGGCCTGGCGGATGGCGTGGGCAATCAACTTGTCGCGCACGAAACGGCCATTGACGTAGACATACTGCGTGTCGCGCGCATTGCGCGAGAAGGTTGGCTTTGCGGCCATGCCCCATAGCCGCAAAGCTGCTGCGGTTTCATCGACGCTGAAGGCTTCAGCAGCAAAGTCATTGCCCAGCACCTCACTGAAGCGTTTTTGCGGCTCAGAAACGCTTAAACGCGTGAGTGCGCGGCCATTGTGCTGCAACATAAAGCTGACATCCGGCCGCGATAGCGCCACGCGGCGGAATGCCTCTTCGCAGTGACCAAACTCGGTACCTTCGGTTTTGAGGAACTTGCGGCGTGCCGGGGTGTTGAAATAGAGGTCGTTGACTTCGACGATGGTGCCAGCATCCAAAGCTGCCGGCTCGATAGCCGCGATTTCACTGCCATCCGAGGCAATGCGCCATGCATGTTTTTCTGCGGAATAACGGCTGATGAGCTGGGTGCGTGAAACCGAGGCTATGCTGGCCAGCGCCTCACCACGGAACCCCAGGCTGGCGACACTTTCCAGGTCATCCAGTGTGGCGATCTTGCTGGTGGCGTGACGCGTCAGGGCTAGCGCGAGATCATCCTTAGCCACCCCGCTGCCGTTATCGGCAACACGCAGCTGCTTAACCCCACCTTGCAACAAGGCCACGTTGATCTCGGTACTGCCGGCATCCAGGCTATTTTCGAGCAGCTCTTTCAAAGCAGAAGCCGGACGCTCGACCACCTCGCCGGCGGCGATCTGGCTAATGAGCTGGTCTGGAAGTAAACGTATGGAAGCCATGGCGAACCGCTATTTTGGGATGCAGGCATTTTACCTTGCTTTGCATCCCTGTTTTTAACTATTCAGTAGCCTTGTCGTGGCAAGGGTAGTATCCCGCTTATGTCAGATTCACGGTCTCGAGGTAATCCGGCACTTGGGTATCCCAATGCAGTTTTTCTTCTATCCTGTGCCTGAGCGCATCTGCTGCGACCGGCTCACCGTGGGTGATAAATGTGCGTTTAGGTGGTGTTTCAAAACCACTCAGCCAATTTAAAATCTCAGCATAATCCGCGTGGGCAGACAGGTTGGAAATCAATTCGACCTCCGCCCGCACGGGGATATATTCGCCATGTATCTTGATGCTATCCACCCCGCTGATCATGGCCGCACCGCGAGTACCAGCGGCCTGGAAGCCTGCAAACAATATGGTGTTGCGCGCATGCGGAGCAAAGGCCTTGAGGTGATGCACTACCCGCCCGCCTGAAGCCATACCACTCGCAGCCAGGATAATCATGGGTTGGTGTGCCTCATTCAAGGCTTTGGATTGCTCTATGGTGTTGACCATGTGTGCGGTGCGGAATAGCGCCTGGGATTGCTCAGGCGACAAACGATGTTCGCCGCCATGCTGGTTAAATATCTCGGTGGCATCCACCGCCATCGGACTATTCAGGTAAACCGGCACATCAGGAATGCTGCCTGCGCTTTTCAGCAAATGGATGTAATACAGCAACTCTTGCGCACGCCCCACAGCAAACACCGGGATGATCACCACGCCGCGGCGTTCAATAGTGCGGTTAATCACCTCTGCAAGCTTGATCTTGGGGTCGACATTCTCATGCAGCCGGTCGCCATAGGTGGATTCCAGCACCAGGTAGTCGGCATGCTTGATCCTGATAGGTGGAGCCATCAACAAATCATTGGGGCGACCTATGTCGCCTGAAAATAGAATGGAAGTCTGGTGATCTGTCAGCTTTACAAAAGAAGAACCTAGAATATGCCCAGAGGGGTAAAGGTTTAAGGTGACGCCCTCTACTATCGGCACATCCGTATAAAAATCAACAGGTGTCAGGAGTTTCAGCGCACGCTCGGCATCTTCTTTGGTATATAGCGGCAATGCGGGACTGTGCTTGGAAAAGCCGCGCTTATTGGCATATTTGGCCTCTTCCTCCTGCAAGTGTGCTGAGTCTGGCAGCAAAATCTCGCATAAATCGCGCGTGGCTTCGCTACAGTAAACCTTGCCTGAAAAACCATTTTTAACAAACAACGGCAGGTAGCCGGTATGGTCAATATGGGCATGGGTCAGCACGACCGCATCTATGTCTGCCGGGTTGACAGGCAGCTTGGCCCAGTTTCTAAGCCGGAGCTGCTTTAAACCCTGGAATAAACCGCAATCAACCAGGATGTGTTTTTTGCCGCTGGTGACCATGTACTTGGAACCAGTTACCGTGCCGGTAGCACCGAGAAATTTTATTTGCATCGTTATTCTTTTTTTAAGTAAACGCGAGCTTGTATCTTACCTCGTCCAGACCGGCCTTAAGCAATATCCAGCTGGATTCTTGACATGGCGCAAACAACCCCCGCAATGCAGCGCTTTATACCCAGCCTGACAGCACAATCTTGCCTATAGTACTTCCAGACTCAAGCTGGGCATGCGCTCTACGCAAATTGGCGGCATTAATCGGCGACAACCTCTCATTGACGGTGGTTTTCAATGTGCCTTCGTCAACCAGGCCGGAGACCAGATTAAGTATCTGATGCTGCCGTACCATGTCCGGAGTCTGGAACATGGCTCGCGTAAACATGAACTCCCAGACAAAGGTTGCGCTTTTGTTTTTGAGCAGGCCTAAATCAACCGGCCTGGTGGTCTCGACAATCGAGCATATTCTGCCTTGCGGCTTGATTAGCTCAGCCATGATACTGAAATAGCGATCGGTATCGTTGTTACACAATATGTAATCCACCTGCGCCATGTTCATGGCGGCCATCTGTGTCGCCAGATCGTGGTGGTGGTTGACGACCTGATGCGCGCCCAGCTCTTTTACCCACTCGATGGATTCAGGACGTGAAGCTGTGGCGATGACGGTCAGGCCTGCCAGCTTGCTCGCCAACTGCACCGCTATTGAGCCCACGCCGCCCGCCCCGCCGATAATGAGAATGCTCTTGCCGAGGTTCTGCTCCGGTTTCAGGGTAATCCCCATGCGGTCGAATAAGGCCTCCCATGCCGTCACTGCCGTCAGCGGCAGGGCGGCGGCCTCTTCCATGCTGAGTGATTGCGGCTTGATACCAACAATGCGCTCATCCACCAGTTGAAATTCTGCGTTGGTCCCTGGCCGCATGACATCGCCTGCATAAAAAACCTGATCGCCTACCTTGAACAGGCGACACTCCGGCCCAACGGCAACCACGGTGCCTGCGGCATCCCAGCCCAATATCTTCGGGCTGGCTTCTACCTTGTCTTTTGGTTTGCGTATCTTGGTATCTACCGGGTTAACAGCAATCGCGGATATTTGCACCAGTAAATCGCGCCCGCCAGCCGTTGGCGTGGGCAGCTCGATATCCTGCAAGGATTCTGGATGTTCAATAGGTAAATAACGGGTAAGGCCTACGGCTTTCATAATGGACTCCGGAGCATGGGAAAATCTAACATTGAAAGACAATACTAAAGGTTATGGCTGAGTTGCAGATTAAATATTTACTACGATGGCACTGAGGCTGAACTGTGGAAAAATAGTGCTTGATTGCAGGAATATATGAGAATACTAGAGGAAAATTGATTGTGCCTGCATCAAAAGCAGGCCAGCGACGCCCCTGAAAAGGGCTGATGCACCATTTTGCTTCGCTATTACTGGCATGAGTAGCGTTGCTAGCTACTCATGCAGTCAGCCCATGCAGATTAACGTATTACGCTTGGGAATTTGCCAGGGCAACTCGTACCAAGTCATCAATTTCAGCCGTGATGTGCGTGAGTTCACCGGCTACCACTGCGAACTCCCGCCCTATCTCGCCAGCCCGTGCCGCGGCGATTTGCGCGTTGACAGACACGATACGTGCCTGCTTGGCGATATTCTGGATATTGTTCATCAACTCGTGGTTCTGCTTACGTTGTAACAGGGCATGATGCTTGGACTCTTCTTCATACACCGCCGTAATACGGTTAAGCAGGCCCACAATAGGCGAGGCCTGGCGACCCAACTCCGCCAGCAAATCAGGTGCTGTACGATAACCGGACTCACAAGCACTCAATGCCTGCTCTGCCAGATTAATAAACTCCATGATTTTTCGGTCACCTTCAACCGTGCCGAAGTAGACCAGGCGCAGGTCCTCGAAGAACACGCCCGGCAGCTCACTATTGCCATGCACCAATGCAGCATGACTATTGCGAAACAACGTCAGTGCCTCGCGTGCAGTCTCCAGTGCGCCTTCCTGGCTTAGCGTGGAAAGCACGGCATTCAGTACAATACGCTGCGACAGCATGCGCTGGCGCCCTGCCATATTGATTAACGCGCCAAAAATTTCGCTGGTGATGGTTTGTTTATTGGTTTGGCGTTTCTGGTTTTCTTGTTTGTTCGAATGATTCAGTTCTGCCAACACGTTTTACTCCCCCATTACTCTTGTTATAAATGTTGAGTACCAGCCAACTTGCTACTGGTCTCAACCTACCTGTAACAAGCAGGATTTATTCCAAGCTATGGGGCATTTACAGAATGGATGGGGGTGTAGAGGACTCTGGCCACACATGGTGGCCGTCATTTAATTAAAGACCGTCAATAAATCTCAGGTTGTATTTTTTTGTGCCCAGCGGAGTCTCTGTAGCCACCGAGGTTTTATCACCGATTTTGGAGGCCAGCAGTTCAACCGGGAAAATGGCAGGTGCTTTGGTCATGAGCTCGCCGGCACTCGCGAGTATGGATTTCATGACTTCATCTTCCAGGTGCGATTTTGCGGTGGCTTCAGTACTGAAGCTGGCAAAAATTGTAAAGGCAACTTCACTGAATTTAAGCAGGTACCAGCTATTGACGCCCTGCTCTGTTTTTATCAGCTCAACCTTGCTCTTCAAGAACGCTTCCAGCTCCCGGGCTTGGTCGTGCTTGGCTTCCATGCGGATAACTACGGCTTCTTTACTCATGATATTTCCTCTTTGCATTCGATGTTGATCGATTTTAATTTGGCGCGGTTAAGCACCAGGTTTGCTGCGGGTGGCAGACTGGTGAGCTTTTATAAAGCCCGAAATATAGGTCGTTAGCGTTAGTGATATTTCTGATCGTTCTCTCCCGTGTGCTGTCCATGCACCATTCAATATTAATCTCTAGCCATCTTGGTTTTGGCTAAAGCCGGATTGGTGGCGAAATACTTTTTGATCCCGGACAAGATGGATTTTGCCAGCTTGAGCTGGTACTCATCATCATTCAACCTGCGCTCTTCTTCAGGATTGCTGATGAAAGCGGTCTCTACCAGAATCGATGGAATGTCGGGGGATTTAAGCACGGCAAAACCTGCCTGCTCCACTACGCTTTTATGCAAGGTGTTGATCTGGCCGATATGACCAAGCACGGCCTTGCCCAGCTTCAAACTGTCACTGATAGTGGCGGTCTGCGACAGGTCCAGCAGGGTGCGCGCCAGATTAGGATCTTTATCATCCAAGCTTACCCCGCCAATAAGGTCGGACTCATTTTCCTTTTTCGCCAGATACCGCGCCGATGCGCTGGTTGCACCACGCTCGGAGAGCGCAAACACCGAAGAGCCGCGCGCATCGGGCCGGATAAAGGCATCGGCATGGATAGAGACGAACAAGTCCGCTTGCATATTGCGGGCCTTTACTACCCGCCCATGTAGCGGGATAAAGAAATCAGCATCGCGGGTGAGTATGGCTTGCATATTGGGTTCGGCATCAATTTGCTCTTTAAGTTTCTTGGAAACCGCGAGCGTAATGTCTTTTTCACGGGAGCCATTTGCACCGCGCGCGCCTGGATCCTCACCGCCATGGCCGGGGTCAATGGCAATAGTAATGATGCGGTCACCCGTCTTGAACTTTGGCTTGCTGGCTGGCTTCTGCTCGACCACCGGGTTAGGAACCACCACCTTGGGTGGCTCGACAACTTTTGGTGCGGCTGGGGTAGAAGGCAAGGCAACTTCAGGCGCGACAGGTTCAGGGGTGGCAGCCGGTGGATATAACGTCACTTCCGGCAGAACAGGTGCCGGAGTGATTTCCTCAGGACTAGCTTCCGGGGGAATGGCCTTGTCTGCAGTAGCGGTCTCGGGAGTAACCTGCTCTCGCTGTTCCAGCATGGCGATCAGCGGGTCTTTCAGCGGATAGATATCAAGCACCAATCTGTGCTGATATTCACCTGCTGGCGGTAGCGAAAACGACTGCGGCTTGATCTCCGTCTTCAGGTCTATCACCAGGCGCACCACGCCCGGCTTGAAATTGCCGATACGTAATTGTTTGATATAGGGATCATTGGCCAATATCTTGTCTGGCAATGCCTTAAGCACTGCGCCCAAGTCGACATCCTCCAGATCCAGTACCAGTCGCTCCGGATTTTTAAGCATGACCATCTTATTGCTGATCGGCTTGCTGGATTCGAGCGTGATGCGGGTGTAATCCGGCGCAGGCCAGACACGAGCTGCTGTGACGTTGATGGGAGAAGCCGCTACGGCTTGCAGAAGCTCACCATTGCTCATGAGGAACATGACACTGACACAGGAAACTAGAAACTTTTTAAACATGGATTACATTATCTCAGAACAAATCATTGACCAGAAAAACCATTCTTTAAAGCTGCCCTAAACATGCACTTCCTGTTTTCGAATTGGCTACCAATTGCACTTCTCGCCCCGCGTCTTTTTGAGTCAGGCGGATGTCAATATCGGGCTGAGGCAGCAAATCTCCAGCTTTTTCCGGCCATTCCACGACGCATACTGACTGCGGATTAAAGTAGTCACGAAAACCGGCAGCATCCCATTCCTCAGGATCGATAAACCGGTACAGGTCAAAATGATAGATCTGCTGACCGGAAACAACATAAGGCTCCACCAGGGTATAGGTCGGGCTTTTTACCTTGCCTGTATGGCCCAGTGCATGCAGCATACCGCGCACCAGCGTGGTTTTACCGGCGCCCAGGTCACCATGCAGGTAAATGGTCAGCCCGCTCTTGAGCGCGCCAGCAATTCTCGCCCCCAGATTGAGCGTGGCGGCCTCATCGACAAGCGCTAATGTAATATCATGCGACATATGACTGACATCCCGAACAATTTGCATCCCCACGATCTATATCAACTAGCCGCCGACATCAAGCGCTGGGGCGTTGACCTTGGTTTTAGCCAGGTTGGTATTACCGACACGGATTTGTCGGCCGCTGAGCCGCAACATCAGGCATGGATAGAAAAAGGCTTTCATGGTGCCATGGATTATATGGCAAAACATGGCATTAAGCGCACCCGCCCGGCAGAATTGGTACCGGGTACATTACGTATTATTTCTGTGCGTATGGACTACCTGCCGCCACAGGCACGCGATAGCGAAGAAGTCATGCAACACGGCGAACTGGCTTTCATATCAAGGTATGCCCTTGGGCGTGACTACCACAAAGTTCTGCGCAATCGCTTGCAACAACTGTGCGAGCGTATCGGCGAAAATATTGGCCAGTTTGGTTACCGCGTATTTACCGACAGTGCCCCGGTACTGGAGGTGGAGCTGGCTGAAAAAGCCGGGCTGGGATGGCGCGGCAAGCATACCCTGCTGCTTTCCCGTGAGGCGGGCTCATGGTTTTTTCTGGGGGAGATTTATACCGACCTGCCGTTACCGATTGATGAACCGGGCAGCAACCATTGTGGCACCTGCCGCGCCTGTATTGATATATGCCCTACGCAGGCAATAGTCGCCCCTTATGAGGTCGATGCAAGGCGTTGCATTTCTTACCTGACCATAGAACTGAAAGGCAGCATCCCCGAGAATTTGCGCCCGCTGATAGGCAACCGGGTCTATGGTTGCGATGATTGCCAGCTTACGTGCCCGTGGAATCGTTTTGCCAATATCACACAACAGGACGATTTTTTTGTACGGCATGGCCTGGACAATGTTTCCCTGGTCGAACTGTTCACATGGGATGAAGCCACTTTCAAGACAAAAATGGCGGGCAGTGCCATTTACAGAATCGGCTATGAACAATGGCTGCGTAATCTTGCCGTAGGTTTGGGAAATGCTCCGAGCACACCGGAGGTTATTGAGGCATTAACCAGCCGTTTGAACGCGACATCTGCAATTTTAAATGAGCATATAGAATGGGCATTAAAAAAGCACACTAACTAATTGTAATAATTTATATTTAAATACAATTTACCACCTCTGAACCCGTTGATTTTCGTTGTAAAAAATGCTTTTTTATTAGTCCGTTCGGACTATATACCTCACATAAAAATCCCATAATAATCATGCCCAGCAAGTGTTGTTACCAAAATAATTTTATAAACCGTCTTAATTTTTTAAATCGCTTTAGGGGATATCATGAGAAAAGCCGTCGCTTTATCTGCTACATTGCTGTTGAGCCTATACGCTGCTTCAGCCAATGCTTTAACAACAACAATTACAGCAGGACCAACTTCCAATGTAGCAGGTACTACCAATGTAGATTTTGGCGTATCTCCTATCAACAATTCGACCGCAACCACAGGCGCTTTGCCAAGCGGCTACAGCGGTGGTGCCTTATTCAACCCATCAACAGATGGCATTTCCGGCTTGGCCGCGAGACCTGTCGGCTCAGAGGATAACTTCTGGTCCATTGGTGCCAATGTTACCGGTACAGTGACATTTGCTGCTCCAGTCTCATACTTTGGATTTCTTTGGGGTTCACCAGATCCTACCCCATGGAATAGCGTAAGTTTTTACAATGGGGATACATTACTTGGCTCCTACGATAACTCTGTTCTCGGCCTCAATAACAATTGGTCAAACACCGCCTATTTCAATGTGTTTGCCAGCACGAATGAAGTCATTACAAAAGTTACTTTCACCGCCAACCAAAACTCTTTCGAAACTGACAATCACGCGTTCATAACCGCTGTTCCGGAACCTGAAACTTACGGCATGATGCTAGCCGGGCTTGGTTTGATGGGCTTTATGGTGCGCCGCAGAAGTGCTCGTTAAAATATAGCTACAGCCTGACTTTCAGTAAAATCAGGGCATCATGAAAAAAGAGCCGGAGAGGCTCTTTTTTCATGCATGACAGGCAAGCGCTAGTCCTGTCGGATTACACATAAAAATCCCGGCACCTGTCCTGAACTTAATCTATGGAAAGTAACCCAAGTGTCCATAGTATAATCGCGCAATTTTAAATTACTCAAAGTAGAGTTCATCGTGTTTTCAGCCAAGCTGTTCCGCAACTCAAGTCTCGCGCTTCTGGTCGCATTGGCCATTTTCATCGCCCTCACCTTCCATCAACATGGCATCAGCAATGACGAGGAAGTACAGCATATATACGGGCGATTGCTCTTACAGTTCTACAGCTCTGGCTTTGCCGACCAATCTGCATTTCATTACAAAAACCTATACCTGTATGGTGGCCTG
>JBAZTJ010000079.1:0-11091 GCA_041662005.1 Candidatus Methylopumilus sp.
TGTACATAAAAAAAGCCCTGCTAACTAGCGGGGCTTTTTTATTGATAGCCACATACTAGTTGCTAGATGCTTATTTCTTCTTGTCGGCTGCCGCTTTGCTGGCTGCGGCTTTCTCGGCAGCGGCTTTTTCAGCTTTGGCTGCTCTTGCTTTCGCCATGCTGTCGGTAGGCGCTGCAGCGGTTGCGGCAGCGCTGCCACTGACGGCTACCTTACCTTTAAGGCTGGCAACCGTTTTATCACCAAATCCAGGGACTTTATTAAGATCATCTATGGATTTGAAGCCGCCATTTTTCTTGCGGTAATCCAGAATAGCCTGTGCTTTTACTGGGCCAACTCCTTCCAGGGTTTCAAGCTCCGCTTGTGTTGCGGTATTGAGGTTAACAGCTGCAAAAGCGCTGAATGAGAGGCTAAGTAAGGCAATAAAAACTAACAGCATTCTTTTCATTATTCTTCTCCTGATTGTGTTGAGTTATTGTTAAATGCGACGCGTATTCAATGCGTTGCAAGAGCATAGCATAGGCTTTTGCAAAAACGCCAACAATGTATTGAGGGAGGAAGAACGATTAAGTCGGATGGATTTCCTGGTAAATTTTTTCGAGCGCTTCCAACGGATTTTCCGCCTGGGTAATAGGGCGGCCAATCACCAGATAACTGGCACCGAAAGATAATGCCAGTGCCGGAGTCATCACACGCGTTTGGTCATTTAATGCGACGTTGGCAGGGCGTATGCCTGGGGTGACGAGCAGGAATTTATCCCCCAGCGCATTTCTGAGGTCTATGGCTTCAAGCGCAGAACATACAACGCCATTCAGCCCGGCCTTTTGAGTCAGCTTTGCCAGGTTCAGTACCTGGTCTGCCAAGCGGCCCGGGACACCAACTTGATGCAGTGTCATCTGGTCCATGCTGGTCAGCACGGTGACTGCAATCAGCAGAGGGGTATGCCCGGATTTGGCAATACCTTCCCTGGCAGACTCCATCATGGCCAGTCCGCCGGAGGCATGCACATTAAGCATCCACACGCCGAGGCGGCTGGCTGCCTCACAGGCCTTTGCTACAGTATTGGGGATGTCGTGGAATTTAAGATCCAGAAACACGCCAAAATCCTTATTGACCAGCGTTTCGACGAGTTGCGGGCCGGCGGCGGTGAACAGCTCTTTGCCCACTTTGACTCGGCATAGTTTGGGGTCAAGGGCATCAACCAGCTTCAGTGCGCTGCTGGCGTCTGCAAAGTCGAGGGCAACTACAATTTTAGGGTCTGTGGTCATATTACTGATTCTTCAAGTAGCGGATTCTTTGGGTTCAGGTGAAATGGATTCCCAGGCATTGCATGCCGGGCACTGCCAATGAAAATTGCGTGCCTTGAAACCACACTGGGCACAGCCGTATGCATTGCGGTTACCGATGGCATTGCGCACGGTTTGCTGCATGAGGCGAGTATCATCTTTATCATCAACATCTGATGCGACACGGGCTTTGAGCAGATGCTCCAGCGTTTGCAGGCTGGGCTTGCGTTCAAGCTCTTCTCTGGCCAGCTTGCTGGCGCTTACAGCACCTTGTTCTGCCAGGGTTATTTCATAGACTACACTGAGCAGTGACGGTAGTTTGTAGGTCTGAAAATAGTATTTGATCAGTTCTACACCGTCATCCATCTTGTCTAAGGCACGGTAACTATTTAATAGCTTGGTAGCGACCAGACCCAAGTGGTCGGGCTGTTGGAACTCAATGCGCTTCCAGGAGGAAATTGCTACCTTATGCGCACCAGTGCTGTTTTCCATATCACCCAGCATGACATTGGCACGTACGCAGTTTTTGTTGGCATCCAGCGCCATTTCCAGTTCGTGACGAGCGGTATGCGTGTCGTTCTCCAGAATGGATTTCATCGCCATCTCACAGTAGAACTGTGCGATTTCCTTACGAAATGAAACCCCCGAAATACGTTCCAGCTCGGTAGCGCTTTTAATGGCGCGCTCCCATTCTCGTTCGCGGATATAAATTTCCAGCAAAGCACGCAGGGCAGGCTGCTGGTAACGGCTATCATCCAGCGAGCTGAATAACTCTTCAGCCCGGTCAAACAGGCCGGCTTTGAGGTAATCCTGAGCTAGCTCAGCTTTAACCGCCTGTCTTTGCATGGGTGGTAACTCTTTCCTGTCCAGCAAGTTCAAATGCAGGTTAATGGCGCGATCAACCTCGCCACTGCGGCGGAACAGGCTACCCAGGGCAAAGTGCAGCTCGAGTGAATCGGCATTGGCCTGCACCGCCTCAATAAAGGCCTCGATGGCTTTATCGTGCTGGTCTGTGATCAGGAAGTTCAGCCCTTTAAAATAGGCGGCAGGCAGGGTGCTGGATTCAGATAGCAACTGGTTGATATCTACACGGGCGGCAATCCAGCCTAGCGTAAAAAACAAGGGTAGGGCTAACAGCCACCAGTATTCAAATTCCATCATGGGTTATATCTTCTTGGGTTATGGCGAGTTGTCTGTATTTTAGTTGTTTGCATCAAGTGGCTGCTTAATCATTAGGTTTCAGCGTTTTCAGTTCACGCTTTAATGCAAGCAGTTCCCGCCGCTGACGGATCATGGCGGGGACACATGCAACAACGCCTACTACGATGCCAAAAAAGCACGTAATGAGCAGCATCAGCGATAGTGGTGCCTGCCAGGCGTAGCCAAGGTAGTAATGCAGGGCCACCGGCTCGACATTCTTCAGTGCAAAGCCGAGCAGCAGAATGAAAAAGAGTGTCCCGAAAATAATGTAGATAAATCGCATAGTCGGATTTTACCTAAGGCCTTGTGAAAAACCTAAAAGAAACTGTAAAGCCTGATTGAATCACTACGATGGCTTGGTCTGTGACGTGCCATAAAAAAACGGCAGCATCCCGATTCAGGATACTGCCGTTTTTAAGGCAATGCTTGCTTACTCAGCCAAATCTACTCGTTCGCGTAACTCTTTACCTGCTTTGAAGTGCGGTACATGTTTTTCAGGTACCTGCACCTTGGAGCCGGTCTTTGGGTTGCGACCGAGACGAGGAGGGCGATAGTTCAGGCTGAAACTGCCGAACCCCCTGATCTCAATACGTTCTCCAGTTGCAAGGTTGTCCGACATTGAGTCAAGGATAGCTTTTACTGATAGCTCAGCATCCTTGACAACCAATTGTGGAAAGCGCGCAGCGAGATTAGCAATTAGCTCTGATTTTGTCATGCCACAATCGCCTTATTCGTTATTTTTGCTATCAAGTTTAGCTTTAAGCAGAGCGCCCAAGTTGGTAGTGCCTGCAGCACCGGCATTGTCATTGCTGAACTTCTGCATTGCATCAGCTTCTTCAGCAATATCTTTAGCCTTGATAGACAGTGTGATAGAACGGCTCTTGCGGTCAACATTGGTAATGCGTGCTTCGATCTCTTGGCCTTCCTTCAGTACTGAGCCTACGTCAGTAACTTTTTCCTTGGAGATGTCAGAAGCGCGCAGGTAGCCTTCAACTTCGCCGTCAAGGGTAATCACAGCGCCCTTTTCTTCGATAGTCTTGACGATACCCTTAACAATCGCACCCTTGTCATTCACAGTGGTGTAAGCACCGAATGGATCGTTGTCCATTTGTTTAACGCCAAGAGAGATACGCTCTTTCTCAACATCAATGCTAAGTACCAGGGCAGAGATTTCATCACCCTTCTTGAAGTTGCGGATAGCTTCTTCGCCAGTTTGATTCCATGATAGGTCAGATAAGTGAACCAGACCATCGATACCACCTGGCAAACCGATAAACACGCCAAAGTCAGTAATAGACTTGATCTGGCCGCTAACTTTGTCACCCTTCTTGTGCGTTGCAGCAAAATCATCCCAAGGATTAGCTTGGCATTGCTTCATGCCCAATGACAGGCGGCGACGATCTTCGTCGATTTCAAGAATCATCACTTCGACTTCATCACCTAATTGAGCGATCTTGGCTGGGTGTACGTTCTTGTTGGTCCAATCCATTTCTGAAACGTGTACCAGGCCTTCAATACCTGGTTCGATTTCAACGAATGCGCCGTAGTCGGTCAGGTTAGATACTTTACCGAACAGGCGTGTGCTCACTGGGTAACGACGTGTCAATGCAACCCATGGGTCATCGCCCAGTTGCTTGATACCCAGAGAAACACGGTTTTTCTCTTGATCGAACTTAAGGATCTTGGCTTCAACTTCTTCGCCAACAGTCAGCACTTCTGATGGGTGCTTAACGCGACGCCATGCCAGATCAGTGATGTGCAACAGGCCATCAATGCCGCCTAAGTCAACGAATGCGCCGTAGTCAGTAATGTTCTTGACGATACCCTTAACGATAGCGCCCTCTTTCAATGAGCCCATCAATGCTTCGCGATCAGCACCCATGCTCTCTTCGAGAACAGCGCGGCGTGAAACCACAACGTTATTACGCTTGCGGTCGAGCTTGATAACCTTGAAATCCCATTCTTTGTTTTCAAATGGGGTAGTGTCTTTAACAGGACGCAGATCAACCAGTGAACCAGGCAGGAAAGCACGGATGCCGTTAACCATCACAGTCAGGCCACCCTTAACGCGACCATTGACTTGACCCTTGATGATACGGGCTTCGTTCATCGCTTCTTCCAGATCCAGCCATGCAGCCAGGCGTTTAGCCTTTTCGCGGGACAGCTTGGTTGAACCATAGCCATCTTCCAGTGATTCGATACATACTTTAACGAAGTCACCAACGTTAACTTCCATCTCGCCACGGTCATTGCGGAATTCGGCGGCATCGATAATGCTTTCGGACTTAAGGCCGGCATTAACAACAACGAAGTCGGAGTCGATGGATACTACTTCTGCGGTGATCACTTCACCGGAGCGCATTTCCTGGCGTGCCAGGCTTTCCTCAAACAGAGCTGCGAAACTTTCGCCGAAAGATGAGGGGGTTGAGGTTGAAACGTTAGTCATTAAAAAAGTTACCTAATATAATCCCGCCGTGCAACGGGGCAAATTAAAAAAGCCATGAACCGGTGAAGTCCACGACACCTAAAGATTACTACTTACACTAAAACTACTGTTTGGCAGCGTTGGTTTGCTGATAATCCATAACCGCCTGAACGGCCTGTGCTATAGACAGCTGGCTGGTTTCAAGCAATCTGGCATCTTCAGCTTGCTGCAGTGGTGCAACCGATCTTTCACGGTCTCGCGCATCGCGCTGCTGCAAATCTTGTAAGATGTCGGCTAGATTAGCATGGATTCCTTTTGACATCAACTGCTTATATCGGCGTTCAGCACGAATTTCGGCACTTGCGGTAAGGAATATTTTTGTTGCCGCATCGGGGAAAACCACGGTTGCCATATCCCGTCCATCTGCCACCAGCCCTGGGGCTTTGCGAAAGCTGTGTTGCAGGTCAAGTAAAGCGCGTCTTAAGGCGGGGTGCACCGCCACTTCGGAAGCGCCTTTGCCCATTTCTTCGGTACGTACTGGTTCGCTGACAATTTCATTGTTCAGGTAAATTTCGCCGTTTTCAAACCGGATATCCAGCTCGCCAGCCAGCTTTGCCAGTGCGAACTCGTCTTGCCACGACACTTTGCTGTTGCGCGCTGCCAGCGCCACAATGCGGTAAAGCGCGCCGGAGTCGAGATAGTGATACCCGAGTTGTTCTGCAACCAGTTGGGCAACAGTGCCTTTGCCTGAGGCTGATGGGCCGTCTATGGCGATGACAGGAATGAGAGTTCTTGAGTCAATCATCATTTAAACTTGCGCAATATTAGCAAAACGCTCGAAATAGTCAGGGAATGTTTTTGCCACGCATTTGGGGTCATTGATAATAATCGGCACATTCCCCAGAGAGACTAGGGAAAAGCACATCGCCATGCGGTGGTCGTCATAGGTGTCTATTACCGCATCGGGGCTCAGTGTGGCGGGTGGGGTAATCTTAATGTAATCAGCACCTTCTTCCACTTTCGCCCCTACCTTGCGTAGCTCGGTCGCCATAGCTGTCAGGCGGTCAGTCTCCTTGACACGCCAGCTGGCGATATTGCGCAGTGTGGTGATACCTTCGGCAAATAGTGCCGCAATTGCCAAGGTCATGGCTGCATCGGGGATATGGTTGCAGTCCAGATCCACGGCTTTTAGTTTTCCTGACGGTGCACTGGCTTCTATCCAGTTCTCACCATAGCGAATATTTGCTCCCATCAGCGCGAGCGCTTCTGCAAAGCGCACATCGCCCTGTATGCTGTTTTTACCCACGCCATTTACGCGGATCGGTCCACCGCCAATTGCGCCGGCAGCCAGAAAATACGAGGCCGATGAAGCGTCACCCTCGACGAAAATAGTGGATGGGGTTTGGTATCTACTATTGGCGGGAACAATAAAACGCTGCCAGCCTTTGCGCTCAACTATGACGCCAAAGCGCGCCATCAGGTTGAGTGTGATTTCAATGTAGGGCTTGGAAATTAGCTCACCAACTACCTCGATAGTATGTTTTTTCCCCGTTAAGGGCAGTGCCATTAATAATGCGGTCAGGAACTGGCTGGAAACGTCGCCACGAATCTTAATTGGGGCGTCTGCCGTGATATCGGCTGGGGCTATTGCCAGCGGAGGGAAACCCTCGTTTGCCAGGTAGCTCACGTCTGCTCCGGCCTGACGCAAGGCATCTACCAGGTCGCCTATGGGACGCTCATGCATACGCGCCACGCCGGAAAGCTTGTAATTGCCGCCAGACAAGGCAAGTGCCGCCGTCAACGGACGAAAGGCGGTGCCCGCGTTGCCCAGAAATAAATCCGCCTGCTTGACACTGAAGGTGCCGCCGCAGCCGACAACGCGCCAGTCATGCTCGCCGATTTTTTCCAGATTGACGCCCAACGCAATAAGCGCTTCCAGCATGCGCTCGGTATCGTCCGAGGCTAACAGGTCACGTATTTCAGTAGTACCGTGGGCCAAAGCCGCGAGCAGCAAGGTGCGATTGGAGATGCTTTTGGAGCCGGGGAGCAAGACATGGCCTTGTGCCGAGCTTACTGGTTTTAGTGCGAGTGATTCCATTATTTTTGCAGCTTTTCTCGGTTATCTGCCCATGCGTTGCGGACCTGGCTGGCTTGTTCAAACAATGACTGCAAGCCGGCGCTGTCACTGTTTTGGAGCAGGATCTGCATCCGTGATAGCTCGGTTTGGTAAGCAGCAAGCTCTTTAAGTAAGGCGGTGCGGTTGGCAAGGCTGATATCTCGCCACATTTCAGGGGAGCTACCTGCAATACGGGTAAAGTCCCGGAAGCCGCTGGCGGCAAAATCGAATAGCTGCTTGGCATTAGGGCGAGCAGCCAGGTCATCAACCAGGGCAAATGCCAGCAGGTGCGGCAAATGGCTCACTGCGGCAAAAATACTGTCATGCTGCTCTGATGACATTTCACTTACTTTAGCGCCAGCAAGCTGCCATAAAGTGCTTACTTGGTTAACTGCGGTCGCGCTGGTCTGTTCAGTCGGGGTGAGCACTACATTTTTGCCATCGAATAAATCTGCTTTGGCGGCAGTAACGCCACTTTTCTCTGCACCTGCAATCGGATGGCCGGGCACAAATTGCGAGATTTTTTCCCCCAGTAGGGTTTGAGCATGCTGGATTACATCGGATTTGGTGCTGCCGACATCGGAAATAGTGGTTTGCGGTTCAAGGTGCGGCGCAATGGCACTAAATATGCTGGCAGTCTGCGCAACCGGTACGGCAATGATCACCATGTCTGCGTTAACCAGTGCGCGCGCGACATCGGATTCAATCTCATTGATCACGCCGAGGTTTAATGCGGATTGCAGGCTGTCGCCTGTGCGGCCCACGCCAACGATATGCAGTGCGGCGTTTTGCCGCTTCAAGGCAAGCGCCACAGAGCCGCCAATGAGCCCCACGCCAAAGATTACGAGTTTATTCAATTGTATTAATCACTATTCGCTAGCAGGTTTTATTTACCGGATTTTTGCCAGTGCGAATTGTAGCACGCGTAAAACGTTGTTTTTGGGATTAGGTAACGCGGGGGAGGGGCTGGGAACAGTTTGAAAACAAGAGCGGCATTCTAGCGCAGGGCTCAATCCACACTAAAATGCCGATTGCCATGGAGATGACATTGAATAAGAGCAATACCTATGCAAATAGTTCAAACTTGTTCAGTTATTTTTGATGCAAATGATTGATGGCCTGCCATTCACCACCTATCAATGCTTGCTGCGGCAGGAAGTTCTGTTTATAGGCCATTTTGCGGCTTTCTTTAATCCAGTAGCCAAGGTAGAGGTAAGGTAGCTGCAGGCTGCGACACCATTCCAATTGCCACAGGATATTGTAAGTGCCGTAACTGCTGGCTTGATCGGCTGTGTCATAAAAGGTATACACCGCAGAGATACCGTCGTGCACGATATCCACCACGCTGACTATTTTCAGCACGCCATTCTGCCTGAACTCCACCATCTTGCTGTCCACATTGCTTTGCACCAGAAAGTTGCGGTATTGCTCGGTAGTTTCCTGTTCATCGGCACCTTGATGGCGTGCTGCCTGGTAGGCGACATACAACTGGTAATGATCTTCATGAAACTCTAGGGGAATAATCTTCGCGGTCAATTCCCGGTGACGCTTGAAAGCGCGCTGCTGGCTACGGCTGGCCTGGAAATCTGCGACCGGCAGGCGCACCGGGATGCAGGCGTTACATTTTTCGCAGTGCGGACGGTAAGTAAATTTCCCGCTACGGCGAAAACCAAGCTGGATAAGGCCGCTGTAGGTATCAGCATTAATGAGGTGGTGCGGGGCTGCAATGAGGGACTGCGCCTGGCGGCCTTCTATATAGCCACAGGCGTACGAAGTGGTGGCATAGAATTGCAGCTTATGTAACGGTGGGTCGCCGGGCAGGGTCATGATAACAAGTTTACCAATTCTGATAGGCGCTGTGAGAATTCCCCGCGAGAGATTTCCCTGGCACCCAAGGTTGCCAGGTGCGAGGTTTTCATCTGGCAATCGATCAGGCCAAAGCCTTGTGCCTGGAGGTGTTGGACCCAATGCACAAAAGCAAGTTTTGAGGCATCAGTGACGCGGTGGAACATGGATTCACCATAAAAAATTTTGCCTATCGCTACCCCATAAAGTCCACCCACCAGCTGACCGTCTATCCATGTTTCCGCGCTATGTGCGTAACCGAGTGCATGCAGCCGGCAGTAGCCTTGGATAATGTCGTCGGTAATCCATGTCCCATCTTGTCCGGGACGCCCGCACTCAGCACAGGCTAGCATCACCTCGTGAAACGCTGTATCAAACCTTATTTCGTAATCGTTATGCTTGAGGCGCTTGCCTAGGGAGCGCGAGATTTTTAATTCATCCGGGAATAACACCATGCGAGGGTCTGGGCTCCACCACAACACCGGTTCGCCAGCGCTAAACCAGGGGAATATGCCTTGCCGATAGGCAGACAGCAAGCGCTGCTCGGACAGGTCCCCGCCAATCGCTAGCAGTCCGTTAGGTTCAGTCAGGGCATCAGCTAAAGGCGGAAAAGGGGTATTGCTGCTAAGTGCGGCAACGCGGCCGGTGGAAAGTTGGTAATAGTTTTCTAGCATGCTAAAAAGGTGTTAAATCAGTATCCATTCTGGTGTGGCTGCCACTTTAAGCGTTCAGTATATGCTTAAGGCTAACGTTTTCATCTAAGCTTGATAAGCGGGCTTTACCCGGTTGATACTTTATGCTTCAATCATTGCATGCGAATATTCCGCGCTTTTATTCTAATGCTCATCACAATTCTTGTGACTGATACTGTGTATGCGGGTTCCATTTACACCAGTGCCATTTACACCGGTGCGATGATGCAGGATGTATCGACATCTGCCGACATGGCCCAACTGCATGAGCATGACGATACAATGCTTATGGGCATTGTTCAAACAGGTACGACAGAGCCTGAGCATGAAAAGCACCAGCATGACAAGCACTCGTCAAGCTCGCCTTGCGCAAATTGCCATCACTGCCTGGCATGTATCACCATGATGCCGGTAGCGATGTTATTTGCCCCTTCATTCTTACCCCACCCAGTGCTGGCCGCTGCCGAAAGTGGTATATACCACGGGCCAGGCATCAATCGTCTGCAACGTCCGCCCATACTGCTTTAACTCAATGCATCGGCTTGTCCGGTGCTCCCGGATTTACCCTACTATTTTTGAGATTTGTTCCCTGTGAAATATGGTGGAACAGACTGCTATTGGAGTGTTTGCAATGAAAAGTCACCATACCTTAAACAAATACGGAGGCCTGGTCTTGCTCAGCTTGATGCTGGGCGGATGCGCTGGTTTCAGCAGCGACAGGGGGTTCACCTCTGTGCAGCAAGCCGCACAGCAGCGGCTTGGCAAAGCAGTGGAGTGGCCCAGGTCTGATGCGGAAGCCAGCAGGCTGGCCGAGCGGGTTGATGAGCTGCTTAAAGCCCCGCTGGATGTCGAATCTGCAGTGCAAGTCGCATTACTGAATAACAAGGGCTTGCAGGCCTCATTTTATAGCCTCGGCATTTCTGAGGCCGACCTGGTGCAGGCCGGGCGCTTGCCCAATCCGCGTTTCAGCATGCTGTATGCGCGGCACAATGGCGATTACAAGATAGAGCAGGCGCTGACCTTTAATGTATTTTCACTGCTCACCATGCCGAAAGCCAGGGCCATAGAGCAGCGCCGCTTTGAACTGACGCAAAAAATGGTGGCACAAGAAGTTTTCAGGCTGGCACGCGATACCCGTAACGCTTATTTCAATGCGGTAGCTGCTAACGAAGCCATGCGCTATATGAGCCAGGTGAAGGATGCCGCCGAAGCCGGGAGTGAGCTGGCGCGTGGCATGACTCAAAAAGGTAACTGGAGCAAGCTGGAACAGGCCCGCGAGCAGGGCTTTTATGCGGATGCCATGCTGGAATTTACGCGTGCCAAAAATGCACAAATTGCCAGCCGCGAGCGTTTGCTGCGATTGCTCAGCCTGAGCGATGCCCAAGCCGGGTTTAAACTCGCAGAGCGGCTGCCTGATTTGCCGGATGCCCCACAAGCTTTGCCGCAAGCTGAGCAAACCGCCATGCAGCAACGTGTCGATCTGCAGATTATCCGGGCCGATACTGAGGTGCTGGCGAAACAGCTGGGGCT
>JBAZTJ010000079.1:11101-12334 GCA_041662005.1 Candidatus Methylopumilus sp.
GCGCTTTATCAATGTATTGGAACTTGGTCCGGCGCGCGTGCTGGAAGGCTCCAGAAACGAACCTTACAAGAACGGCGTGGACATCTCCTTTGAGTTGCCCTTGTTTGATTGGGGCGATGCCCGCGTAGCCCGAGCTGAAGCCCTCTATATGCAGGCGGTCAACCGTGCGGCCCAGGCCGCAGTCGATGCGCGTTCCGAGGTGCGGCAGTCGTATGCCAGCTACCGTGCCAACTACGATGTTGCCAAACATTACCGCGACGAGATTATCCCCTTACGCAAGCGCATTTCCGAAGAGAATCAGTTGCGCTACAACGGCATGCTGGTGAGTGTGTTCGAGCTGTTGGCAGATGCGCGCGCTCAGGTTGGTAGCGTCAATAGTTATATTGAAGCGCTGCGCGAGTTCTGGCTGAGCGATAGTGATTTGCAATTGAGCATGATAGGCGGCACTGCCCCGGCAAAAGGAGAATTCTGATGGCGACAAGACGTGATTTTTTCAAATGGGCTGGCGCTGCGGTGGCGGCAAGCTCGGTGAGCAAGGTGGCGATGGCTGCATTGCCGGACATTATTACGACGGACAAGGCTGATACGCATGCACCTTTAAGCCCCGCCAATGGACGTCCTTACAATCCGGTAGTGACGCTTAACGGATGGAGCCTGCCCTGGCGCATGAAAAACGGGGTAAAAGAGTTTCATCTGGTGGCCGAACCTGTGGTGCGTGAAATCGCTCCCGGTATGAAAGCACATTTATGGGGCTATAACGGGCAGAGCCCCGGGCCGACCATCGAAGTAGTGGAGGGCGACAGGGTGCGTATATTCGTCACCAACCGCTTACCCGAAAAAACCACCATCCACTGGCATGGGCAGCCCGTGCCGAATGGCATGGACGGCGTGGCAGGGCTGACTCAGCCAGCCATCATGCCCGGAAAAACCTATGTTTATGAGTTTGAGGCCAAGCGCCCCGGCACCTTTATGTATCACCCGCATGCCGATGAAATGACGCAAATGGCCATGGGCATGATGGGCTCCTGGGTCACGCATCCCAAGAACCCGAAATTTATGGCGGTCGATCGGGATTACATATTCCTGCTAAATAGCTATGACATTGATCCGGGCAGCTATACGCCTCGCGTGAATACCATGCTGGAATTTAACTTGTGGACCTGGAACAGCCGGGCTTTTCCGGGAATATCGCCCATAGTCGCGGGCCTTGGAGACCGTGTGCGTATCCGTGTG
>JBAZTJ010000080.1:0-4298 GCA_041662005.1 Candidatus Methylopumilus sp.
TAGATGGCAATGTAAGCATCCAGTTGTTTTGTGTCGGCAGGGGTGTTGCCCTGGGCTGAAACGGTGACCCTGGCTTTGTCATCAGCAGTTGCTGCCATGCTGATGTTCATGTTGACCTTTGCGGGCTGCTTGAGTGATGCATCAATAACCTGGGTAAAACGGGAGGCTTGCTGCCAGCCACGGAAATCAGCGCCGTTCAGCATGACTTGTGGCGTGTAAACAAAAGCAGAAACCCCTGACTTGGCAGCCTGGCGTTGCCGTGCGCTGAACTCGGGTTTGCCGAATCTATCCTTCCAGCCTATGTAATCCCAGTAGTCTACGTGAAAAGCCAGCGGGACCACTTTGTCTGAAGTAAAACCGGCAGCGGCGATACCGCTCAACCATTGATCTGCCGGTGGGCAGCTGCTGCAACCCTCTGAAGTGTAAAGCTCCAGCAATGGCGTGACCTGCGGACCACTTTTGATTGAGCATTCTGCGCCGAATGCTGCAGTGGCCTGACTGAGTATCAAAAGTGACGAGAGCAGCGCGTAGCCGGTTTGGTTGAGGTGCATGACTAATCCTCCGTGAGAGATGAGGATTAGTCGGGGCGCCGTCTATTTACTTACACCCGATTGAATAACATATGGCTCACCGTTCCATGGTGCTACCTTGAGTAACAGCAGCATGCCGGGAATTGCCAACGCGAAACACAACAGCATAAAACCAGCCCAGCCCATACCCAGGCACGGTATAGGTGGCAGCCAACTGAAAAGCTGTAAAGCCCCATCTTCTACCAGGCAGCCTGCACCAGCATTGGCAAAAGTGCGCGGTACCGCTGCCAGGCTGGTAAATAGCGCGAACTGGGTTGCGGTATAAAGCGGATGGGTGTTTTGTGCGATATAGGCCACAAATGCGGCTGTTCCCAGCCCCACGCCCAAAGCTTCAATGCTAATCACAATCGCCAGCCAAAGCAGGCTATGACCTACCACGGCCAGCCAGGCGAATCCCAGGATGGCGACCATCTGCACGATGCCAAACAGCCATAAGGCGCGGTTGACCCCAAGTTTGATCATCCATACGCCACCCAGCAGGCCGCCTACTACGCTAGGCCACAGGCCGGCATTCTTGGCGATCAAGCCGATCTCGGTTTTGCTGAAACCCATGTCCAGGTAAAACGGCGTGGCCAGTGCAGTGGCCATGCTATCGCCAAGTTTGTAAAGAAAAATAAAGGCCAGGATCATCACTGCAGGCCGCCAGCCTTGCCGCCCTATAAATTCGAGAAATGGCTCAACGATAGCGGCGCGCAAGGTGCGGGGGCGACCGGCCAGCAGTTGCGGTTCTTTGACGAACAAGGTCATGCCTATGCCGGGTAGCATGAACAAGGCGGTTACCAGAAATACGCTACTCCATGGCAGGTGGTCGGCAAGTATCAGTGATAAGGAGCCCGGCACCAGCCCGGCGACCTTATATGCATTTACATGGACGGCATTGCCTAAGCCCAACTCGGAATCCAGCAACAACTCGCGGCGGTAGGCATCCAACACAATATCCTGGCTGGCCGAGAAAAATGCGACGACACCAGCCAGGTAGGCAATTGTCCAGATATCCAGTTGCGGGTTGAGTGAACCGAACGTCGGGATGGAAATCAGCAACAAAACTTGCGAGATAATCAACCAGCCGCGTCGGCGACCTAATGGTGGAATATAGCGATCAAAAAACGGTGCCCACAGAAATTTCCATGTAAATGGCAGCTGAATAAGCGCGAACAGGCCTATGGACTTGAGGTTCACGCCCTCACTGCGCAACCATGCCGGTAACAGGCTGATCAGGATATAGAGGGGTAAACCTGAGCTGAAACCGGTAAAGATGCAGATGAGCATCCGTTTGTTAAGCAGGGAAAGCCAGATATTTTTATTTTCATCAGAGGTAGTGTTTTGCATAGACGCAACCTTAACCGAAAACACCCCGCGCGTGCCACAATATCACCATGCTTGAACTCAGTTTAACAGCCGCCTTTCTGGTAGGCCTTCTTGGCGGTGGCCATTGTGCCGGTATGTGCGGCGGCATTGTCGGCGCAGTCAGTATCAGCCTGCCTAATGCCAAACCCAAAGTGCCCTACCTGCTGGGCTACAACCTGGGGCGCATCACCAGTTATTGCATCGCTGGTGGCATCGCCGGTGCTGTTGGTGCCAGCAGTTTCTTTCTGTCGCATGTACTGCCGATAGAAAAGATTTTGTATGCCTTGGCGAGCCTGATGCTGATTCTGCTCGGGCTTTATTTGTCCGGCATTTCAGCCGTGCTTACGCGCGTTGAGTCATTGGGCCAACATGTCTGGAAACGCATCCAGCCTTACGGTAAACGGTTTATCCCGGTGCAGAATCCTGCCCAGGCCTTTGGCTTAGGTTTGGTCTGGGGCTGGCTACCGTGCGGGCTGGTTTACAGTGTGCTGATCGCTGCGATTGCTACTGGTAGCCCGCTACAGGGTGTGCTGCTGATGTTGGCTTTTGGGCTGGGTACGCTGCCTACTTTGCTGGCAATGGGGTTGGCCGCAGTTAGACTGAAATCATGGCTGCAACAGCCTTGGGTGAGAAAAGTGAGTGGTTTTGCCGTATTGGCATTTGGTGTTGCCGGGCTTTTCAGGCTGCTGGTATTGAGTTAAAAAAAAGAGCCAACCGGGAGGTTGGCTCAAAGGGGAAACTATTTCTAACTAACTGTTTTTTTAAGCGGCTACTCGAGTGCCAGCACCCATTTCACGATGGTGGTGATGTCTTCATCTTTCACTTGCGGGCTGTTTGGCGGCATGGGCATCTTGCCCCATACACCACTGCCACCCGCTTTCACTTTGGCTACCAGGCGTGCTTCGGCCCCTTTGTCGCCTTTATATTTCTTGGCAACATCTTTATAAGCAGGGCCGAGGATCGCAGCCGATACACTATGGCACATCAGGCAGTTACTTTTTTGCGCCAGGGCTTCTGCCGAGTCTGCAGCATGCGCCGGTTGTAAACCCAGCATCAGTACACTCAGAATAAAGGGCTTGATCATATATTTTTCCATGATAAATTTTCCTTAATCTAATCGCCGGATTACAGGCTAAACACGTTCATCGCACCGCCACCAGGGGCTGCGTTGTACTTTACCAGCTCCTTGTAGCCGCCAGCAGCGCCCAGGCCATCGGTCTCGTTAGTCAGGCCCAGGTTCATGGCCACACCAGCCCAGCCGCCAATGCCGGATAAAACGCCTACATATTGCTTACCCTTATGGCTGAAGGTGATGGCATTGCCAACTACGCCTGAACCCACCTGGAATTTCCACAGCTCTTTACCGGTCTGGGCATCAAGTGCCTTGAACCAGCGATCGAGCGTACCGTAGAACACCAGGTCGGAACCTGTTACCAGCGCGCCACCCCAGGCGGAGAACTTTTCCTTGTTGTACCAGACAGATTTGCCCTTGAGTCCATCCCAAGCCATAAAGCCACCCATTACACCTTCAGGGCCGGCAAACATGGTCAGGGTTGAACCTACCCACGGTTGGCCTGCAACATACTTGGATTCAACAGGCTCATAGGTCATACATACATGGTTCAACGGCACATAGAACATCTTGGTTCTTGGTGAGAATGCCGAAGGCTGCTCATCCTTTACACCCAGCGCAGAAGGGCAAATGCCTTTAGCGTTGTAATCTTGGTGGGTTGAGTACTTTGGATCCTTGATCGGCACGCCAGATTTAAGGTCAATGCTGGTTGCCCAGTTCACAAACGGGTTCATCTTCTTGGCGACCAGCAAACTGCCGTTGGTGCGGTCAAAGGTATAGCCGAAACCGTTACGGTCGAAATGGGTCGCCAGTTTTTTGCCTTGGGCATCCCACAGCACGATCTCATTCATGCCGTCATAATCCCACTCGTCATGCGGCGTCATCTGGTAACCCCATTTGGCCATGCCGGTATCCACGTCACGCGCGAATATGGTCATGGACCATTTGTTATCGCCAGGGCGTACGTCAGGATTCCAGGTGCCAGGGTTGCCGGTGCCGTAGTACATCAGGTTCAGCTTGGGGTCATATGAGTACCAGCCCCATGTCGGGCCACCACCATTTTGCCAGCCGTCTTTGCGGGCTTGTGGTTTGAGCCAGGTTTTTACACCCAGGTCGGTTTCCGGGAACTTGAGCTTTTCTTTTGGCAACGCCTTGAAAGAGCCGCCTTCCTTATTGCCGCCATTGACATCTTCATACAGCGATAAAGCGCTGTAGTGCGGATTGTCCTTGTTAAAGTCAGCGCCGATCAGGGCATCTTTGTCGGAGCCTGTACTGTAGGCACGCCAGAT
>JBAZTJ010000080.1:4308-12134 GCA_041662005.1 Candidatus Methylopumilus sp.
TACGCAGTGATATAGCAACGAACGCCATATTCGCCGCCTGAACAGCCGGTGATTACCTTGTCTTTAATAACGTGGGGTGCATTGGTGTTGGATGCGCCTTCCTTGTTATCGGTTACTTTGGCTTCCCAGATTTTGCTGCCGCTCTTGGCATCAAGGGCAACCAGCATGCCATCATTCTGTTGCAGGAAAATCTTGCCATCGCCATAGCCCAGACCACGGTTTACGTTGTCGCAGCAAAGCAATGCTTGTACGTTAGGGTCTTGCTTGGGAAAGTAAGACCAGATGATCTTCTGGTTATCGTTAAGATCCAGGGCGTAAACGTTATTAGGGAATGCGGTGTGTACGTACATAATGTCGTTAACAACCAGCGGAGCACCTTCGTGGCCGCGGTTAACACCTGTAGCGAATGTCCATGCGAGCTTTACGTTTTTGACGTTGCTTTTGTTGATCTGAGCAAGGCGGCTGTAGCCGGTGTTAGCGTAATCTTTGCGTGGGTGTGCCCACTGGTTGTCATCCTGCATGAGCTTTGTTAACTCATCGGCAGCAAAGACTGGTGTGCTTAACATGCCAAGTAAGCCTGCGCCCAGCGCTATGCTCGCGCCCAAAGCGAGTTTGAATTGATGATTCATGCTGCATCTCCAAAATAAAAATTGTTATAGGCTTAGTAACTTCTTACATTGTCGCGATACGAATGTGCTGCATTACCGTGAACGGTGCTAATATTGCAATTGATGTGCCAACGCAAAAAAATATCGCAAATGTGTGAATAAAGCTGATTAAAATCAATTAATTATTTTTTAATCCTGATTTTTTAAGGTGTGGGCTGCGCAGGGTTTGATTTTTCAGGTTGTGCCAGAAATGAACAGGTGTACCGATACACCTGTTCATTAAATTGAAGACTTTTAGTGCTAGAGAACTCCGCCAAATCAATGAAATACTCCCCATTAGATAATGCCCCGACCATATTGCAGGCAAGGAAAGAGTTTCTTACCAATGGCAATGTGCAGCAGGGCGCCATTGCCGAGGCGATAGAACGCTCCTGGCGGCGCTGCCTGGCCAATGGCATTGATGCAAACTCTCCGCGTAATCTGGAAGTAGTAACGGCGCAGGAGCTGGCTCGCAAGCGTGAGCAGAACCGCTTGCTGCTCGCGCATGCCCAGCCGGAGATGGAGACACTCAACGAGCAGATATCGCATACGCGCAGCATAGTGATTCTGACGGATGATGAGGGTGTGATACTGCACAGCCTGGGCGACAAGCATTTCCTCAATGAAGAGCAGCGCAAATCGCTGTTACCTGGCGTTTCCTGGCATGAAGATCATCGTGGCACCAATGCCATCGGCACAGCCCTGGTTGAGCAGTCGGCGATGACAGTGCAAGGTGCAGAGCATTTCATGGCCTATCACCACGCGTTGAGCTGTTCGGCCGTACCAATTTTTGGTGCTGGCAACGAGCTGCTGGCTACGCTTGATGTTTCCAACGATTTCAAGATGCCGCAACAGCACACATTGGCGCTAGTGAAAATGGCGGCACAGATGATAGAGAACCGGCTGTTTCGAGCCAGTTATGAAGCGGATATTGCACTGCACTTCCATGCTCGCCCCGAATTCATAGGTACCCTTTGGGAGGGTATCGCCATGTTCTCGAGGGACGGGCAGCTTGTTGCGACTAACCGCAGCGGCCAGTTTCAGCTTGGTTTGAGCCCGCAGACCCATGCGTTGAATGGGCGCCAGCTGCAATTCAACCAGCTGTTCGACGTACCACTTGCCAGCATATTGGGCCATGCAGCCAGCGGCGATAAATTGATATTCCCGCTCAGGCTGGCGAATGGTGCCCGTATTTATGCGCAAGTACAGTCATTGCATAAAAAACCACAAGCCAGGGCACCGCAGGTCATCAAAAGAACCAGTGCTGCCAATCTTGAGATGCTCAGCAGTTGTGATGCCAAGGTAAGCCAGGCCATCAGTCAGGTCAGGCAGGTGATCGGTCGGGATATCCCTATCCTTATCCAGGGTGAAACCGGCGTCGGCAAGGAGCTGTTCGCCCGTGCCATACACGAAGCCAGCCCGCGGCGGGATGGCCCCTGGATAGCTGTCAACTGTGCGGCCTTGCCAGAAGGCTTGATCGAGGCTGAGTTGTTCGGTTATGAAGAAGGTGCCTTTACCGGTGCCAAACGTAAAGGCAGCCCCGGCAAGATAGAACAGGCGGATGGCGGTACGTTATTTTTGGATGAAATCGGTGATATGCCATTGTCACTGCAGGCCAGGCTGCTGAGGGTATTACAGGAGCGCACGGTCACGCCTTTGGGTAGTACCAAATCCAAGCCGGTCAATTTTGCACTGATCAGTGCAACCAACCAGAAGCTGCGCGAAAAAGTCGAAAGCGGCGCTTTCCGTAGCGACCTGTATTACCGCATCAATGGCCTGAGCATAGCCTTGCCGGCATTGCGCCAGCGCACAGATCTTGACGAGCTGATACACATCATCCTACAGATTGAGCAGGCTGGAGAAGTGGAGATCAGCCCTGAAGTCATGGCGATATTTGAAACGCACCCATGGCCAGGCAATATTCGCCAGTTGCATAATGTGCTGCGAACCGCGCTGGCCTTATCGGATGGTGGACCTATCGCCGGACTGCATTTGACGCAGGACTTTACCGACGAGATGAAGCTGATGGGGGGGGCGATTGCTCAACAGGCCAACGCAGAGCAATCAGGAGTCGAGTCGCTAAAAGCCTTGGCCTTGGATGACATGGCGGCGGATGCTATCCGTGCTGCAATGCAAAGCCAGGCGGGGAATATTTCTGCAGTGGCGCGCCAGTTGGGCATCAGTCGTAATACGCTTTATCGTAGACTGCGCACCTTGGGCCTGGCTTAGTCTGTTCAAGCGAGGGATGCGTTAGTCTTGAGTGCGCAGACGATACATCGCCAAACTACCCAGCAGATTCGGTATCGCCTTGATTTCCTCACCTTCGGTTAACACCAGTCGCTCCAGCACCTCAATATTGTGATTCACGCAAAATTCGTCAAAATCCTTGATGGTGCACAGGTGCACATTGGGGGTGTCGTACCACTGGTAAGGCAGGTTTTTGGATACGGGCATTTGCCCGGCAATTAGCTGAAATCTGTGGCGCCAGTAGCCGAAGTTGGGGAAGGTCACAATCGCTTCACGCCCCACTCGCAACATTTCATGCACTATCGCTTCGGTATTCAGCACAGCCTGTAAAGTCTGCGATAGCACGACCACATCAAAGGATTGTGCCTCAAAGCCGGATAGCCCGGATTCCAGGTCCATCTGAATCACATCTACGCCACTTTGCATGGCGGTCAGCCAGTTGGCATCGTCTTTTTCCACACCATAGCCGCGGATATTATGGGTCTTGCGTAATTGCGTCAGCAGAGTGCCATCACCGCAGCCAAGATCCAGTACTTTAGCATTGGGCGATACCCATTTTGCAATTAACGCAAAATCTGCTCTATTTTTTGCATTTTCTACTATATTTTTTTCCAGAGTACCCATCTTAGACCTCTATCTTGTCAAGGTAGGTGCGCATAATGTCGTGATAGTGCTTATCCGGCATTAAAAAGGCATCATGCCCGTGTGCGGCAGTGACTTCGGCGTAGCTGACCGAAAGCTCATTATCCAGCAGAGCCTTGACGATTTCGCGTGAACGCGCTGGTGAGAAACGCCAGTCGCTGGTGAAAGACACTACCAGGAAATCTGCCTTGGCTTTGGCCAATGCGGCAGACAGGTTGCCACCGTGTTCCAGCGCGGGGTCAAAATAATCCAGCGCACGTGTCATGCGCAAATAGGTGTTGGCATCAAACTCGCCCGCGAATTTATCGCCCTGATAACGCAGGTAGGATTCCATTTCAAACTCTACGTCAAAGCTGTATTTGATCTCGCCATTACGCAGCTTGCGGCCGAATTTTGCCCCCATTGCATCATCGGATAGGTAAGTGATATGGCCCAGCATGCGTGCGATGCGTAAGCCGCGACGAGGTACTACGCCATGGTTGTAATAGGCGCCGTCGTGAAATTCAGGGTCGGTGATAATCGCTTGCCTGGCCACTTCGTTAAAGGCGATGTTTTGTGCCGTGAGGTTGGGCGCGGAGGCAATCACCAGGGCGTGCCGTATGCGATCCGGGAATGACAGTGTCCATTGCAAAACCTGCATGCCACCCAGGCTGCCACCGATGATGGCGGCTAGCTGGTCTATGCCCAGGTAGTCCGCCAGTCTTGCCTGCGAGGCTACCCAGTCTTCAACCGTGACGATGGGGAAGTTGGCGCCCCATGGCCTGTCGGTGAGCGGATTGGTGCTGGACGGGCCGCTACTGCCATGGCAGCCGCCAAGGTTGTTGAGGCCGATCACGAAAAATTTATTGGTATCCAGTGGCCGCCCAGGTCCGATGAGGTTATCCCACCAGCCGGGGCTCTTGTCGGTATCGGCATGCTTGCCAGCCACATGGTGGTTGCCGGAAAGTGCATGGCATATCATCACCGCATTCGATTTGTCGGCATTCAGTTCGCCGTATGTCTCGTACATGAGATGGAATTGAGGTAAAACCTCACCGCTTTTTAGCGTAAGGGGTTCGCTGAAGTGCGCTATTTGCGGGGCAACGATGCCAACGGATGGATTCTCTGACATAACTTTACAGGGTGCCCCTAAAAACTTATATTTCGTTGTAATACTGCGTTGCTCACTAAAAAATTCTCCTTACATATCGTTTATATGCCGCGTCCAATTTTTTGGCTCGCGCCTTGTCTTACTTAGAAATCTAAGTTTTTAGAAGCACCCTTCATTATACTATGTGTCCTATGTTGCCGACTAACCCAGACACGCTACCCATAAATATTATGGCCCTTCAAGGCCGTGCACCCCAGCTCGGTACCGGCGTTTATGTGCATCACTTCGCCTCGGTGATAGGTGATGTGACATTGGCCGATGATGTCTCCGTGTGGCCGGGCACAGTGATTCGCGGGGATGTAAATTACATCCGCATCGGCCGGGGGACTAACGTGCAGGATCTCAGCGTGTTGCATGTCAGTCATAAATCAGCAGCGGACCCGGCAGGTGCGCCACTGATTATTGGTGATTACGTCACGATTGGGCACAAGGTTATTCTGCATGGTTGCACCATAGAAGACGAATGCCTGATCGGCATGGGCAGTATCGTCATGGATAAAGCCGTCGTGCAGAAGCATGTGCTGCTGGCCGCGGGTAGCCTGGTGCCGGAAGGTAAGGTGCTGGAAAGTGGTTACTTGTATATGGGCAGCCCAGCCAGGAAAGTACGGGCTTTAAGCGAGAAAGAAATTACACATTTCCTGCATTCGGCCGAGAACTATATCCAGCTGAAGAATCAGTATTTGCAAGGCTGAGGCACGCTTAAAAATATTGGTTTTGTATATGCCTCAATCCAGCGATGTGTCGTTAAGCCTTGCGTTTGAATGGATAAGCAAACTGCTTGAGATAACCATTCGGCACCGGATGCCCACCTATACCATAACCGCTGGGCCACTGTTTTGGCGGCATGTAATAAGTGCCGAACAGGCGGTCAAACAGTGGGAAGTGGATTGAAAAATTGACATCAATCGCCTCTTTTTCAATGCCGTGGTGCCAGTGATGAAAGCGCGGCGTCACAATAAAAGGCTTTAGCCATTCCACATTGAATCGCACGTTGGCATGCACGAATGTGGCATAAATATAGACCAGCAGTATGTAAGCATGCATGGCCGATTCCACAAACCCCAGCACATACATGGGGATAATGGTCATGCCGCGCAAGCCGATAATCTCGATAATATGCATGCGTGAGCCTGCCAGCCAATCCATCTTTTGCGCCGAATGATGTACGGCATGGAAGACCCACAAAAACGGGATGCGGTGAAACGCCCGATGGAACCAGTACTGCATGAAATCGGTGAGGAACATGATCTCGATGAACTGCAGCCATAACGGTTGGCTACCCACCGTATGGCGCAACTCTGTCCAGCTGCTGGTGTGTTCGAGGACTGTATAGGACGGGAACAGCGACAGGTAAGTCAGCACTTGCACCAGCAGGCTACTGAGCAGAAAGTAAAACAGGTCTTCGCGCCATTCACTACGAAATAAAGGCTGTTCGCGCAAACGGCCGAACATTTTTTCCAGCGGCACAAACAATACGCCGGTCATCAGCATGTTGAGCACAAACCAATCCAGCCCTATTAATGAGTTGGCCTTGGCCGCAGTCTGACTGGGAAATACGCTCCCTATGATAGATGCGCTAAACACCAGTACGATCGAGCTAAACCCAAGGATTTTGTTACGCCTCAAAATCAGGTTAAGGCATGCCAGAATAAAACCGGTAAGCAGCAAGCCCTGTACTGCTAGGCTAAACCAGCTTTGCGCATACACTACACGCAATTGCGGCATGGAGAACGAATCGGGGAAGTGAGAACTGAGCACCAGGCTCAGCCCGGCGATAGCCAATATCAATGCACCTACGCCGCTGATCCAGCCCGAGCCGAAACTGCGGGCTTCGGCTGGTGCCTCCAGGTCATTGCGTATTGCCAAACGTAGTTTTTGGATCATGTCCCGCCCCTTTTTTATTTTATGAGCAGGATATTAAGCGATTCACCGTGCGGCGACAAACCTAAAGCAGAGCGCTAAAGTTGAGCGATAGTGACGCGTGCAATCCCTGCTAAATCGTGGCGGTGTTGTACTTCGCGCAAGCCATGCGCTGTCATGAGTTTGGCAACTGCCTCTGCCTGGTTGTAGCCATGTTCCAGCATGAGCCAGCCTTGCGGATTTAAATGCGGCGGCGCGGATTGAATAATTCTGCGGATATCATCCAGGCCATCCATGCCGGAAGCCAATGCGCTGAGTGGTTCAAAACGCAAATCCCCTTGGCTTAGATGCACATCATCCTGCTCGATATAGGGCGGGTTGCTGGCAATCACATCAAACTTTTCATCATGGAGTGCAGTAAGCCAGTCACTCAGCACAAAGCGCACATTGGCGATTTTTAAGTTCTGTGCATTTTCTTTAGCGATATCTAATGTCGCATCAGAAGCATCAACTGCAGTGACCATGGATTTGGGTCTGTGCCTGGCAATCGCCAGCGCTATGGCACCTGTGCCTGTGCCTAAGTCGAGGATTTTATAATTAGTATCGCTGGGGATTTTAGCCAGGGCAGCTTCAACCAGTGTTTCGGTGTCTGGTCGAGGAATCAATGTGGCTGGGGAGACTTTCAGGTCCAGTCCATAAAATTCGCGATGGCCGAGGAGGTAGGCGACAGGCTCACCATTTATGCGGCGTGCGAGCAGTGCCTTGAAACCCTCATGGATATTGGCTTCCATGGCATCATGTTCATGAGTGATCAGCCATGCATGGTCTTTGTTTAGGATGTGGCCAAGTAGTATCCTGGCCTCTGATCGTGCCTCGCGGCTATCAAGAGCGAGCGCTAACATCAGCTGTTGTTGTGCCCGTGCTAAAGCTGAATGAATCGATGCCGCAGATGTGGACATAAGTTTGCTAATGACGGTGGTGTCGCAGGTTGCGCCAGAGAACCGCAACGATGGCCAGGTTGATAACCAGCAAGCCGGTGTTGAGCCAGGAAGGATGTGACACCATTTCTGCCAGCTCAAGCGGCACGTAGAGTCCTGCACTGATGATTCCAAGCAGGGATGCCCATTTTCTACCATACCAAAGGCCATATGCCTCTATCCAGCGCAATGCCACATAGAACAAGGCGCCTGAAGCAAGTGCTAGCAGTCGAGGTTCAGTAATGTTGTGGGAGAGCGCCAGCAGGATTTTCGGGTAAGTGTGCGCCGGGTTGCTGCACTTTG
>JBAZTJ010000081.1:0-12097 GCA_041662005.1 Candidatus Methylopumilus sp.
TGAAAAGTGCCATAGATTACTTTGAACAGTCGGGTAAGCAGTTTCTCGCTTTCCATCCCCCTGAAGGCGTGACTAGTCCGCATTTCCCTCTACCGTTGGTAAAAGATGAGAATGACCAAATTGATCCAAATGTTCAGCATGTCCCATTGGTTGGAAAAGTGCGGCGAAGGCAGGCTTGTATACTTGAAGTAAGTGCTGCGGATCATTCTCCGGAGGTTTGGATTGTTGTCGAAGGATTGAAATCATCGTCCACTGAGGTTTATGGGAAATCCTGGGTAGAATTAGGTTTTCCATTTATGCTAGATTCATAGCCACATCTGTTACAGGTTAGATCCATACAAGCTATTAGAAGAAGGATTGAGCGATGGGTACAGCATCCGATTTTCGTTACATGCCGATTTTGAAATGGAAGTTGGGCGAGCAGGTTGCACTGCAGAAAGTAGATGATCCAGATCGTGTCCTGATGCTCCCGATCATCGAATTTCAGCCGCTGGTCATCAAGAAGAACGACCGCTCAGGAACAATCAAAAATAATATCGAAAAAGCTACTCTCTCCCTGATTAAGTCTGATGGGAAAAACCACGCGGTTGCTGTCGATACACTAGCCTTTTTAAGTACAACTACAACCGTGAAGACGGTCAGGACAATCTGCGACTATTTTTCAAAGAATGACTTGCAGGTATTTCCCGTCATTCATCCGTCAATGGTTGAAAATGAGGCAGCTGAGTTAAGCACTTTGAGCCATTACAGTGATGTCGTGCTGAGAATCAAAGTGTTCAATTGCTTGGCAGCACAGATTGAGCAGGTCATCACTGAAGCTTTCGTAGCAGTTAATAATCCAGAAATCCGCATACATGTTGTCCTGGATATGTTCAGTATCGTCAACGCAGATCCTGGCCAGCTGGCGACCAGGATGAAGGATTTTGTTGAAGTGGCGCTTCAGCATGAACGTGCCTACACCGTCACATTAGCAGGCGGTTCCTTTCCCTTTAATCTAACCGGTATTGCCAAGGGCAACACGCTCATTCCAAGGGTGGAGTGGAAGGTTTGGAAGAAGATACTCAGTGCGTATCCAGATATCAGGTTTGGGGATTATGCCGTTACCAACCCTGACCCACTGGCAGAGATCGATCCGCTCAAGATAAACCCATCAGCGGCGATTCGATATGCCCTGCAAAGTGAATGGATGTTGCTGAAGGCCGGAGGCGTCAGGACTTACGGTTTTGGACAATATAATGACTTGTGTGAATTACTGATACTGGAACCCGATTACTCAACAGAGGAGTTCAGTTTCGGAGACGAAAAATATAATTTTCACGCCCAGCCAGGCGCGCCTACTGGCAATATGACTACATGGCGGAGGGACGCAACGAGCCACCACCTGGCGTTGACGGTAAGGAATTGCGCCACTCTGTTCGGGTTCTGAGTTTCATGCAGACAACTTCGCATATGCCTTGAAGATCCAGACAATTAAATAATTCGAAATACAACCTTCTCTTGGTCCAGCTCACAGGGGGAGTGCGGTCAATATAGTGACTCAGGATATCTGCTGCTTCATTCTTCCATAATAATGAAGCGAGACTTAATGAAGACTGACCAGGATTCGCCTTAGCTTCACGTATTGTCTCCAGGGTCACGGCTCCACTTTTGGAAACATTCGCCTGCTTGATGCCCCACCATGATGGAATGAGCTCGTTGATTTCATAAATGAACTCTGCACCAGTCACAATGTTTATTTCGTTAAAAACCCGATTGTATGCATGAATCTGACCTGGCAGCCTCAGCAGATTATCGTAATCGCTTTTGATCTCATAACCTATCAATTTGTCGTTGACGACAGCAACATCGATGCGTGAGCTACCATGTTCTATACCCAGTTCTTCCACCACCACTACATCTTGATCGCTCAACTGAACGTTCAATAATTTCAGTAGCGCTTCGCGCATTTCATACTCATTAATCATTCGCATAGTTTGGATATCCACTTAAATATTATTTCATGAATTTCACCTTATGCCATATAATACAATTTTATGCCATAAAAGTCAAGGTTATGAAGTCGCAGATAGAATTATTGTCAGAAGCCATTGTGGATTATATGGAGACTAATGATCTGAGTCAGACCGGCCTTGCAAAGCTTGTAAAAATCAAACAATACCAGGTTGCCCGAATTCTTGGTGGGCGTGTTAAAAATGTAACAAAAGATGTAGAAGCTATCTGTAACTATGCCAATATAAATTTGAATACTGGCATAACCTTTACATGTGATAATGTCCGCTTGGCTAAAGTGCTTGAAAAAGCCTGGGATGGCACTGACGCATCCGCAGAGTTCATTGCCACCATATTGGAAGCAGCGATCCCGTTTGTTAAATCCATTAGCAAGCAACCGTCATAGGAGATAATCAACATCATCACCGCAAGTCAGCTCTATTCAGCACTTAAGCCGCTGGGCTTTCGCAAAGGCCAGATCACTGAGCTTCTCCCTGAGTGGTGGTCGGACTCCATTGCTGATTCCAGTGATGGTGCCTGGGAGCTGATTGTGCATGTGGCTCGATTCCTGAGCCTGGATGCCGTAGCGCTGTCTGAGGGTGAAATCAAGCCTAAAGGCGCAGTCTCAAATGTGACTTACAAGCGGAATGCCGCCGTTCCAGAGGACAAGTTAACTGCAAGCTCCCTGCTTGCAGCCTCGCTTTCCAATGCAATACTTCAAGGTACCAGTACTTCATTCCGGCCTTTACCAAGTGACCCATTGGAAATGCATCAGGCAATCCTGGAATCTGGCCAAGGCAAGGTTGATTTTGACAGTCTTCTGGCTTATTGCTGGGAGCATGGCATTCCAGTACTCCCGTTATCGAATCTGCCCGTAGGGTTAAGCAAGATGGATGGAGCTGCCCTTCAGGTGGGTGAGCGCCCTGTGATTGTCATGGCAAAGAAGAATGATTCCAAAGCCTGGCTTAGCTTCATTCTGGCGCATGAGGTTGCCCATATAGCCCTGGGTCACTTGCAACCTGATTCGGTGATCGTGGATATCTCCCTACAAAAGGAAACTACCTTCTCCGCTGAAGTGAATCAGGACAACATCGAAGCAGCTGCTGATGCATTTGCTTTGGCGATGCTGGGAGGACCGCGAGCTGAACGATCCCAGGCAGCCTGGCCAGATGGGCTGGCTCCAACCAAGCTGGCAGTTTTATCCAGAAAAGAATCCTCTGAAATAGGTTGCGCACCAGGACATCTCATTCTGCGTTACGCCTTCCGAACAAAACGCTGGCCGGATGCGATCAATGCACTGAAATTCCTGCGGGAAGACTTTGATGCCCAAAGGGCTATTGTGGAAAGCCTGGCTGTCCACATCGACCTCGATTCCCTGGCTCAGGACATGCAGGATTTGATAGCCAAAGTCACAGGAATCACTCAGCAATCACGCTGAAGGTACTCACATGCGCCTATACATCGATGTTGATGCTATCTGCAAATGTGGCCATTGGGCTCTGTTAGATCAACTGGCTATCGACCTTGGATTTGACTGGAGACAGTCAGTCACTTTGCAAAGCGTTAAATTTCGTGCGGCCAAAGCCTGTGGGGCACCCGATGGGAAACTTTTCAGGACCGTGGATGCTGCGCAATCAGTCATGTCTGTTGTCAATCAAATGGAAGATGAGCCGCAGCCCCTTGTTGAAATGGTTGAGCTGCTCTCTAATGCCCCTGGACTGGATCCGGGTGAAGTCACGTTGTTCTCTTCTGCCGGTGCTGAGGATGTATTTGTGCTGACAGGGGATAAGCGTGCACTTCGAGGCTTGGCTAAAATCCCTGCATGTGAGGAAATCCAGAAGTTGCATGGGAAATTCATATGCCTGGAAATGGTGATCTTGATCATGCTGGATGCTCACGGGCTGGAGTGGGTCAGGGAGAAAATCTGCCCCCACCGCGATCTGGACCGGGCAGTTCTGGCTATCCTGGGTAGTACCTGTTCAGCATCGGAGGAAAGTGTCAGGGAAGCGCTAGCCTCTTACATTAAAGATTTACATCATGACTGTGTGGAGTTTCTTTGCCCTGATTATTTGTAAATCTAATACACAGCTGAATGAATACAAATTACCCAGTTAAAAGATATAACTTGGCTCTTTAATATGTTGTTCAATGGCATCAAAAAACCAGAAAGGCTTAACATGTAAGTCTCTGGTTGCATCTGAAAACCTTAACCCGGTCATTTTGGATAGCCCAAGGAATCTGGTCGGCCAGTGCTGGGTTAACCATATGGCGTTCCCTATGATGTTATGGCGAACCTCCAGGGATTGTGTTTCGAAAGGCTTACCTAAAATCGCGTCTTCCCATTGAGTTCCGGATTCACGCTGAAGTGTTTGGCGAAACTGTTCGATGGTTGGTGACCGGTTTGTCATCAACAACAACTTGCAAAGCTGATGCAGACCATCGAAATAGAGATGAGAGTAGTGTTGAACCTGTCCTGTTGCAAATGACCAGCCGGTATCGAACCAGTTGAGCAAAGACTGATGCGCAACTGACATTTGCCAGGAACTCCAATTATCATGTTGCACGGGTGATCTCGCCAAGTCGAAACCACAATGATGACAATGCGCCATACTGGAACCAGGATAGGAGTTACGGTCACCCAGCTCAGTCCGGTAGAACGATATTGGAGATTCGCAATCTGGGCAACGATCATGCATCCGTATACGATGAATGTCACACGCCGTATGAAAGGCTAATCTCCAGCGCCTCCTGAAATAAGGTTGAGCATCATGAAAGAGGCACAATGGACAATACTGCAGACCAAACAATTTTCTTTTGCGATGGTATATGCCGATCGGCAACAACCATTTAGTATTTCCATAAGGGTTATGTGACTCGTATAAAACTCCTTCAAATCCACGAAGCGTAGTACCTAGTGCTTGCTTGTAAGAAATCGCAGAGTAGCCAGCTATGGTTTGCAGGAATGCATCCGTGGCACATTTGTCAAAATCACGGTTCCATATCTGCTGTTGATGATCGAAGTAAAGACGGGCGAACGGATGGACTTTCAGACCATTGCCATGAGCGATTCGCATCAGCCATGAAGTAAGAAGTTCATCAAGTAATGGTTTGGGATGGAACGCAAATAAATTCCCCGTTAGTCCTAATGGCCTTAATTTCATACGTTTTTGAAAGCAAGCCGACTGGCAGCGGGTGATAGATGTCCGCATTTTCTGACCACATTGATGTCAATGCACTCAATATTATTTCGGATGGCATAGATTGCGGCTGTTTGTATAAAGGTAGTGATATCTCCGATACAATCACCTGCAGTCTGATAGATGAATTCAGCGAACGCTTTATCCTGTAGGTTTGAGGGTTTTTTAAGTGGGATGACTTTTTCAAAGCTTGCGAGCAATTGCCTGAACTCATTGTCGCATTGCCAGCGTGGAAGCGCTGATGGCGGGAATCTAGATGCTAGAGCTTGGTTAGTTTCTATAGCATATTGAGCTTCAGGGGTCCCCAGGAGCACGATTGGAATGTTTGTTTCATTGCTCATCGATTTCAACAGATTTAAGAATGCACGCTGATTTAGTGCACTTCCTGCTAGCAGGTTATTGGCCTCATCTATTGCAATCATGCCAAGTTCAATATTATTCAAAGTTTCAAATAACTGCCTTTGTATCTGTCGCTCTCCATGCTTGAGATTGAAAGGAATGTATAACCCATCCAAAATACTATGATAAAACCTTAAAAGATCTGGCTTATGGGGCGCATCGACCAATAATACCGGCACCTTAATATGATTCCCTTGCATATTATCGGATGGTTTATGCGACGATAAAAATTTGTTTATCAGACTGGATTTACCGTTATTTGATCTGGCAATTATGATTCGACCGGGTGTCCGAATAGTATCTGGTTTTCTTAGCAAATCTTCCAAAACCTCGAGAATAGCCTTGGCTGCCGTATATGGAATCCATCGATCCTTTTTTATATAGCTAATGCGATCATCTATCGGAAAACTAAGTGCTTCGATGGCCAGTTCTGATAAATGTGGGTATAAGTTACTCATCTATATCGTCTGCCGCTGTAATAACAAAGTCATCAGTGTTGTTTTGCACTGGCTTTGGTTTTCTAGTTGAAGGAATAAAAGCCGGGTTTTTTCGTGCTTTTTCATCGTCCTTACGCCTTTGACTGGCTCTGCGCGCAGAAGCAGTATTATTTTTTGCGGTCTCCTCAATCTCTTTTCTGTGCCTGTATGATTCAAGAATGGTACCTTCATTGACTAAGCTTTTACCGTGTTTTTTTGCATCTTTTGTTGCTGCTTCTTGCTCCCAAAGACTTATTGGAGGCGCAGTAAGATCGGAAGAGGGAATTTGGATATATTCTTGTCTTACTTCATCATAAAACCATATTGAGGACATATCTTTCATATCGTATCGGAAGAGGTATTCCTTCTTATTTTTTGGGTTAGAAGGATCCCTTTTATTGATCATGGTATTAAAAATATCGTGCCAGTAAGTGCGGTATTTATATTTAACACCGTATTGCTGAATCGTTCGCTCAAAATGTGGCAGGAAGTCCATGAAAAGCTTGTGCTCATCTGCAATTTTAGGAGGTAGACCGATACCTGGTCTTTCTGAATTACCAAGTATTGCTTCTTCCCACAATTTAATTGGAGGGTAGTTAATGCCCTCATGTACTTTTTGGTGATATTCATTCACGATATATTGTGCAAGCCACTGTTCAAATTCCTTCATCGTAAAACATGCATTGCCCGCAGAGTCATACTTATTATTTTTGGCTACATTGGAATTGGTTGTGCCTGGTAGGCTATGAGTTTGTTGCATGAGTGTCTTGATAACACTCTCTATACGCCCTCCATAATTGGGCCTGCCTTTTGGGCGTTTAGCTAAATCAAATCCATATGCTTTACATGCCTTAACCAATGGTTTGGCGTTAAACTCTTTGGCATTATCCGTATGGATGACGACGGGGGTTCCATACACAGGCCAGTTTCCTTTGACACCCAGCTCTCGAAGATACCTTTCCTTTGGCAGCATGGCCTGGACGATGCACATGGCAGTTGAATACAATCCCACCGGGTCAAGAGATAAATAGAAACCAACAATCATTCTTGTATAGACATCCAGGGCAACTGTCAGAAATACACGGTTGATTGGTTTTCTGGTGTCCTCATCAACGAATATGAGGTCTACTGGCGTGTGGTCGATCTGGATGACAGCCCACGGGAATTCCGCATTTGGAAATTTGCCACGATTTTTGGAATGTTTCAGGTTGGCAAACTTGATCCCTTGCCTGCCAGCATCTATTTTATATGCGGACAATTCGTTAATTCGGCTGCGAAGCGTATTGTAATGAGGCAACCTGATGCCCATTTTCTCGCATCTATTTTTTAGTTCCTGATACACAACTGTGAAAGACCGCTTTTGAATGTCTGTGTAATAAGGCAATATCTCCTGGATCGCTTTTTCAACCTCTTTAGGTAATCTACTGGCCCTAATGTCTTTCCGACGCTTCCGTATCAAAGCTGTCAATCGGTTATCCAGCCTGAGCTTAGCAAGGTCTCTATAGATACTGCTTATGCTGCAATCTAGCTTCTCGGCCGCATTCTCTATTTCACTGATAGGTATGTGGTTCCTGGAAAGATCCAGTAGCGGTTTTAATACCTTGTATTTTTCATCTAGCTTTTGAAATTGATCATCAGGGATTTTTGTAAGATCAGGCGCGGCTAATTTGATATTCGGGTCGGCGATCACATCTGCTACGTTGACAATCTCACGCCGGCTTGTCTTGATGTTTCTGACATATAAGCGTTCAACATCCAATACATCGATGATCCATCCTGACTGTGATTGATTCCAGTAGATTAGAGAACCGGGCTGGAAATTAATTGACATAGATCTCTCCCCCCATTGTTGTGGAAAATTACAGAATCCTGGTTGAGCGGGACATTGAGATCAGTGAGCACCTCAAATTTGCAGACCATGATCCAAAGCTCAAATAAATATTCGGCTTGTAAAGTCAAATCTCCTGAAAGTGCGCGAATGAGGATATTCGGAGTAGTTTTTTTGAGTGCTTTGAGTTTCGATATCAGAGGTTGATGCAAATGTGCTTGAGGTACTTTATTGTGATAACGACGAAGGAATAATACGTTTTGGAGATAGGTATTTTTTATCTTTATATCTGTGATGACATCAAATCGATATTGGTTGAGTTTTGCATATCGTAATCCTTGTCGAACCTTGGGCCGGATTTCAGCAAAATTTTGGACATAATCACTCCTGTATTTGATCTCGCAAAGCAGTGGACGGCTTCTTCTTGGATGGTAAGGCGAGTTTTTTTTGAAGTGAATAAGTAGGTCGGGCACATATGACCGTAATTTGCCATCTTCTTTGTACTCGATTTGAAGCGGCTGCGCATCGAATCTTTCTACATACGGGTCAAATTCCAGGAGAACCATCATTAATTGTTCTAAGCTAGACTCAAAATCTTGCCCTGATGGACCGTGAGTGCCTGTTACACTCCGATAGTTGGCTTTGATTTTTCTGACACCCATGTGCAGCTCTTAGCTATGATTAATGCTTAGAATATTACATTATTAGGAACTTTCGCAAATAATTATGTTAGGAAAATGGCTATTTTCGCAAATATTAATGTTAGTATCACCCTGGCCCATCATGGTGTTTTGTTTCTGGATGAGTTGCCGGAATTCGACAGGAAAGTGCTGGAGGTGTTGCGTGAGCCTCTGGAGTCGGGACGTATCACTATCTCGCGTGCAGCGCGCCAAGCCGATTTCCCCGCTAGTTTTCAGCTGCTTGCAGCAATGAATCCCTGCCCTTGTGGCTATCTGGGACACCATAACAATAAGTGCCGTTGTACGCCGGATCAGGTATCGCGATATCGGGCCAAAATTTCCGGGCCTTTGCTGGATAGGATAGATTTGCATATAGAGGTGCCGGCTTTGCGCGAAGAGGAGTTAACTGCTGCGGCTACAGGGGAGACGAGCGCGGTAATTCAAAGCCGGGTTGAGCATGCGCGTGCGGCTCAACTCACCCGTCAGGGTAAAGCCAATTTTCTGTTAACTAGCAAAGAAGTCGATCAATTTTGCGTGCCGGACGATGCCGGATTAAGCCTGCTCAGGCAGTCAATTGCAAAGCTAAACCTGTCTGCCCGCGCTTATCACCGTATATTGAAAGTAGCGCGAACCATCGCGGATCTTGCAAACCAGGACATGATTAATGCTGCACATGTTGCAGAGGCTGTGCAGTATAGAAGATATGAAATATAGGGAGGTGGATCAGTGACTCAGCATGTCTTACTCAGCTGGCGGGAGGAGAAGCGTTCTGCCTACCTGTACGGCATCATCGCTCAAGCGGAAACCGATACTGAGTTACGCCAGCTTTTCCTGCAAATGGCGGAAGTGGCCGAGAGCCAGGCTCGTTTGTGGGAGCAAGCAGCTGTCGATGCCGGGATGACGCCACCTGCTCAATATCGTCCTGAACTCAGAGCGAATTTAGTCGCGTGGCTAATACGCAAGCTGGGCGTTAGGGCGATTATGCCGATGCTGGCAGCGATTAAAATCCGGGGATTGTCGGTTTATACCAGCAAGATGCAGGCGAAGAGTCAGCAGAAAAGTAACCGGCAATCCGGCTTTCATCCCGTCCCTGCTACCGTTGAAGAGGTAGGCGCCAGCCATCGCGGAAGCGGTAGCAATGGTGGTTTGCGTGCAGCGGTGTTTGGCGTGAATGATGGCTTAGTCTCCGTGGCCTGTTTGGTATTGGGGGTGGCTGGTGCGGAAAGCGCAAATAGCATTATCCTGCTGACCGGTGTCGCTGGCCTGCTTGCGGGTGCATTTTCCATGGCGGCAGGTGAGTACATTTCCATGCGTTCGCAGCGAGAAATGTTTGAATACCAGATCGGGTTGGAAAGAGACGAGTTGGCGCAGTACCCCGAAGAAGAGGCCAAGGAACTTACCCTGATTTATATGGCGCGCGGAATGTATCAGGAGGAGGCCAGCGCTTTAGCAAAACGCATGATTGCAGACCCGGAGTTGGGCCTGGATGTGCTGGCGAGGGAGGAGCTGGGGCTGAACCCTGATGAGCTTGGCTCCCCATGGCTAGCCGCTATCAGTTCATTCTTCGCTTTCACCATAGGCGGCCTTATTCCGTTGATTCCTTTTCTGTTACAGATTAAGCAGTTTGCTCTGCAAGCTACCATAGGCATGACTGCACTGGCGTTATTCGGAGTAGGTGCTGCACTCTCGCTATATACCGGTCGCAACGCGTTATGGGGGGGCACACGTATGCTATTGATAGGTGGCTCGGCGGGTGTGATGACTTACCTGATCGGCAACTTTATGGGTGCGAAGCTATCTTAATGCAGCTGAATTTTCCGGCCTGACTCGACCAAGGCCAAAATCTTAGGCATTAATGCCGGTGCTTGAGCCTATCAAGATGTTCTATAATAATGGGTTAGCGCATTGGTTTTGCAAATCTACCAGTCAATTCTAGTCGCGCTAAATTTAGCCGATCCAGCCATAGCGCTGGACGGGTGTACGAATTCTGAAAGAGCCTCATGACGCAAAGCACTATTACTCCAGCAAGTATTTCACCAACAGAAGTTGTGTTGCGGGATCTGCTGTCTCGCCGCATTCTGATACTGGATGGGGCAATGGGTACCATGATTCAGCAGTACAAGCTTACTGAGCAGGATTATCGCGGGGGAGCCGATGGCCGTTTTGCCGATTTTGCGGCCCCTGCGGGTGAGCGCGAGCTATTCGTCAAAGGTAACAATGAATTGCTGACGCTGACCCAGCCGCATGTTATCCAGGAGATACACGAGCAGTACCTGGCGGCAGGCGCAGACATCATTGAGACCAATACCTTTGGTGCAACCAGCGTTGCCCAGGATGATTACCACATGGCGCATCTCGCTTATGAGATGAACGTGGCCGCAGCCAAGCTGGCACGCGCTGCCTGTGCAAAATATTCAACACCTGATAAGCCACGTTTTGTCGCTGGCGCCTTGGGGCCTACGCCAAAGACTGCCTCCATCTCGCCAGATGTCAATGACCCGGCAGCTCGCAATGTTACCTTTGACCAGCTGGTAGCGGCCTACCTTGAGCAGACGCGCGGGCTGGTGGAGGGTGGTGCAGATATCCTGATGGTAGAGACCATATTCGATACGCTTAACTGCAAGGCGGCATTGTTTGCCATAGATACTTTCTTTGAAGAAAGCGGCCAGCGGCTGCCTATCATGCTTTCCGGTACGGTGACGGACGCCTCAGGCCGCATCCTGTCAGGGCAAACGGTATCGTCATTCTGGAATTCGGTACGCCATGCCAAACCACTAACCATAGGCCTTAACTGTGCCCTTGGTGCGGCTTTGATGCGCCCCTATGCCGAAGAGCTGTCCAATATTGCCGATACTTTTGTCTGCATCTACCCCAATGCCGGGTTGCCCAACCCGATGTCCGACACCGGCTTTGATGAAAAACCAGCGGATACCTCATCGTTGCTGAAAGAGTTTGCCGAGAGCGGTTTTGTGAATATCGCCGGTGGCTGTTGCGGTACAACGCCGCCGCATATCCAGGCGATTGCAGAGGCGCTGAAGGATGTCGCTCCGCGTCAGGCACCAGAGGTGCCGCGCGTCACCAGGCTATCCGGGCTGGAGCCCTTTACCATTGATGACGAGTCATTGTTCGTCAATGTTGGCGAGCGTACCAACGTCACAGGTTCCAAGGCTTTTGCACGGCTGATCCTCAATGGCCAGTACGACGAGGCGCTGGTGGTTGCGCGGCAACAGGTGGAGAACGGCGCGCAGGTCATCGATATCAACATGGATGAAGGCATGCTGGATGCGGTTGGCGCCATGACGCATTTCCTTAACCTGGTGGCCTCTGAGCCGGATATCGCACGCGTTCCGGTGATGATCGACTCGTCCAAGTGGGCGGTGATTGAGGCTGGCCTGAAATGCGTGCAAGGCAAGGCGATTGTTAATTCGATCTCCATGAAAGAGGGCGAAGCCGAGTTCCTGCGTCAGGCCAAGCTATGCAGGCGTTATGGGGCTGCTGTAATCGTCATGGCCTTTGACGAAAAGGGCC
>JBAZTJ010000082.1:0-886 GCA_041662005.1 Candidatus Methylopumilus sp.
GATAGTGACTGTCCATGGGCGCGGATTGAAAAACTTTGATTCAGCAGCCGGGTCACTCTTACTGGTGCCAAATTCATAATAGTTGTTGTAGGTGGTGACATCCTCATACGACGTGAGCTTTTCGCCGGCCCCGAATGCAGTCTTGCCAAAAGCCAGCTTCTGGCGCTGCACCGCAGCTTGCGCTTGCCTGGGAAGCAGGCCGGTAGCCAATGCTGCGCCCGCTATCAGCCCGGCACCTGCTGTCTTGATGAAATCACGCCGGTTTTCGAACACCTCGCGCGGCGTGATTTCGGAGGGGGTGATATCGGATTTTTTGACGATTAACATGGGGCTAACTCCAAATGAGCACTGCGTTGATACTGCTTAGTCGTAGACTTAACCCGCGCCTTACATCAATCACACCATTTTTTAGCCAAGCTGTTATTTGGCTAGTTTTGCCTGGGCGAGCTTGATATTGTCATTCAGCTCCTGCTCGCCAATCTCATCGCAGATACGCTGTGCATCGGCGAACAACTTTTTAGCTTCAGCGGGCTTTCCGCTTGCCGCTTTGGTTACACCCAAATAGTAATAACTCTTGGCTTCCCAATAGGCACCGCCATTTTCCTTGCTGAGATCGGTAATTTTATTAATGGCTTTCTCAGCCTTTGGATATTCGCCTGCCAGTGTGTAGATGCGGCCCATTTCAAGACCGGCATTCGCCTGGTGGTCTAGGTCGCCGCTGCCAGCCTCGTTCACTACAGCTTTTATTTGGTACTCAATTGCCTGGTCATGCTTGCCCATGCTGCTGTATGTGGCGGCAATGCGTTCGAAGCTGTCAGCACGCTCATTGCCATTGGCAGCCAGTTCGCTGGCAGCCAGGTAACTTTCCAACCCTTGCTGCAACTGG
>JBAZTJ010000082.1:896-12000 GCA_041662005.1 Candidatus Methylopumilus sp.
GACGTAGGCATCACCTATCTGGTTATGGTTGATACGGGTGAAGCGTGCATTTTTAGCTTCCTGCGCCAGGGCCAGGCTTTGTTTGTAGGAAGCGATAGCCTCGCTATATTTTTTGTCAGCCACCTGCACATTGCCTATCAGCGTCAGCGCCACCATATGTTCTAGCGAGCTGGCAGAAAACTTTTCTGCTGCCTGCAATGCAACCAGCGCTTCCTTGTTCTGCCCGGTGCCACCATGGGCGCGGCCCTTACACAGTAAGGCTTCGCGGTTATTGCCATCCAGCTTCAGCACTTGCTCGGCATAAGCTAGCGCCTTGGATGCATCGCCTTCCTTGATGGCGAGGTTGCAAGCATTGATTTTGCTGACCGCTGATGCTTCCTCCGCCCGGAGCTGGCTGGATAAAGCAATGAATAGAGCGAGGGTTAAAAAACGAAATTGCATAAACTACTCCAAGTATTGGCTCCAATTATGCGGTGTAACACCGCGCGCAAAGAACTCCGGGTTTAACAGCGAATCTTTTGTATTGTAAGTGAAAGCCTCGCCCTGATGATTTGTTAACTGGCCACCGGCCTCTTCAAGTACACACTGTGCGGCGGCGGTATCCCATTCGGATGTCAGTCCCAGGCGAGGGTATAGATCAATGAGGCCTTCGGCCACCAGGCAAATCTTGAGGGAACTGCCTAGAGAGATTGTTTTTGGAGTGGAAAGGTTCCCGCTCACCTTATTCAAAAAGGCGGTCACTCTGGCATCACTATGTGAGCGGCTGGCGGCAATGGTCAGGTCATCAGCATCGAGCTCCCTGGCATGGATACGCGTAGCTTCTCCGACAGCCTGCTGCTTATAGGCGCCCATGCCGGCACAGCCGTAATACAGCAGGTCTTTGGCTGGAGCATAGACGACCCCCATCATCGGTTTGCCATGATCTATCAGGGCAATGTTCACTGAGAACTCATCGTTACGCTTGATAAATTCGCGCGTACCATCCAGTGGATCTATCAGCCAATAACGTTGCCATGTTGAACGTGTGCTGTAAGGGATACTGGCAGACTCTTCCGATAATTGCGGCAGATGCGGGGTCAGCTTCTGCAAACCAGCCTCAATCACTTGATGTGCGGCGATGTCGGCTTGTGTGAGTGGAGAGTTGTCTTCCTTGCGGGTAACTGCGATGTCGCCGCGGTAGACTTGCATAATGGCCTCACCCGCCATGCGGGAGAGGCTGATGACTTCTGGCAGCCAAGCTTGGTAGTCGCTCATGTTGCTGCTGGCAGCATTGCCAGCAAAGCTGCTTCGTCGAGTATCACCAGGCCCAGTTCCTGCGCTTTATCCAGCTTGCTGCCGGCTTCTGCACCGGCGACTACGAAATCGGTTTTCTTCGAGACGCTGCCGCTTACTTTACCGCCAGCGGCTTCTATCAGCTCCTTGGCCTGATCGCGGCTCAGGTTGGGCAAGGTACCTGTCAACACCAGGGTTTTCCCCGTTAACACCCCTACGGTATTGGCTTTGCCAGCATTTTCCTGCCAGTGGATGCCAGCCTGCATAAGTGCAGCGATCACTTCGCGGTTATGTGGTTCGCTTAAAAACTGAAAAATGGAATCTGCCACGATGGGGCCAACGTCCGGGACTTGTAGCAAGGCCTCAATATTGGCCTGTTGCACTGCTTGCAAACCTCCAAAGTGTCGTGCCAGATCCTTGGCGGTTGCCTCACCCACGTTGCGTATGCCCAGCGCATAGATAAAGCGCGCCAGTGTGGTTTTTTTACTGTGTTCAAGGGCATCCAGGATATTCTGTGCGGACTTTTCAGCCATGCGTTCAAGACTAGCCAGTGTGCTCATGTCCAGCCGGTAAATATCGGCCAAGTTATGTACAAGCTCTGCATCAACCAACTGGTCTACCAGCTTTTCTCCCAGACCCTCGATATCCATGGCGCGGCGCGCGGCAAAGTGCAGAATCGCCTGCTTGCGTTGTGCCGGACAGAACAGGCCACCGCTACAGCGCGCAATGGCTTCGTCTTCTTGCTTGATGATATGTGAACCGCAAATGGGGCAGGTAGTCGGCATTACAAAGGCACGTGCATCGGCCGGGCGTTTTTCCAGCACCACACTGACCACCTCAGGAATGACATCCCCTGCCCTGCGTACACTGACGGTGTCGCCAGCATGCACATCCTTGCGGCGTACTTCATCTTCATTATGCAAGGTGGCGTTAGTGACGGTGACCCCGCCCACAAATACCGGCTTGAGTCTTGCCACTGGAGTGATCGCACCGGTACGGCCCACTTGTACTTCAATAGCCTCAACCACGGTCAACGCCTCTTGTGCCGGGAATTTGTGTGCAATTGCCCAGCGCGGTGCCCGTGATACAAAGCCCAGTTCATTCTGCTGGCTCAGGCTATTGACCTTGTAAACCACTCCGTCAATATCGAAAGGCAGGACAGTGCGTTTATTGCCTATGTTCTGGTAGTAAGCCAGAATACCCTGCAAACCCTTAACGCTGGCCCGCTCGCTACATACAGGCAAGCGTAAGTTAGCCAGATAGTCCATGGCTTCGCTATGGGTGGCAAGCATCGGGACTCCCTCTGCTGCGCCCAGGCCATAGGCAAAGAATGTGAGGGGGCGTGTTCTGGTGATATTCGGGTCTAGCTGGCGCAGGCTGCCCGCAGCCGCATTGCGAGGGTTGGCGAACAGCTTGTCGCCGCGGGCTTCCTGCTCGCGGTTCAGTTTCTCGAAATCACGCTTGAGTATCAGCACCTCACCGCGCACCTCTAGCAGCTTGGGCGGAGTTGTCGTGTGCAGCCTGGTGGGTATGGCACGTATGGTACGCAGGTTGCTGGTGACATCTTCGCCGGTATAGCCATCGCCTCGCGTGGCACCTTGCGTCAGCAAGCCATTTTCATAGGTCAGCGTAATGGCCAGCCCGTCGAACTTGGGTTCTACCGCATATTCGATATCTTCGCGGCCCAGGCCTTCACGAATGCGTTTGTCAAAAGCAAGCAGCTCGTCTTCCTCAAAGGCGTTATTGAGGGAAAGCATGGCCTGGCGGTGGGTGATACTGGCAAAAGCCTTGAGTGGTGAACCGCCTACTCGCTGGGTGGGCGAATCAGTGGTGATAAGTTGTGGGTTGGCATTTTCCAACGCCTGCAGCTCGCGATAGAGCCTGTCATATTCACTGTCTGGAACGGTGGGGGCATCTAACACGTAATACTGGTAGTCGTATTGCCGGATTTGCTCGCGCAATGCGGCAATTTTTTGCTCATCATTACTTACTGAATATGCTGCAGCATCTCCGAATAAACCCGCTTGCGCCATGCCCTGCTCATCACTAGCCATATACGTCGGAGTTTAAGAAAACAGTCGCAGCGCGGTCGGGCTTCCCGGTACTACGCCACGCGCCACCATCTGCGAGTGGATGACCTTGAGCTGTTGGCGTATCTGCTCTATCTGTATCTCGCCCAGGGGGCGCTGATGGTCGTCCACCAGGCTGCCATTGAGGCTATGTTCCATCTGCTTGGCGGCCAGCACCATCTGGTTAAATACCTCGGCACTGTTTTTGACGCGTGGAATATCCAGTTGGAAGCTGACACCTCGTAGCACCACGCTACGCAACATGTCCGGATTGAACGGGTTGTTATCCTGATTGACCAGCGAGAACATGCGCTGGCCGTGCTCGTTGACATAATGAAAAGCGCCATCTTCCGCCAGCGTCAGCCCACTCGCCTCGGCCAGGCCGCGAAACTTGGTACCGGTAAAGGGGCCGCTGCCGCCTTGAATGATATGAAAACCAACCATTTTGTCCACATCAATACAAAACTGATCAAGCTCGCTGGCGTAGTCCAGCGGGTCTGGATTGCCATGCCATTCTATTTGCGCGCCCAGGCTGTGCCCGATGGCATCTACTGCATATTGAAAACGGTTGAGGGAGTCTTTTGACACAGGCCCTGACCTGTCCGCCAGCTGCAAGCTATAGGCCGCGCGTTTGAATTCGTTGCCCTCCTGCTCCCTGGTTAACATATACCAGACCCCATCTGCACCCAGGCCATGGGCATAGAACGGCTTATCGAGGTCGGTCAGCGATAGTAGAAGCTCACGCAGAGCATCGCCACGCACCGCGCGTTGCAGGTAAAGCACGGCCGTCAGGTCAATCTGGTGGCTGATGCCATCAGGCAGGCTATCGCTAGTCTCAATGGCGGGTTCAGCGAATGCAGTCGGTACTGAAGCAAGCTCGGCTTCGACCTCAGGCTGTGAGTATGGCTGGTAGTTTGAAACAGACTCCAGCCCGGCCGCTTGCGTGAATGATAGCGGCTCAGTTGCTACCCACTCGGGTTCGGCCGGTTTGGTGTCAGCCCACTCATGTTGAGCGGGGTAATCTTCGGGCTCTGCTTGCTCTTCAAAATTCGCTTGCTCCTCAAAGTTAGAGGTTTCAGCATATTTCGGTCCGGATGCTGGCTGCTCATCTTTCAGGATAGCTTCCGTATCCAGCTGAAAGTCATCATCCATCAGCACATCGCGCTGAGGCGGCACAAAGCGGTCAGCAGCTTCTTTGCGAATCGCGCGCTCTTGCCACCAGTTGAAAAGCACCACCGCGGCGATGATAAGGGCACCGAGTGCCAGTAAAGCGAGTTGTAAGTCAGTCATGCTTGTATTTTAAACCCTGAGTGTGATCAATGTCATTGTTGAATTTGGCATGCGCTTTAGGCCTTGAGCTCTTAAAAGCCTGAAGTTTAAACAAGGGCTTCCTGATGCATTTGCAGTGCAGCTTCAATATCCACCTCCACAATACGCGAAACGCCGGACTCTTGCATAGTCACGCCGATCAGCTGCTGAGCCATTTCCATGGTTATTTTATTATGACTGACGAATAAAAACTGTGTCCGTTCAGACATTTTCCTGACCATATTACAGAAACGCTCGGTATTGCTATCGTCTAGCGGCGCATCCACCTCGTCCATCAAGCAGAATGGTGCGGGGTTGAGTTTGAATAAGGCAAACACCAGTGCCAGGGCGGTTAGCGCCTTTTCACCACCGGATAGCAGGTGAATAGTACTGTTCTTTTTACCCGGCGGCTGGGCGAAAACCTGCATGCCGGTATCCAGTATTTCTTCGCCCAACAGCTCAAGCTTGGCCTGGCCGCCACCAAACAAGGTGATGAATAACTCGCCAAAATGGCGGTTAGCCTCGTCGAAAGTGTGCTGCAAGCGGCTGCGCGTTTCCTTGTCTATCCGTTTGATCGCGTCTTCCAGCGTTGCGATGGCCTGCTCCAGATCGAGCGCCTGGCTGTCGAGGTAAGCTTTACGCTCACGCTCGCTGGCTAGCTCCTGGATGGCAGCGAGATTGACTGGGCCCAATTCCTCGATCTGGCTGTTAAGCGCCAATGTATTTCGTTCCAGCTCGGAGGCTTTGGCGGATAAGGTCAGGTTTTCCGATAGTTTGGTTTCATCCAGGCCGGTAGCCACCAGTGCTTGTTGGCACTGCTCAAAATACAGCCGTGCCTGTTGCTCCTGCAAGCGTGCCTGCTCCAGCTTATCGCGCAATGGATGCAGCATCTGCTCATTCTGCATACGATTGCGTTCCTGCGCTTGCAGCTCCTGCTCGGCAACTGCCATAGCATTGCGGGCGGCAGCCAGCTCCGTTTCACGTAACTGTTTCAAACTAAGTGCCGTGTCCAGATTGGCTTTCAGGCCGTCCATTCTGGCTGCTTCGAGCATGGTTTCAGCTTCTTTCTGCCGCATAAGCAGGGACTGCCTCTCCTCAATCAAAGCATTAATTCTATTGTTTATCTCATTGATATTATTTGAGATAAGTTTCAGGTTAAATTGCTTTTCCTGCGCCAGCCGCTCAGCCTTCTGCAAGCTGTCTCGCACACTGTTCAATGCAAACTCTGTACGTTGTCGTTCAGATCGCGTCTGTTCTCGCTGATGTTGTAATATGCCCAGCGATGTGCGAATAGCCTCCAGGGACTTTTGTTTTTGCAGTTGATCAGCTTGCAAGCTTTCTAAACGCAGCTGTAAGGATGCCTGCTCGCTTTGCAGCACTTTTTGCCGGTCCAGCACATGCTGACGTTGTTGTTGCAAGCGCTGGATTTCCAGCGTGAGTTGATGCAGTGATTGCGTGTTGCCGCGTAATGCCTGCTGTTGCTCCTGATGGCTGGCTTGTAACTGCCGTAACAACTGCTCAGCTTGTTGCAGCTCATCCACACGCTGCGCCAGGCGTTCATTGAGCTGCGGCAACTGGTTTTGCAGCTCAGCCAACTCGCGCTGACGCTCCAGTACACCATGCAAGGCAGACTGCGCGGCATGGAAGGCAACGCTGTGCCGGGCGTACACATCGCCCTTACGATTGACCAGCACCTCTCCGGCATTGAGCTTTTTGCGCGCAGTTTCAGGTTCAACCCCATCTTCAAGCAGATAAACCCCGGAGAGCCAGTCGGCCACCAAGGGCAACAGGCTTGGCTCTCCAACCTCGACGATGGCACTCATCACCTGCCAATGCCGATTGCTGGCAGCTGGCTGTTCCGCAGCTCCAGGTTTATCCATAGCACTAGGCATACAAATCACCAGTGCAGCAGGCGGCCTGTTTGCAGGCGAAAGTTTATTCGTGCCACCGTCTTGCAGCACTGCGTTGAGACGTGCTCCAAGCACCGCCTCCAGCGCGGTTTCCCAGCCGGTGGCTATATTGAGTTGTTGCCATAGGCGAGCCTGACTATTTAGTCCGGTGCTTTTCAGCCAGGCATCCAGCTTGGATTCGTGGCCGAGAGACTCTTGTATCTTGGTCAGCGAGGCGACCTGGGCATTGATCTGCGCCAGGCTGCGCTCATCATGCAGCCTGGATTCCCGCAGCGCCTTGATTTGCTCGGTTTGCTCATGCTCCTGATGCTTCAATTCGGCCATGTTTTTTTCCAGGCGGGTTATTTCGGCCTGAGCATGCTCGTATTGATTTTGTTTCTGCTGCAACTCTGACTCGGCAGGCAATTGCAGGCTATTCTGTTCGGCGGTAAGCCGCTGCAAGCGCTGGCCGGTTTCAGCCAACGCCCTGGCCAGATGCTCCAGGTTGGTGGATTCCAGGCGGATATTCTGCTCCGCCTCGGTCAAAGCTCGCTGGGCATCGCCATGGCTATGTTGCGAAGCCGTATGAGCGCGCTCTGCTTCCGGTAGCGCTGCCCTCACCTGCTCCAGCGTCTTTGCAGAACTGAGCTCAGATTCGCCTGCCTCAAGCTGCTGTTGCGTTAATTGCTGCAGGTTTTCCTGCAAGGACTGGCTTTGCGCTTCTACTTTTTGCATCTGCGCCGCGATCTGCTGCAATTGGGCAGACAGTCGCTCACGAGCTTCCTGCGTGTGCTTTACCTGATTTTCCAGGTTGGAGACATCAGCATTAGTTTCGTAATAGCTGGTCTGGGCCAACTGCACAGCCTCGGTGCTGGCGTAATTCTGCTGGCGTAAAGTTTCCAGCAGGCTCTCAGTCTTGCGCAGTGACGCCATCTGGGCTTCCAGCTCATTCACCAGCTTTTCAACCTGACGCTGGCTTTTCTCCCAACTGGTACTGGCATCGCGTTTTTTCAGCAGCCAGAGCTGGCCTTGTGCCTGCTTCAGCGCATCCTGCAGGCGGTGATATTGCTCGGTAATCAGTGCTTGAGATTCCAGCCGGGTAATCTGGTTATCCATTTCACGGCGGATGTCTTCTATGCGCGTCAGGTTTTCGCGAGTATCGCGCAGACGCAGCTCGGTTTCGCGGCGGCGCTCTTTATACTTGGATATTCCGGCTGCCTCTTCCAGGAAAATCCGCAGCTCTTCCGGCTTGGCTTCCACAATGCGCGAGATGGTATTTTGCCCGATGATGGCATATGCACGACCACCCAGGCCGGTGCCAAGAAACAGGTCGGCAACGTCGCGGCGGCGCACGCTGGTGTTGTTAATATAGTAACTGGAGCCTTTATCGCGCTCGATAACGCGCTTGACGGCGATTTCGGCATATTGCGACCATTCGCCGTTGGCACCCCCCAGGCTATTGTCGAAAATCAGCTCTACACTAGCGCGGGAAATGGGCTTGCGATTGCCGGAGCCGTTGAAGATAACTGCATCCATGGAATCACCACGCATTTCCTTGGCGCTGGACTCACCCAATACCCAGCGCACCGATTCCATGACATTAGATTTTCCGCAACCGTTAGGTCCTACAACCCCTACTCGTTGCCCGTGTATATGCAAAGTCGTTGGGTCGACAAACGATTTGAATCCGGCAAGTTTAAGATGAGTAAGGCGCACGTGTTATCAGGGTAGTTTTGAAATAGTGGTTTGATTTTTTAACCCGTATAATAACCATTTTTTACGATTAAAGCCCACACCATCATGACGTCCACTGATTCGCTTGCCAATTCCCTGGGCAGCAAACCAACTGCACAGCCCAGCAAAAATCTGGAAACCTTTGACAACCCAAGCCCATCGCGCGACTTCCACATTCATATGGAAATCCCGGAGTTCACCTGCCTCTGCCCCAAAACCGGCCAGCCAGATTTTGCGGTGCTTTATCTGGACTATATCCCAGACCAGAAATGTGTAGAGCTGAAAAGCCTCAAACTATATACTTGGGCCTTCCGTGATGAAGGCTGCTTCCATGAAGCCGTTACCAACAGCATCCTGGATGACCTGGTAGCAGCTACCGAACCAAGATTCATGCGCCTCACAGCCAAGTTTTATGTGCGAGGCGGCATTTTCACCAATGTGGTGGCTGAATACAGAAAAGCCGGATGGCAACCTGCCCCGCGCGTAGACCTCACGCAATTCGATCAACAATCCAATACTCGCGGTTAATCAGTTGTCGCAGATGAACCCTGCCTGGCATTTTGCGCGCGCCGTGCTGGGCTATTGCCTGTCGGGAAAATTGCGCCTGCCCCATGGCCACTTGCCGCCATCCGGGCATGTAGTGCCGCAAGACTTTGCCGGCATCTGCGTAGCAACCGCAGAGGATGCCGCTGTTGATGATTATGTGATCGCGCGCCTGCTGGAGCTCGGTGTACGCCATGTGCGGCTGGACTTCACCTATGGCGACAATGAAAACCATGTAGCGCGCTTTCTGCAAGCCCTGATTGCCCAATCGCTCCAGATATCCCTGCATATGATCCAGCCGTTTTCAGAGGCACGGAAAATGGCAACCGATGAAACTGCAGGACTAGTGTGGCAAACGTTTGTCACCACTACGCTAGATCGCTTCGGCAGCCAGTTGCACCAGGTCGAGGTAGGCTCCACCATCAATCGCAAACGCTGGGCTGGTTATACACTTCAAGGCTTTCTCAACGCATGGGATATTGCCTTCAAGGCAGCTCGCAGCCGTAACCTCAAGCTTGCCGGACCCAGCATCACTGACTTCGAGCCTATTTATAATATCGGCATACTTGCCCTGCTTAAATCGCGCGGTCAGTTACCGGATATTCTTACAGACAATCTGTTCTCCGAGCGCAGCACTGAGCCGGAGCGCTACGACCACAAGATACTCGGCCATTTCCTGGCGCCTTTGATCAAATACAACCTGATCAAGAAAGCGCGCCTGCTGAAGAAAATTACGGCGGATTTTGGAGTTGGTCAACTGGAATCGCCAGCCGCTTTCTGGACATTGCCGCGCATCGCGCGCGTGCTGCCTGATGTGGAAGAAAAGCAGGCCGACTACCTGAGTCGCTACCTCGTGCTGTGTGCCGCCTCAGGCGCTCTACAGCGAGCTTCCTGGGGGCCATTGATCTGTCACCGTGAAGGCCTGATTGATGATGGCGAACATCCCTACCCCGCACTTGAGCGCATCACCCATTACGCCAGCGTAACTAGCACCCCTGCCGAGTTCCGCACACGCCCTGCTTTTACCGCCTTTAAAGCGTTTACCCAAACAATTCCCGGTTTGCGTTACCTGGGGCCGCTTAGCACAAACTCAGGCCTTGAAATCCATGCATTTCAAGAGGTTGACAGGGTTACCCATGCAGCCTGGACCATCAACGGCAAGGCTGCTGCACTTGCAGACATCTACCGCCGGGATGATCTGGCTACGGTTCAATGCATAAGCCGCGATGGGGAAATACTGGCAGCTGCGCCGGATTTGATCTCCGAAACCCCGATTTATCTGTGTTGGGCTAGATCCAGCCCGGTTGAGTTGAGAGCGATACCTATGCTCATTGATCGCCTGGCTATCCATAGGCATATCGAGGGAAAAAGCCAATACTTATTTAACGATGGCGCCTGGCAAGGAATGATACTCGCAGCTAATGTGCAGGAGGCTGAAACATTGCGCGCAGGTTTGCACCCATCAAACATAGGTGAGCCACCACGTGTGGCGCTGCTGCGCAAAGCACGCAATGCGGTGTGGAAGATAGCCGATCCGCGTAACCCAGGGCAGCAACTGGTGATTAAGCAGCCGCTGAAAATGCACCTGCATAAGAAGTATCTGGATAGACTCAAACCATCCAAGGCAAAGCGCAGCTGGAATGGGGCAAACGAACTACTGCGACGCGGCATTGAAACAGCGCGCCCTATCGCTTATTTTGAAAAAATGGGTGACACCACCCTTACCCGGAATTATTTTATCTGCGAATACGTAGCGGCAGATTTTTCAGCACGCGACTTGTTGAGCGCCTTTGCCAGAGGTGAGCGCGAATATCAGGGCATTAGCGATACTGAAGCCTATCGCCAGTTATGTGATTACATTCTCGCCATGCATGGGCGTGGCGTATTTTTCCGGGATCTTTCCGGTGGCAATATCCTGATCAAAAAATCAACTGGCAACGTGCTGAGTTTTTCCCTGATCGATACCAACCGTGCGCGCTTCTTTAATCATGGCCTGGCCATCAGCAAGCGCATCTCCGACCTCACTCGTATCTGCAATAAGCTGCACTGGGCCGGGCGGGAGATTTTTATGGGCATGTATCTGTCCGCATTAGGCAAGAAATTCAGCTGGAGATACCGCTTACCTTTTTACAGCTACGATATGAAAGTAGATTTGAAACGCAAGATAGGCAGGAAGGCAATCAAGAAACTTTTCAGCAGTAACAATTAGTCGTTTTTTTGGTTGGTATTTTTGCAGCGTGCAGAGGCAAAACTACAAATTCATTTCTAATTTATTTAAAACATGTCTGC
>JBAZTJ010000083.1:0-11876 GCA_041662005.1 Candidatus Methylopumilus sp.
CCCGACGCACTCAATATCGTGCTCGACCCAGGCCTGGCATTTGGTACCGGTAGCCATCCCACCACGCATCTGTGCCTGGCCTGGCTGGCAGATCACGTCAAACCAGAACTAACGGTACTGGACTATGGTTGCGGCTCCGGCATATTGGCGATAGCCGCCAAAAAACTCGGTGCAGCTGAAGTGGTTGGTGTCGACATAGATCACCAGGCGATTATTTCCAGTGGTTACAACGCCGAGCAAAACCAGGTGGAAGCCTCCTTTTACCTGCCTAGCAAGCTGCCGCCAGATGCATTACAAAATGGACAGGCGGACCTCGTAGTCGCTAACATCTTATCCAGCGCCTTAACTGTGCTGGCCCCTGCCCTGGCCAGTGCTTGCAAGTGTCATGGCAAAATTGCACTTTCCGGGATTTTGCGCGAGCAAACCGAGCAGGTTTCAAATGTGTACGCTGAGTGGTTTAATATGGAAACACCTGTTTTCATGGATAGCTGGGTATTGCTCACAGGCACAAAAAAATGAGCTTCATTACTTCTTGCCCCGAATGTGCAACTAACTTTGTCGTCAGGCCGGAACATCTCTCAGCGCAACGTGGCATGGTACGTTGCGGCAAATGTAATCATGTATTTAATGCCCTGGACAGACTGAATGAGCCAGTTGCCTCAATTCCGGCTACAGGGCCTGAACAGCAAGGCGAGGTTGAAAACCCGGCTGACGTGATAGAGGCCATCCCTGAAATCCACATTTCAGGCGAACACATCGAAATATCTGACGGCGAGCAGACTGCAGCGCCCGAACCTATTGAGGCACCAGCCGAGGCAAATCCAGATACCAGCGACGTCATCCCCTGGCCTTTGATACCGCCAGATGCGCCCGCCCCCAATGAAGAAATTCCGCATATCCTGCGAGATGTTGCTCTCAAAGGAAAACTGAAAAGCACCCGGAAGCGCAGGCTGCCCGGATGGTTGCTTGGCATTTTTGCATTGTTGCTGGCTTTAGCCCTCGCGGCCCAATCCATTTATTACCTGCGCACCACCATTGCTATCCAGTGGCCCGTACTCAAACCCTATTTGGTCCAGGCATGCAAACTGGCGGCTTGCACGGTGGAACTGCCTAAAAATGCCGACCTGCTGGTCATCGACGATTCAGACCTGCATGAGGATGCCGAGCGCCAAGGCCTGATTCACCTCACCAGCACCCTCATTAACAATGCGCCCTATGCACAAGCCTATCCTTTGCTGGAACTGACCCTCACCGATGCCAACGATACGCCGTTATTACGCAGGTCTTTCAGGCCCGTTGAGTATCTACCTGCAACCAGCAAGGTCATTGCCGGCATACCGGCCGGCGAAGAAATCCACATCAATCTGGCTCTAACTGCCGGTGATGTGCCGGTGGCCGGCTACCGGGTATTTGTCACCTACCGCTAGGCTAGCTATTGCAATTCTAGGAAAACGAAACTAATGAAAATCATTAGTCTTCTTTAATGACTATGCACACGGTTGCTTTTGAATTGTTCTGTAGTATACGAATCATAAGTTGTGTGGAAGAAATGATTTCCGCATAACATTTAAGCAACCTAAAAGGAGATTCATCATGTGGACAAAGCCAGAAGTTACTGAAATGCGTTTCGGTTTTGAAGTTACTATGTACGTTTGCAATCGTTAAGATTTCAACGTATTTAATGCCAACCGTTAACAATTAGCGGTTGCTGAAATAAAAGGAGGCTATGACCTCCTTTTATTTTGCCTGTCATTTGCCAACATCGATCGTCGAAATCCCCTCTGCCTTGATCTGGCTTATCGCCACCACCAGCTGTTCTACTGCCTGCTCCCGCCCATAACTTTTACGCCATGCAATTGCTATCTGCCTGGCAGGCACAGGTTCCGCAAATGGAATCACCTTGATTAGCGGGTTAATATACCGCATCTCGACCGCACTACTCGGCAGCACGGTAATGCCCAGGTTGGATGCCACCATATTGCGTATCGTTTCGAGTGAATTGCCTTGCAGCACCTCACCTTTTTTGGACAGGCTAGGGCAGGCTTGTAGCACTTGATTGCTGAAGCAATGACCACTATTCAGCAGCAATACCTTTTCATCCGATAACTCATCAGCGTGTATAGATTTACGGCCAGCCCAGGCATGGCCTATCGGCACTGCCACCACGAAGGATTCCTCATATAGCGGCTGCACCTGTATGCCGGGAAGCTCAAACGGCAAGGCAATGATGGCAACATCTATCACCCCGTTGCGCAATTGAGTTTCTAGCGTGGCGGTCAGGTTCTCTTCTACATCCAGCGGCATGTCCGGCGCATTGACACGCAAGGTCGGGATAATTTGCGGCAGCAAATAAGGACCCACTGAGTAGATTACGCCCAGCTTTAACGGCCCCATGAGCTGGTTATTGCCCTGGCGCGCGATTTCCTTGACGCGATTGGCCTCCTCCAGCGCACGCATTGCCTGTTCTACAATTTCCTCGCCTATGGGCGTCATAGTGACTTCGCTACGGCTACGCTCAAATATCAGCACACCTAACTCATCTTCGAGTTTTTTAACGGCCAGGCTCAATGCCGGCTGGCTTACAAAAGACTTTTCAGCAGCACGCCTGAAATTGCGCTCACGCGCCACTGCCACAATAAAACGCAACTCACTTAATGTCATGTGCCACCCCACGTGTACTGTTTAGTATTATCACTGATAAGTATTTTATATAAATAATGCTTAAAACATCAATTATGCATATTGAATTGATGGATTTAATATAAAGCCATGTCACCCCAGAAGACAATTTAGTGAGTAAACATTACCCTTTGAGAAACCGGATATGTCTTTTGGTAACCAGGCAACTTTGTCCCTGACATTAGCGCTTTGCCGGACAAGATGTGCAAGGGCGTTTACTTGCCGATACGGATGCGCATCCCTACCGTATCGGCGCTAACCTTAACCAGATTCCGGTAAATGCTGCCAAGTGCCCGGTGAACCACTAACGACAAAAAAGCATGCTTCACGGCAGGCTTTTTTGTTTTATGGCTTTGCACAAAATATAGGTAAAATCGCCAGCTTAATCAGCCGCTAAGGAAGTAAAAATGAAAGTGTTGCAATGTATTGTCTGTGGCTTTATTTATGACGAATCCCAAGGCTGGCCGGATGACGGCATTGCTGCAGGCACCCTGTGGGCCGATGTACCAGAGGATTGGGCCTGCCCGGATTGTGGCGTATCAAAATCAGACTTTGAAATGATTGAGCTCTAAAGCCATCAAAGCACGGGATATAAAACCCGGATTTAGCGTCCAAAGTGTATGAAGTATTGCTGGTGAATTCTGGTAGATTGATTTAGGAAGGATTTTAATCATGAGACAATTCATACGACATCCACTAAGCATTCCTATTGAGATCAGCTGTGCCAATAGCCGATCCCTGCTAGATGCGCATTCCTTGGGTGTAGGCGGACTGGCTTTTCGCAGCAACCAACAACTGGCTCCCGGTAGTATCGTGCACATCAAAATCCCGTTGCTGCAACCGGAATTCGAAACTGATGCCAGGGTAGTCTGGTGCCGGGATGACAGTTTGAAAGGTGCCGAGCTTGGCGTGGAATTTCTGAATCAGGATGATGCCTATCGTGCCCGCATGGTGGAGCAGCTCTGCCATATCGAGAATTACAAGCATGAAATCCTGGAGAAAGAGGGCCGCAAATTAACCCAGCAACAAGCGGCCATGGAATGGATTGGTAAATTCGCCGCACATTTTCCTAACCCTGATCTCAATCCACAAGATGAAGCACAACACTTGTCCTCGCCGCAGCACTATTCCCGCTAGCGTAGGCAGTTTTTCAGGCGCTAAACGAAGCTTTCAGCACCGCGATCATATAACTGTGGTCCAGCACTCCGGCACTTTCCCTGATGCTATGCATGGCCCACATGGGCGACCCCACATCTACACTGGCGATACCCAGGCGTGACGCCACTATCGGCCCTATGGTGCTGCCGCAGCCAAGATCGGTGCGATGCGCGTACTGCTGGAAAGGCACGGCTGCGCTTTCACACAGGGTGATAAAGCGCGCCGCAGTATCGGCACCCGTACTGTAACGCTGGTTGGCATTAGTCTTGATCACCGGGCCGGCATTCACCTTCACGCGGTGGCAAGGCTCGTAAGCCGCTGGAAAATTGGGGTTGTAGGCATGCGCCATATCCGCACTGATGAAAAAACTCTGCGCCAGCGCCCGATGCCGCACATCATCTGCTGAGCCCGAATGCGCCGTAATGCGCTGAATCACATCCGAGATAAAACTACCCCCTGCCCCAGCCGCGCTTTCGCTGCCGACTTCCTCATGGTCAAAGAAGGCACAAATACAAGTAGCAGCAGGCTTTTCAGTCGCCAGCAACGCCGTAAGCGCCGCATGGCATGAGGCCAGGTTATCCAACTGGCTATCGGCGATAAACTCCTGATCGGCACCCCAGAATGTGCCCTTTTGCGTATCGAATACATTGAGTTCCCACGTCAGGATATCGGCGGCTTTCGCCTGTATCGCGCTGGAAAGATGGCTTAGAAACTGTTTGTCCGCGTCCACGCCATCCTGCGCCTGACCGAACATCAAAGGTAGCTCAGTCTGTTTGTTAAGCTTTAGCCCCTGCTCGTTGACGTCGCGATTCATATGGATGGCAAGGTTGGGCAACCGTAGCATGGGGTTAGCAAATTTTACCAAACGCGTTTCAAACCCTGCTGCGGTGCGTACATTGACGCGGCCAGCCAGACTCAGGTCACGGTCGGTAAAGGTGGCCAGTATCGGCCCACCATACACTTCCACACCCAACCGTACCAAACCATCGCTGCCATGGGCAACCTTGGGTTTTATGCGCAATCCTGGTGAATCGGTATGCGCGCCTACGATGCGAAAACCGGTTTCGGCCAAGGCTTGCGAACCCAGCACGAATGCAATAATCGACGAGCCGCTCCGCACCACATAATATTTGCCGCCAGCCTGCAACTGCCATGAGTCAGTCTCATGCAGCTGGGTAAACCCTTGCTCAAGCAATCGCTGCTCCGTACTGCCCACCGCATGCCAAGGGCTGGGGCTGGCATCAATAAAATCGAGAAGGTCTTGGGCTTGCGCGCTTGCTGCTGTAGAAATTGGCATTGGGGGTTGGGGCTAGGTTGTGGGGGTTTTTAGATGATACTTAAAGCGACAGCAGGCTGCCAGTGCTATCAACTACGGCTGTTAGCTAATGCTTGCAGACAGATACATGGAGGTCGAGGATGGACTTAAACCACCGTAGAGGGAGTTGCAATCCCTCGCCTATTCTCTCAGCCACTCGACCATAAACGTTAAAGCCACCTTATGGCATATTGATAGGCTTAAAGTTTCATTTATCTCTAAATAAGCCTAGCAACCGATTTCTCAACACTGGCGCAACCTTACCACTTTACTGCCGGACGACCAATGGCGGCCAGTGCCACATTGCATTTGCTAAATGGCTTGCTGCCGAAAAAACCACGATAGCTGGATAATGGCGACGGATGCACCGATTCAATGACCACATGGTGCGGCGCAATCACGGCTTTATATTTCTGTGCATCGGCGCCCCACAGGATAAAAACGATAGGTTGCGCTTGGCTACCCAGAAAACTTAACAAAGCTGAAGTAAACGGCGTCCATAGCTTTCGGTGCGCCCCGGCTATACCGCCACGCGTGGTGAGCGAGGCATTCAGCAATAACACGCCTTGTTCACACCAGCCACTGAGGTTACCTGTTAGCTGCGATTTACCGCCAGTATCCGACTGCAGCTCAGTGAGGATATTCTTTAATGAAGGTGGCGGCCGCACACCGTCAGGAACCGAGAATGCAAGGCCATGGGCTTGTTTTATCCCTTTATCCTCGCCGTGGTATGGATCCTGCCCCAAAATCACCACAGACACCTGCTGCGGGCTTACGTGACGCAACGCTTCGTACCACAAGCCGGGTACTGGGCGAATATCATGTTCTTGGGAAAGTTTGCCAGATACATCATCGGCGATAGCTTGTAGCCCAGGTACTACTTGCACCCAGGCGAAAGGAATTACTTCGGTATTCATTTAAGGATCGTCGAATGATTAATCAGCTTGAAAATACCTGAAAAGCAGCATACCGCAAAGCCCAATTTCGCTGACCCATTTTGCATGGGTTGCGCTGAATAAAAGAAACCCGCAAAAGCGGGTTTCTTTAAACGCTAGAACCGCTTAAGACTTACGACGACTTGCAACAAAACCCATCAAACCCAAGCCTGCCAGCAGCATGGCATAAGTTTCTGGCTCAGGTACTGCAATTGCTATTGGATCTGGCGTAGTTATTACCGGAGGAAGCCCTACCAAATTTATATATCCGGAGTAATTTCCTAACGCATCTCTTGGTCCAGAAATTTTAATGAAATACTCCGTTGTAGTAGCGATATTGCCAAAACCTGCATAATTTAATACTGGTGATCCCATCTCAAAATTTGCTGATGCTAACAACGTAATCCTGTCAGCAGCATACAAATCAAACTCGTTAAACTGCATGCCAATAGTGCTTCCACTATCAATGCCAGCAGTAAGGATGCGAGGCGCTGTTATAGAAAATGAAACCCAGTCGTTTATAACGCCAAATGGAACATAGGGATTCTGAAATGAATAGGATTCAGCATCATCAGCGGTATTCAGATCGTCCATAGCGACCAGCTCAGCTGCGTTAGAGGCAAGACTTGTGAGGGAAAGTGCTAGTAATAATAGTAAAGCTTTAGGTTGAAACATTTAATGTCCTTGATAGGAAATAATTTGCAGCGCGAATAGGCAAGCAATGCTGACCATCAAAAATTGACCCATTGCCGTTCTGGACTAATAGAAAAATTCAATGCAAATTAATGATTTAATAACAGATGCCTTGAAATTTATGTGTGTGCTGCCTGACAAAAATTTCAAGAAAAGTAATACGTCAATGCAGATGGAATTCGGAAAAACAGACCAGGATTGATTTAAAACGTGAGTCTTAAAAAAGGCTTTATCGAAAAGATTTTTTGATTTGTAGCTTGCACGGACAATACAGGGGTGTATCTAGATTAGATATAGTCCATTCGGACTAACTCTTCGTAGCTATTTGTAATATAAATGCACAGTACTTAAGGCTTGCTGCCTGTCTATTTAAAACATATCCGAAGTTAGAAGAGGTTACTCCAGAATCACGCGCCCATTCAAAGCCTGCACCGGGCGGTTGTTATGGTGGTGAACCGCATGCTCAAACGCGTCGATTTGTTCTTTCGATGCGGTCATCGGCATTTTCATGATTATCCAGCGCACCCCTTCGCTGCACGGTGGCGTAGTCAGCGAGCCGCTAAAGCGGTAGTAGCTGCGTTTTTCCGGAATCAATTCCAGAGGCGTCACCCGGTTTTTCAGTGCAACCGGCTCCCCCACATCATTCGGCAGTTGCGTCCACAAGTTTGCCAACGCTGGGTTGGCTTTACCTTCCTTGAACATCACTGCGATCACGGTGAGATTGCCTTTGGAATCGGCATGGACAAAGTGCGCTTCCAGCGGGAAAGATTTATCGTTGATGCGGTTTTCGCTGGGCGCATGAAAATGCACCTGCTTCATCTGGTAAGCGGAATTATCCAGCACCAGCATATTGCCCTCTTTAAAATTGACCTGCACGGTATGGCCATTATTAACAATGTCCTTGGCCGGGAATTTCTGTATGCCCCTGATTGGCTTTAGCGAAGCACGCACCGTCTCTTCAATATTGATGGGGGATTGATTGCGCCCAATATCGCAGGCCGTAAACTCCGGGTTGAGCTTGCCCCAGTTTTCCGGGCCTTCTTTGCCTTCGTATGTCCAATGGGCTTTGCTGACGCCGCCTTTAGCCGCAGCGGCCTTTACAGGTGCGGCTTTCGCTTCCGCAGCTACCGGCTCTGCTGGCGCTTCTGCTTTCTTGGCTGCCTCTTCCGGCTTGGCTGCTGGTGTATCTGCCTTGGACGCAGGCGCTGCCGGTTTGGCTTCAGGTACGGCACTGGCTGGTTTATCTGTCAGGCAAACATAGCGCATGGCAATGTCCATCTCAGTTTCCGGCACAGGCTCTATAAACTCTGCACTTTTGGGATCAATGGCCGCCGAATACACCAGCTCGCCATTCAAATACTGAAACACTTGCGAAGTCGCCGCCTTTTGCGAGGGGCAGTCAAAAAACCACAACAATTTCGACTGGTTATATTCCTGCTCTGGTGTCTGCGAGTTCTTTTGCGGTGTTTTGTACTCGATCTTTACCCAGGCTCTTTTCAGCAGATTTATTTGCAACACGGATTGCTTGTCCAGCATCAGCCTGGAAGCGCGGGTTTCATGCAGCTTTACCCACACAGCCGCCTGGCTATTGGTGTTGATGCCAAAACATAATAGTAAAAAAACGATTACCTTCTTCATACCATCCTCATATCCCTATGACTATTTGGTGATTGCCAAACCCAGTTTGCGCTGTAGTAAATGCAATCCCCGGTAAACGCAAATCCCGCTAACTACATTATGCGTATAGGCTGGTGGTATTTAATGAAGAAGCAATGAGGGATATAACCGTTAATTCAAGCTTTAACGGCGACGGAGATTTAAATGCGCTTGCCAGCGGCATCTACCACTTGCTCGCCGTCTTCCTTGGTAAAAGCGCCCTGCTGGCGATCTGGCAAAATATCCAGCACCAGCTCGCTAGGCCGGCACAACCTGGTGCCCAGCGGAGTGATCACCAGCGGCCGATTGATGAGGATAGGATGCTGCAGCATGAAATCCAGCATCTCATCATCCGTCCATTTGCTATCAGCCAGATTCAGCTCGCCAAAAATCGTCTCTTTAGCCCGCAATAGCTCGCGCACGCTGATACCTGCTGCCCTGACAAGCGCTTCCAGCTTGGCTTTCGAGGGTGGTGTTTTCAGGTATTCGATCACTTCCGGCTCAACGCCGCTATTACGGATCATCGCCAGGGTATTGCGGGAGGTACCGCATTTAGGGTTGTGATAAACAGTGATGGTAGACATGCGTTATCCTTAATGCCGGTTGTTAAGCCGCGCGCGCACCAGCTCTATGTGGGCACGCAATTCATAAGCATACTGCGAGAATGTGACAGGCAATCGCAACACCCTTGCCCTATCCTCAATTTCATTGAGCTTTGCCAGCATTTCCTTGCGCTCTTCATCATCAAGCGGCTCGCGCACCTGCGTATCCAGATAGCGCAACTCCCCATAACAACGAAACAGCTTGCGCCGCACCAGCCAGTTGTAAAACACCGGGATAATTTTAGTCAGGGGAATCAAAATCGCCAGTAACGGCAAAATCACCACCAGGCTACGGTTGACAAAGGTGGCTGCCCAAAATGGCAAATACTTGTCGATGAACGGCAAGCCGTTTTTATAAAAATTGGCCGCCTGCGAGCTCAAGGGGAAATCCGTATCCTTGGCAGAAGGAAACTCGCCCTTGGCATTCAGCAAACCCGGGCCGCCATGCACCTGCGCAATGACCTTCAGCAACAGATACACCAGCGCCGGATGCACATCATCGCGAATCGCCAATGCAGTCGTCGGCGCCAGCAGGTTCACCTTGTGTTCAGGAATATTACGTTCCAGATCCAGCGCGCCTTCCGGCAACACCAGATGATGCAAATAAGGCATTTGTCGGCTGAAAGCCTCGGCATCATCCAAATCCACCAATTGCACATCGCGGCCAGACAAAATGCGTGTAATCAAATACGAGCTGGGCACAGCTACCAGCATGACAGCATCCACCTGCTTATTCAGCATGGCATCCACGGCCTCTTCGCCGCCAATCTCAACCAGTTTGCTGTTATCAGCATCCACGCCACTGGTCGAAAGCATGCGCAAAGCCAATGACTGAGCGCCGTCACCAGGCTTACCCACGGCAATGCGTTTGCCTTTTAGGTCAGCCAGATGATGCACATGCATTCGGCCCCTGGCAAAAATCCAGATGGGCTCGTAATACAAACTCCCCAATGACAGCAAACTACCCGCACCCTGGCTGCTCGCCACACCATCCTTGATAAACGCGACATCAACGTCAGAGTCCGGGTCCTGCAAGCGTTTCAGGTTTTCCAGATCGCCATTGGATGGGCGTAACTCCAAAGTGATGCCTTCAAGCTTGAGGTATTCCCGATAAATAGAGGCATAAGCGTTGTAATTGAGCTCCGCGCTGCCGGTGGAGATCACAATCTTGCGCGGCGGTGCAGGGTCGATAAATATATAGGCCAGATACAAAGCCAGCAAAACCAGCAGCAACGAAGGCAAAACAGCCTCCAGCATTTCACGCGTGAACAGCCCGGTGAATGCTTTGTAGCCTTGCTTGTAGTCCATTTTTTGTTTCATTTCTTTGCACTAAATGGTGGTGATAAATATTATGTAGTGGGTTCGTTTACAAAATACCTTGATGACAAACTACCTTGCCATGCCTGATCAAAAACCAAATCACATTCGACCTGATACTTGTCAGCAACCTCTAGTTCAAAAGTACCTATCCGACGATTGTCTTGGTAGATACTCGACAGTCTCTCAAGCAAAGCCTGCTTATAATTCGTATCTTCAGAGCCTGCTAGATGCAGACCTTTAGTTTCAAGCAAAACTATATTGGTCTTGCCGCCTTGCTCCACCCTTGCAAATACAAAGTCGGGGTAAATTTTATTGCGCTTCCAACCTTGTAAACCATATTGGGTTTTTGCCACATTCCGATGCCACCATGCTAGTGCTACTTGCCCATCGAGGTAACAAGCCACATCCCGTTCTAAACCACTATCTGTCAGTTGGTTGATAGCTGGCACAAACAGGCTTTTTTCAATCAGCTTTGCATCATCTCGTATCATGTAATTAGGTTTACCGGAAAACTCTACTGAGAACTCCTGCGGAATCCTGTAATCGGTGGCATCCGCTTTTAAGCTAAATTCAATATTGCCTGCTTCTACTTCACGGTTAAACACCAGCTGCGCCAAACGGTCGCGTTCAGCCTCAATCTCAACCCGCAGGCGCTCTAATAAAGAAGTATTACTGGCTGCAATCAAGTGTTCTGAATAGCCCGTCGTTACGAGTTTCTTCACCACGAAATCAACCCACTGCCACACCCACCATGGGTTAGGCACAATATCCAGTAAACCTCGTACCAGTTTAGCTTTATCCAGTTTAGTGATGTCTAGCACTTGTTCTTTGGCTAGCTTGTCTTGATCATCAGTCAAGGCAACATCTTGCAAAAGCTCAAGCCCAAGTTTGAACTGCTGACTGCTTTTAGCTTGCACTGAGGGTGCCCAGTCAAGCCCGAGCTTTGTCGCATCCAGTAAGCCCCAGTTCACATGTGCCAGTACATCACTTTCATACTCCATCGGACGGCGATTATTGCTCTCTACCCATGTCACGCGCGGCAAAAACAATTTTAATTGTGCGAATTTTTCACGACGTTTAAGCGTTATGCGCTGCTTATCTGCTAGTGCGCTATCACCATGCACGCTCAGCGCCAAGTCCCCCATACCTTCTTTTTCTAGCGAATCTTTAATTGCTGTCACCACTTTTGCGGTCTGAGCCTGATAGCAATACACATAACAGCTATCCAGCAATTCACGGCCGGTTTTAGCAACCTGCGGCTGGCGCAAGATCCGCCCGGTAAGCTGTGTCATAGCCCCTACTGCCTTGCCTGCTGCCAATGCGCAGAGTACATAGGCAAATGGGCAATCCCAACCTTCCTGCAAGGCTTGCTTGGTGATAATGGCCCGTATCTCGCAGGTGGGGGAGAGTAAATCTATATTTTCTGGTTGCTTTAAGTCATCTTTATCAGAGGTCTTGATGGCAATTTGTGCTTCACTCAAACCCAGTTGCTTTAGATAAGCCTTAGCATCTTCGGAC
>JBAZTJ010000084.1:0-1903 GCA_041662005.1 Candidatus Methylopumilus sp.
GTCGATTTCACGGCTGAGATAGCGCAAATACTCGGTGCCACGTTCATGGCGTTTAGTAATGATCTTGTTGCAAGCACAATAAAAGCACAGCGATTCACAAAATGGGATATGCACATAAATGGATAAGGGTAAGGCCATGCCGCCCACTCTGCGCTGCTCCAGGGCCTGCTTATAGGCATCCTCAGTGAAGGCTTCCACAAAGCGGTCTGCTGTGGGGTATGAGGTATAGCGTGGGCCCGATACATCATACTTGCGCAACAATGCAGGGGTTACGGCGGAGATTGTGGCAGGCATCATGCCATCAGGCAGCGCAGCAGGAACAGGGGTTGTTTTTTTGGCGATCATGTGTGTTGGCGATTAGGGCCACTCCTCAATTTTGTGCAACTTTGACAGAGTTGGTCATAATATTCTTTGATGTAAGTCAAATGAGTACCGAGTGAACTCTGGAGCGATCCATTAGCAAAAAATGCCATGAATATCAAAAATGGCCGGTGGAATATCTACCAACGAGACCCTTAACACGGTATGCTTCATAAGTACTCTCATCATCTGGTTAAATATGACTCCTGATACCATTAAAGTCGCCTGCTCCAACTGCAACCTGCGTGAACTTTGCATGCCTATGGGCTTCAATCCAGAAGACATGCAGAAGCTGGATGAGGTGGTCGCCACACGGCGCAGAGTCAAGCAAGGCGGCATGCTGTTTAGTAGTGGTGACCCCTTTACCTCGCTGTATGCCATACGTACCGGATTTTTCAAAACCTGCGTTTCTACTGAGGATGGCCGCGAACAGGTAACAGGCTTCCAGATGGCCGGTGAAATCATTGGCCTGGATGGCATTGTCAGCGACTTTCATAGCTGCAACGCAGTAGCACTGGAAGATGCCGATGTGTGCGTGATGCCGTTCGCCAATGTGGAAGACTTATCCCGCGAGTTCCCGGTATTGCAGCGCCATGTGCATAAAATCATGAGCCGTGAGATTGTGCGCGAAAACGGCGTGATGATGCTGTTAGGCAATATGCGCGCTGAAGAGCGCGTTGCTGCTTTCCTGTTAAATCTGGTGCAGCGCCTGCATGCAAGAGGCTTCTCACAGTCAGAAATGGTACTCAGAATGACGCGCGAGGAGATAGGCAGCTACCTGGGCCTCAAGCTGGAAACCGTGAGCCGTACTTTCTCAAAATTTAGCGAAGACGGCATTATTGAAGTCAAACAGCGCTATGTACGTATTCTGGAACCTGATGCGCTGAAGAAGATATTCAACCCCCAGACCTGCTCCTGATCGACTGCCATTAACATCTCTCGTCATTGATTTTTTCTCATTGATTTAAAGTCGCACCAGCCCGCATTGAAGTAACCGTATGACTTTAGAAAAATTTCTCACCGTATCCGACCACAACCGCGATGTAAGCGGCATGCGTTACATTTACCCGGTCGTGTCACGCCGTGCCGGCGGTGTCTCTGTGGGTATTAACCTGAATATCAACAATGCCTGCAACTGGCGTTGCATTTATTGCCAGGTGCCTAACCTCACTCGCGGCACCCCGCCCCCCATTGAGCTGGATGTGCTGGAACAAGAACTGCGAACATTTCTAAACAGCGTCATCCATGGCGATTTTATGCAACGTTTTGTGGCCGAGCAGGACAGGCAACTGCAAGACATTGCATTCTCCGGCAACGGCGAACCCACCAGTGCAAAAGAGTTTCCACAAGTCGTGGCATTGGTAGAACAAGTATTACGTGATTTTGACCTGCTCGGCACCATCAAAGTACGCTTGATCACCAATGGCAGCCTGCTGGATAAACCGGCCATACTGGAAGCGGTGCGCCATCTGTCGCGCTGCAATGGCGAGATCTGGTTCAAGGTAGATGCCGGTACTCAGCAAGGCATTGCACGTATCAATGA
>JBAZTJ010000084.1:1913-11871 GCA_041662005.1 Candidatus Methylopumilus sp.
TATTCAGCGCCTGAAAAACTGTGGAAACGCCTGCCCTACCTTTGTCCAGACCTGCATGTTTGGGCTGGATGGTTCACCCCCCAGCGAAGAGGATATTGCAGCCTATGTAGCACTGCTGGAGCAGGTGGCAGGTAACATACAGGGCGTTCACTTGTATGGCCTGGCAAGACCATCGTTGCAGGCCGAGTCGGCCAGGCTCAACCGTTTGCCTCCAGAGTGGCTGGAAAGCGTGGCGCAGCGCATAGGCCAGCACGGCATTACCGTGCATGTCAGCCCCTGACTCACTCGTTTGATACGCGTGCTTTTAGATTAAATCATGTCACTTCACTGAAGTGCGATATATCCAGCCTCGCCGTATCAGCCACTTTTCAATTTCCACCGCAATAAACACCACGCTGGATAAGGCCAGGCAAATAGCCAGCTCCCCCATGCTAAGCGGGGCAGTTTTGAAAATAGGGTTAAAAGCAGGCACGTAAATGGTGGCCATCTGCAAAATGAAAGTCACGCTTACAGCTGCCGCCATAGGGCGATTGGAGAGTAGGCCGATACTGAACAGCGACTCTTTTTCTGAACGTATCGCCAGCACGTGCCCAAGCTGGCTGACTGTCAGCACAGTAAATGCCATGGTTTGCCAGTGAGCTGAGCCTGTATGGTAGGCCCAGGCCTGCGCGACCAGTGTGAGCCCGGCCATCAGCAGGCCGACCCAGACCATGTGCTGCCACATGCCGTTGGCAAACAGGCTCTCCTGCGGCGGACGTGGCGGGCGACGCATAATGCCGCGCTCTGCAGGCTCGGCGGTAAATGCCAGCGCCGGTAAGCCATCACTCACCAGGTTAATCCACAATATATGCGTAGGCAGCAAAGGGATAGGCAGCCCCAGGAAAGGCGCTAAAAAAATGGTCAGTATTTCTGCCGAATTGGTAGTGACCGCGTAGCGTATGAATTTGCGGATATTGTCGTAGAGGCAGCGCCCATAGCGCACCGCATGCACGATAGTGGCAAAGTTATCATCCAGCAGCACCATGTGCGCAGCCTCCCGCGCTACATCGGTGCCACCCTTGCCCATTGCCACCCCAATGTCGGCAGCTCTTAACGCCGGGGCATCATTGACGCCGTCTCCGGTCATTGCCACCACTTCACCCTTGTCCTGCAAAGCCTGGACAATCTTGATTTTTTGTATGGGGTCCACGCGCGCATACACCCGCACTGTTTCCACTTCAGCTTCAAATGCCTGTTGATCCAGCTGTGCCAGCTCAACCCCGGTCATGACCCGCCCGTCACTATCCGCAAGTATCCCCAGCTGATAAGCAATGGCACGGGCGGTGGCGGGATGGTCGCCAGTAATCATCACCGCAGTAATCCCTGCGGATTTACACAAAGACACCGCTTCTTTCGCTTCACGCCTGGGCGGGTCTATCAGGCCGACAAACCCCAGGAACACCAGGTCGCGCTCCAGTTCATCCGCTTGTTGGCTAGCGGGCAAGGTTTGCCAGGTGCGGCAGGCCAATGCCAGCACACGAAGTCCATTCGCTGCCATGGCATCTGCTTCACGCAGCAATGCCGTTTGCGCCAGCTCGTCCAGGCTTTGCTCGCCACTTGAGTTGAGCACGCGGGCACATCGCACCACCAGTGCTTCCGGCGAACCCTTGGTGTAGGCAAGCACAGCTTCGCCTGCGGCATGAAACGTGGTCATGCGCTTGCGCTCTGAATCAAATGGCAGCTCTTTCAGCCGGGGTGATTGGCTTTCCAATGTCGCCTTGCTCCAGCCGGCATTCTGGGCGGCGAGCTGCAAGGCGGCTTCGGTCGGTTCACCCTGAATTTTGCCGTGCTTATCCTGATGCGCGTCATTACTCAAGGCCAGCGCCTGGAACAAGGTATGCCAGGGCTCAACCCCTTTACCCGCATCAGTGATGTTGAACATTGCACCATCGGCATAAATCGCAGTGACGTGCATTTTATTCTGGGTCAGCGTGCCGGTTTTATCGGAACAGATAAATGTCACCGACCCCAGGGTTTCAACCGCTGGCAGGCGCCGGATCAAGGCATGCTGCTTGACCATTTTGTGCGCCCCCATGGCCAGGGAAATAGTCACCACGGCAGGCAAGGCTTCGGGAATAGCCGCCACCGCCAGGCTTATGGCCGTCATTAGCATGAGCAGCATGGGCTCGCCACGCATGATGCCAAGGATAAATACCAATAGGCAGATTGCGATCGCAGCCAGCGCCAGGCCCTGGCCAAAACCTTTTAGCCGCTTTTGCATGGGGGTTTGAGTATCCCCCTGCTCACCAAGCAGGGCCGCGATCTTGCCCAACTCGCTTTGCATGCCGGTCGCGATTACCAGGCCTAAGCCCCGACCATAGGTCACTATGGTGCCCTTGTAAGCCAGGCAGGTCTTGTCACCTAATTGTGCCTCTTGGTGTGAGATGGCGTGAACCTGCTTCTCCACCGCCACCGATTCTCCGGTCAGCGCGGATTCATCAATCCTGAGCTGAGCCGCTTCAACGATGCGCAAGTCAGCAGGCACCACGTTACCGGCTTCCAGCAATACCACATCTCCCGGCACCAGCTCAGAGGCATTGACAGTTTGCACCTCACCATCGCGCAATACGCGCGCACTGGCCTCTGACATGCGCTTGAGCGCAGCCATGGCCCGCTCTGCGCGATACTCCTGTATGAACCCGATGACGGCATTCAGGATCACGATGACGATAATGGCGACGGTATCCTGCATGTCGCCGACGATGCCGGAAATGATGGCAGCCGCGATCAGTACCACGATCATGAAGTCCGCAAATTGCGCCAACAGCATGTGCCAGACAGAGCGGCCACGCTTCTCCTGCAACGCATTAGGCCCGAACTGTGCTCTGTGCTCGCTGACTTTAGCCGCACTTAAACCGGTTTGAGGGTTGGTTTCAAGCTGTTGCGCCACCTGGTCTGCAGATAGGGTATGCCAGTGCTGTTGTGCATGGTTCATATTGAAAGTTATTCCGATGTGAGGAGTAGCGCAGGGACTGGAGAAGTTAGCTTGAGCGTAGCACGCTGCGCGCGCTAAACAGCCTATATGGCCGTAGATGACAGCTCGGTCACTTACTCAGTGACCCAAACTAAGGTTAACGCGCGTCTGCCAGGAAGCCCGCAACTGCGCGCTTGAATGGTGTAATGCGGCTACCCATGCGCAAGGCGCTGGCACGAAGTAAACGCGCGGGAGGGCTATCGCTGCAGTAAAGTTTGGCGATGGCATGCGTGGCAAGAAACAAAGGGCGCGTGTGATGACGATGTACCTGTTCGTAGCGCAGCAACAGGCTATGCGCGGCAAAATCCTTACCCGCTGCCTGCGCTGCCCTGATTTCACCCGACAAGGTAGCAATACCTTTCAGGCCAAAATTAAAGCCATGCGCAGTGACCGGATGCATGCCCACAGCTGCATCTCCCACCAGCGCAAAACGCTGCCCTACCAGTCGATTGGCATAAGCGGTCACCAGCGGGTAGGCATGGCGGGTAGAAGCAAGGCGCATATTGCCCAGCCTGTGCTTAAAGCGTGCAGCCATCACCAGATTGAATTCATCCTCGGGCATGTGCATCAGTGTATCTATGGCTTTAGGGGGTAGTGTGATGACCACCGATGAGCGCATGCCGTTCATGGGCAACAGCGCCAGCGTCTGGCCGTAGTCAAACCACTCCCAGGCGGTATGCTGGTGCGGGATATCGTGCTCCATCACGCATACCATCATGGTCTTGCCAAAATCATGCATGTCGGCGGCGATGCCCATGGCGCGACGGGTTTCCGAGAAACGGCTATCCGCCCCCACCAGCAACCGGGTTTGGATAAGCTCGCCATCGGCCAGGGTCAGCGTCACTTGATCCTTGCCGCAGCGTATATCGCTTACCTGCGTTTCTGTCTTCAGTGTAATTGCCGGCATGGATTGCGCCTGCTCAAAAGCCGCCTTGCGAATGAGATGATTGGCCACCAGAAAACCCAGCTCACTCTTCCGGCTATCCGCATGGCCGATATCCATAGACAATAGCGAAGACCCATTGAACACGCGGGCATCCCGCAAAGGCGAAATCGCTTGCGCATCGATACGATCCCATAAGCCCAACTCACGCATGAGCTGCGCCGAATAATGCGTAAGTGCTATCTCCCTGCCATCAAAGCCCGGGGCAGCCAATGCCGCTTTCGGTTGGCGTTCCAGCACCACAATACGCAGACCGGAGCTGGCCAGTGCACTGGCCAGACATAAGCCGGCTGGCCCTGCGCCTATGATGGCAACATCGACATTCATAACCATCGCTTGAGTGATACCAGCTTAAGGATGAACTGGTGCAATACCGGTTGCGGCGTGGTTGCGCCCTTGCAGCGCTGGCACCATGCCATCACGCTGGGCATCCAGCGTTTTATTGATCTCAATGCCCTTACGATAATAATCATCAATCACCGGATCAGGGCTACGGATCGCCAGATACAGCGTGATAAAAGAGGCAATAACGACGAGCAGCGGGCCGGAAATAATCAGCCAGACATGCCCAAAATGCCACCAGGCTTTTGTATCTTGTGTATTCATCAGGTGATCCTTATCTGTGTTACAGCTTTGATTTTTGTTACAGCCTTGCTGACAGCAAAGCTGCTTAACCTATGCTAGTGCTACCTTGGCACCAGGAATATCGACTTCTCGGCCACGATTTCCTTGCTTTCCAGCGACTGTATCTGGAACTCCACCTTATGAGAGCCTGGCTCGATGGAGCCATCAGGAATCTCCAGGCGTACAGATATCCAGCGCGCCTCCGCTGGCTCTACAGTAATAGTCCGGTTGACTTCTTCGCCATCGGACTCAACGATCAGGCCTTCAATACCACTGGCGCTGATACGATAATGCTGGACAGTTTCTGTCGCATTCATAATCTGCAGGCGGTACACATTCTCCAGCAGGCCACCATCCACCAGCCGTGCCATCACACCGCGATCGCGTACCACATCCACCCGGAAAGGGGTCCTCAGCCACAGGCTGACCAGCAAACCAGTCACCAGCAAGGTCAGGATAGTGGCATAGATCAGCACGCGCGGCCGCACTATGCGTTGCAGCATTTGCTTGTGCGTCCAATTATTAGTGACTGCATGCTGGGTAGAGTATTTAACCAGCCCACGCGCGTAGCCCATCTTGTCCATCACCGTATCGCAGACATCGGCACAGGCACCGCAACCTATGCATTCATATTGCAGCCCTTTGCGGATATCAATGCCGGTGGGGCAAACCTGTACACACAGGCTGCAATCGATACAGGAACCCAGACCGTGGCTGTCACTCTCCACCTTGCGCGAACGACCGCCGCGTGGCTCACCACGAGCCTCGTCGTAGGTAACAATCAGGGTATCGTCATCGAACATGGCACTCTGGAAACGTGCATAAGGGCACATGTATTTGCAGACCTGCTCACGCATGAAGCCTGCATTCCATAAGTAGCAAAGCCATAGAACAACACCCAGAAGGTTTCCCATGGGCCTACATCATAATGAATAAATTCGGCCAGTAATTCGCGGATAGGCGTGAAATACCCGACAAAAGTAAAGCCTGTCCACAGCGCAAAAGTAATCCAGACAAAGTGCTTGCTGCCTTTTTTCAGCAGCTTTTTAGCCGACATCGCTGATTCATCGAGCTTGATGCGGGCAGCACGGTCGCCTTCAATCTTGGACTCTATCCAGAGGAATATTTCGGTATACACCGTTTGCGGGCAGGTATAACCGCACCATAACCGCCCGGCAACCGCGGTGAATAGAAACAGGGAAAGTGCGGAAATAATAAGGATAGCTGTCAGGTAGATCAGATCCTGCGGGTAAAACACCAGGTTGAAGATATAAAAACGCTTGGCTTCCAGATCAAACAGCAGGGCCTGACGCTGGCCCCATTCCAGCCATGGCATGCCATAAAAAAACAGCTGGGTCAGCCAGATCATGACCCAGCGCCACTTGGTAAAAAAACCCGAAATGCTGCGCGGATAAATTTTTTCCTGCGCAGCATATAAGGAGACCACTACCGCCTCAGGTAACCCATCCGAGGGATTTGCTTCTTCTTTAGTAATGGTCTGCGGGCTATTCATGTATCAACACTCCTACTTTGCTGCGGTACTTGAAGGGGCAAGGCTTGATGGCGCAAGGTTAGATAAACCCCAGACATAAGCCGCCAGTACGTGAATTTGCTCAGGCGTGAATTTTGTTGCTTGTGCCGGCATCTGGTTGGTTTTGCCTTCGTTGATGCGTTTGATGATGGCAGCTTCGCCAGCACCATGCAGCCATATCTTATCGCTGAGGTTAGGTGCACCTATAGCGATATTGCCCTTGCCATCAGCGCCGTGACAGGCGGCACAGGCAGCAAACTTTTCCTTACCCAATGCGGCGCGTGCAGCATCGTGCGTACTTTCGGAAAGGCTGAGCACATAATTGGCCACATTCTTCACATCATCCTCATTACCCACTGCGGCTGCCATGGGTGGCATCATGCCGACACGTCCGCCAGTGATGGTGGTCTGGATAATTTCAGGGGTTCCACCATGTAACCAGTCGTTATCGGTAAGATTAGGAAAGCCGCGGCTTCCTCGGGCATCTGAACCATGGCACTGCGCGCAGTTGTTCATGAACAGGCGCTCACCAATGGCCTTGGCTTCAGCATTGGCAGCCAACTCATTGACCGGCATGGCAGCAAACTTGGCGTAAAGTGGCTCTAACGCCTTGTTGGCAGCAGCGACCTCCTTATCATACTGATTCACTTCAGACCAACCCAGCTTGCCCTCGAAACGACCCAGGCCGGGATAAGCAGCCAGATAGATCAAGCTAAACACGATGGTGATAATGAACAACCATACCCACCAGCGCGGAAGTGGATTGTTCATCTCGCGCAGATTGCCATCCCATACATGGCCACTAGTGTTATCGCCGTTGGCAGACGCCACTTTCGTCTTGCTGGTTACCCACAACAACAAGGCGCAGCCAAAAATACCACCCAGGCTAATGACCGTAATGAAGACAGGCCAAAAATTACTCGTAAAGTCACTCATTTTATTTTCCTTTAGTCTTCTTTAAATGGCAGGTTGGCTGCATCTTTAAAGTCTGATGTACTGCGATTGCGCCAGGCCCAGACCGCGATGCCGACAAACACGATAAAGCTGGCAACGGTCGCCAATATGCGTAGTGTATTAATGTCCATGATGCATTCTCCTTAATCGCTTCAAGTGCATTACTTCAAATTAGTGCCAAGGATTTGCAGGTAGGCCACCAACGCATCCAGCTCGGTTTTACCCTTCACTTCCTCTGCAGCACCTGCAATTTCAGCATCGGTATACGGCACACCGACCATGCGCAATGCACGCATGCGCGGAGCCATGCCTTCTGGGTCTACCAGCGCTTTTTCCAGGAAGGGGTACATAGGCATAATGGATTCAGGTACCAGATCGCGTGGATTGATCAAATGGATACGGTGCCATTCATCGCTATACCTGCCGCCAACACGGTGCAAATCCGGACCTGTGCGCTTACTACCCCATTGGAACGGATGGTCGTAAACGAACTCGCCAGCCACTGAGTAATGCCCGTAACGCAGAGTTTCGGCGCGGAACGGACGTATCATTTGCGAATGGCAGTTGTAGCAACCTTCACGCAGGTAGATGTCACGCCCGGCCAGTTGCACCGGCGTGTATGGCATCAAGCCCTTAATTGGTTCAGTAGTGGATTTCTGGAAGAACAGCGGCACAATTTCTACTATGCCGCCGAAAGCCACTACTAACAGAATCAGCACTATCATCAGAAAGTTACTGGTCTCAATTTTCTCGTGGCTGAAGCCACTTTTTGTCTCTTGGTTTGACATGGTGATTATCCTTAAGCGTGAGCAGCAACAGCTGGAATCTCTGCCACTGCAGATTTACCCGCAGCCGCTGTTTTGAGTACATTCCATAACATGATCAACATCCCGCTCAGGTATAACAGGCCACCCAGCAGACGTATGATGTAGTAGGGATGCTTGGCTTTCACGCTCTCTACAAAGGTGTAAGTGAGTGTGCCGTCAGTATTGATAGCGCGCCACATCAAACCTTCCATCACGCCTGAAATCCACAGTGCGGAGATGTAGAGCACGATACCGACAGTAGCCAACCAGAAATGCCACTCAATGGCACTCATGCTATGCATCTGCTTGCGACCGAACAGGCGTGGCACCATGTAATAGAGTGCACCCATTGAAACCAGACCTACCCAACCCAGGGCACCAGAGTGCACGTGGCCTACGGTCCAGTCGGTATAGTGTGAAAGCGAGTTGACGGTTTTAATCGCCATCATCGGGCCTTCAAAAGTACTCATGCCGTAGAAAGACAGGGAAACAATCAGGAAGCGCAAGATAGGATCGGTGCGTAATTTGTGCCATGCGCCTGACAAGGTCATCATGCCGTTGATCATGCCGCCCCAGCTTGGTGCCAGCAGGATCAGCGAGAACACCATACCTAAAGACTGAGTCCAGTCGGGCAAAGCGGTGTAATGCAGATGGTGAGGACCCGCCCACATGTAGGTGAAAATCAGCGCCCAGAAGTGCACGATAGACAGGCTGTAAGAATACACAGGACGATCAGCCTGCTTAGGAACAAAGTAGTACATGATCCCCAGGAAGCCGGCAGTCAGGAAGAAACCTACCGCATTGTGACCGTACCACCATTGCACCATGGCATCCTGCACACCGGCATAGGCCGAGTAGGACTTCATGAAGCCGGCAGGCACTTCAGCACTGTTCACGATATGCAGCAAGGCTACCGCGATGATGAATGCCCCGAAGAACCAGTTAGCCACGTAGATATGCTTGACCTTGCGCGTACCGATAGTACCGAAGAACACAATCGCATAAGACACCCACACGACTGCAATCAGGATATCAATCGGCCACTCCAGCTCGGCGTATTCCTTGCCCGTGGTGTAGCCCAGCGGCAGGGAGATCGCAGCTGCCACAATGACAACCTGCCACGCCCAGAACGTGAGTGAAGCAAGCTTGGGCATGAACAGGCTGACCTGACAGGTACGTTGCACTACATAATAAGAAGTCGCAAACAGTGTGGAACCGCCAAAAGCAAAAATCACGGCATTGGTATGAAGAGGACGCAGACGACCGAAAGTGGTCCACGGCAGGCCTAGGTTGAGTTCTGGCCAGACGAGTTGAGCGGCGATAATCACGCCCATCAACATGCCCACCACACCCCAGACCACAGCCATGATAGAGAACTGCCGTACAACCTTGTCGCTGTACGTGGTTGCTTGTGTATTTAGGTATTGCATTTAGTAACCCCTTTTTCTTGTGAATTTCACAAGATGCAGTGTGCCTAAGTTTGCATGTACCTCATTTGATACAAATCAATCATCGTGCAGAATACGTTCACCTTCTGCTTCAATATCCTCGAACTGGCCGGAATTGATCGCCCACCATAGTCCACCCAGAATGAGCAGTACCAGAATGACAGACAAAGGAATCAGCAGAAAAAGAATATCCATTAGCTCGCTTCCAGCACATTAGGGGCAACGCGCGACAAGCGCGCCGCATTGAGAATTACCAACAACGAGCTAAGCGCCATGCCCAGGCCCGCAAGCCAGGCTGGCAACATACCGGCTACCGCCAACGGCACGCAGATTGCGTTGTAGGCAGCCGCCCATATCAGGTTTTGTTTGACAATACGCATGGTGCGTTGCGCCTGGATAATCAGGTGCGGCACCATTGCCAGCTGCCCCCCCATCACCACGAAATCGGATTGCGCCTGCGCCAGCGGTACCGCCTGGCCCATGGCAATGGAAACATGCGCACTCGCCAGTACCGGCCCGTCATTCAGCCCATCGCCCACCATGGCAACCTTGCGGCCCTGCTGCTGCAAACCTTGAATGCGCGCCAGCTTATTCTTCGGCGTGCCGCTGCCACGCGCCTGGGCAAGGCCCACCATGGCC
>JBAZTJ010000085.1:0-11806 GCA_041662005.1 Candidatus Methylopumilus sp.
GCTGCTGGTTTTGACATCATTGCCAGCAAGTAAGGTGGCACTGCCTTTTCTGGAAGGAAATAAAGTAACGGCTTCAACGTTGACATCGCCATTAGGTGCCGCAACGAAAAGTTTGGATGGATACACCTCGCCATCGCCCTTGACACTGACATCTCCCGCCAAAGAAACAGCGCTGACCCCGGATTCTTCATCATAGGTATAGAAACGGGCAAGCTTGGTTCTGCTTTGTGAGGCGCTGATGGTCGGGTTGGAAACACCAGTAATGGCGAGATTGCCAGTAGCCACTACGTTGGCTTGGCCATCCATCAGCGCCAGCTGTGCACTCAAGTTACCGCCAGACTTGGCATTGATATCGCCCTTGCCTGTATAAAGCAAAACTTGGGAGACATTGCCATCGGCCTGCAATCGCAGGTCGCCACCGCCCAGTTCAGAGAAATTATTCAGGCTAGGCGCTGCATTCGGATCCCCTCCCATACGCCCGTTATTGGCAGCAGCCACTTGCAGGTCCGTGACCTGCCCACCGGCCTGCACATCGACATCACCTCCACCAAGTGTGGCTATACCATTTGTGAACTTGTCGTAACGGTTCCACCATCTGGCTTGAGGGTTCTTGGGGTCAGATCCGATGCCTGTCGGGTATGCCGTGTGATATAGCCATTTCTTGACGGTCTGTGCTTCGGCCTGTGTGGCCGATCCAGTAATACTCCCACCGGCATTGATCTTGACATCGCCACCACCATCTCCATACAACTCACGATCCTGGGCAAAGTTGGTAATCAGCAATTTAAAGTCTGCAGGCGTAGCCATTTGCCCTGCAACAGCAATAGGGTCAGGCAGGCCTTCAGTATAGATGGCCGCACCAGCCCCATCCACCGTGCCGAGCTGGATATCTTTCCCCGCTGTTGCGTGGATGAAGCCTGTCCCTGTTCTCACAAATTTGGAGTCGGCCACGATGATGCTACCTGTGCCGTCAATCACAGTTTCCGGGTTTACAGCAACGGTATCCGCACCAGCGACCAGGCGATAACTCCAGCTACCAGGCCTTTGCGCGACCAGGTTTCCACTGACTGAAAATTGCTCATAATCGATATTGCCATTCAGGATCAGATCATTGCCCGCCCGCAATGTGAGGATGCCCCCACTAGGTGTCAATTGCCCTGCTGCGGTTGACGAACTGCCCAGTGTCCAGTTAGTGGAAACCGTCAGGTCACCGGCAGTGCTTACATCTATCCCCGGGGCAATGACTGCAGATACGCCGTCGCGAGTCTGACTGTATCCAGCCATCAGGCCGGCAACGTTGCTTGCAAAGGTGTTGGTTTCTGTGCGAATCGTGGTTTGTTGGCTTGCTCCAATAGTGCTATAGCTATAATTTTTAACAGCCTCTACCAAGACTCGTTTAGCCCCAGTGACTGCTGCTGCTGCCTCCGTGTCAACATTGACGCCATTCCCTGCGCCTGTGCCAGTTCTTGCTGCCCTGAATATGACTTCACCGCCTTCGCCCTTAACCGTGCCCACCTGATCACCGGAGACATCGATCAATGCACCAGCTAAACCGCCGCCATCAGTCGCGACCGTTTTCACCATGCCTGCATCAGAAGACAGGATTACATCACCACCATTGCCCTGACTGCCAGCTGTGCTCGTAGTATCCGCCAGGCCTTTAGCCAGCAATTTGGCACCACGCTTGATGGTGACATCATTCTTGGCATATATCTGGATACTCCCACCCTTGTCGCCAGATGCATCCATTTTCCCGCTGACATTGACGGCACCAGTATCTGCAGTCACTTTCACGTCAGTCGCGGTGATCGTGTCACCCTGAGCAATATCTATATCCCCCTGACGCACGCGGTACGATTGTGCACCATTGAATGTGCTCAATGCTGCAATGGCCTGGCTGATATCCGAGATCATGTTGGCATCAACACTTACAGTCGCATTCTTACCCTTAGCACCTGCTTCGGCTGCTTTAATAGTGCCAGCCAATTTAGCTTCGCCATTCACGGCAGAAATCACCAGCTTGCCAGCATCACCATTCCCAGCTGCTGTAAGATCAATCACTGCGCCTTGCTGCACATCGACATCACCATTTTTTGAGATGAGTGTCACTTTGCCAGCCGGTAAAGCCACTGTTTGGTCATTCAGCACATACTCGCTGCCTTTTGCAGAAATACGTGCGCCATCCTGCAGCGTTACATGGTCAGTGGCATCAATCCCGGCAGCTTCAAGCGTCACCTGCCCACCAGCCATATCAATCAGGGCTGCATGCTTGTCAACAATATTAGTATTTTGAGTAGTGCCTCCAGCCAGCAATACCTGATCACCACTCAATGTAAGCTTGCTGCCTTGTGAAGATGCGGCAGCCAATGTCGGCTGAGCACCAATAGTGCCCTCCAGTTTAAGCAGGCCATTGGTCGCCTCAATGACACTGTCAGCCTTATTGCTAGCGGTCAGCCTGCCGGTTGTCAATGTCAGATTCTGATCTGCCACCAGCTTGCTAGTGCCTAAAGCGCTATTGCCCTGTACAACCACCTCTTTGCTGGCCGTGACATCGACTTGGTCAAAACCAGCCAGACGAACGGTGTTATTCCCACTCACCACAGTCGCAGCATTGATATTGAGATTGCCGCTGCCCAATGCCGGTACTGTGCCACTACCCAGAGTTGCTGGCGCTGCGAAACCAGCATTGGCATCGTTGGCTAAGGTCAAGTTATGGACATTAATCGTCGCTGACTTACCTGCATTTTGATAGCCTGCAATGCCCGCACTTTGCAAAGTTAAATCAACACTGTTGTTACCAAATGTTGTGTTCCCATATATATCAATCGTAGATTTGCTTTGCAAAAATAGCGTACCAGCATCAACGAACTTGTCCAATTGCGCTTTTTTAAGCCACAATCCATCCGTCACAACCTCATTATTATCAGGCTCTCCCAAACTGATACGGCCTGAGGAAAATGCAAGTGCTGCACCCTTGGCAAACTTAATTTCACCATCAACCTTCATGTTTTTGGAAGCATCCAGCAACACGGAACCATCACCTTCTACCGTAGCGCCTGATTCAACCACCAGATCACCACGATCGCCATCGGTATTAACGCGAGTCAACTGCACCCCTTTACCGCCAGCAACCCGCACCAAGGCGCCATCGCCATCTGCCCCGGAAACTTCACCAATAGTCAGATTTTTTGCGGTTGCACCCGCCCCTGTACCTTTCAAGCTAGCGCCTGCTTCTAGGCGCACTTTATCGGTTGCAGCTAATATGACCTCTGAACCTGCAAGATCGGCATTGCCGTTCATGCGCACCTCTGTAGACACAACATCCACCTTGCCGTCGCTGCGCGTGCCACCCAGCAGCAAGCTGGCAGCATTAAAATTGTTAAGCGTGGTTTCATCGATTGCCAGATAGTTCTGACCATCCAACGTGACCTGACCGGCCTCTTCACCGCTACCCACCACCAGCAAACGTGGTGCCGCAATATCGACTTCCGCCCCCAATCCTGCTTGTTTGTGCATCGCGTCCAGCGTGCCTTTCAGCACAAGGCTATTAGTCGCCGCAATTGAAAAGCGTCCGGCATCTCCCACCTGCTGCGCTTGGGTATTAGCTTTGAAAAAGCTACCCGCAGTAGTAGTGTTGTACTGCGCCAGATCATGAGCATCACTACCTGGACGTACCACAAAACCAGCGGTACGCGAAGTCTGGACATATCCGCCAGAGGTATAGGCTGCCAAGTGACCGGAAACCAGTGTGCTGCCATTGGCAAGGACTTGTACCTGCCCAGCTGTTCTATCCTGATATCCAGATACTGCGGACACCAGCATGGCGCCCGGCAACAAGGCATAACGTGCGGGCATTAAGGTGTAATATCCTGCGGCCAAGCCCGGTACGCCAGAGATATACACCGCATCACCGGCCTTTACATCACTGCCTTGCCAATACTGCGTGTCATAGCTGGCATAGGTTTGATTGTTGGCAGGCATGATGGCCCAGGTGTTAGTGGCATTAGCGCCAAAGGCATGCTGATCAGCACCATTGGCCAGTACGTCTTTGCTCCCACCAATACCGGGCACCCACTCATAAGCCAGCAGATCGCCACCGCCACTGATATCTACGGTACTACCTGCGGCCTGATTAACATTAGGTGCAGTTAGCTTGACCACCCGCTCAGGCGGCGCAGTGAACTGTTGGCTGTTAGGGCCAAAATCATAGAGGTAATCCAGACCATCGCGATCGGTATAACCAAATGGGATCAAGGCGCCCTGTGCGGAAACCGATGTCACGCTACCTGCATTAAGGTTGAGGTCCTGGCTTGCATTCAGTGCAATGGTACCGAATGGTGCAAGCAACACACCGTTCTGGTTGATAGTTTCTGCATTCACGCTCAATTTACCAGCAGCAGACAATACTTTGTCGTAACTGCCAGTACCGTTAAAGGTGACTTTACTACCAGCCCCCTGCGAGGTGATGGTGAAATCTGAAAGCGAAGTCGGATAGAGCTGACGGGCATTGAACTCGAGCTCGCCAGTTGTCAGCAATTGCCCCTTTGGTATCTGGAATGCGCCATTCACAGTAGCGCCCGGATCGCTTACACCTGTCAGCCGAACGTCACCCATACTGTTGAATGCAGCAGTTTGAAAGCCAGAAAGTGCAAACTGACCACGCAAATCCACTAAACGTGCATTCACCTCAAGATTCGCTGTTCCTGCAACGGAAGTACCCGCGCCATACTCATTGGTTGGCCGTAAAGGCTTGTCTTCAATATCGTTAGCGATGACCACATTAGGCGCAGTCAGTTTCACTACTGAACCGGCAGTCGCCTCTATCACTTTTGCATTAAAACTCAAGCTACGCGAGGCTGTTAGATCCACATCACCATTAAAACGGACGCCATATTCGGACTTCAACGCGACGTCACTAAAACCGCCATTCATAATGCCATTGGCTGAAATACGTGCCAGACCACCGGCAGCTGGCTGTATAGATTCGCCGACATCCAGACTTTCCGGCACAAAGGTGCCAGCCTGGCTAACATCTACATACCATAATTGATCAGGCGCATTGCCAGGATTCGATGTCTCCGGGCTTGCTGCGCTGCCGGGATAGGGGGAAGATGGGATGCCCAAGCCTATCGATCCTCCGCGCGTGAGTCGCACTTCGAGACTACCGGCCAGCCCTCCTGGCGACGAAGCTTTAAATGTTGAGTCCACCAACATCCCTTCGCGGGCACTAAGCGATATATCACCGCCGTTGCTGGCTATTCTGGTTGGCGTGTAACGATTGACATTGCGCACATCCAGCACGGCTGCAGTCCCGGCAACATTCATGACAGAACCGGTTTCAGCTACCACGTAGCCTTTTTTGGCATCCAGCGTGATACTGCCGCCATCGTAAACAGTTCCTGTGCGATGGCCATTGCTGTCAGGTGTGGTGCGAGTATAGCCGGCCGCCAGCAAACGCGCGTTGGCGCCCAGCCAAATAGCTTGTGCTGCGTTGTACCCAGTGTCAGTATCCAGTGTAGGATTACCATTCATGGTCAAGGAGATATCGCCACCGGGTGCTTGCAGGGTTCCATCCACAGACAATTGGTTATCCCAGGCACTGAGTGCAATGCTGGGCGCAGATCCATCCTTGCGTATACCGTTGGCATCCACCTTAATATTGGCACCGGTTTCGACCACCACACTGCCTCGTGCCACGCCACTGGCCGTAAATGCGTCAGAAGTCGCGCCCTGCTTAGCCGACATCGTAGATAGACTTAAACTGGTAGAACTGCGGGCGTAATCAGGCAGTGTAACCTTGGTTGCAAAATCGTTAACATGAGCGCCTGTCGCTTTCAGGCTGTAATCCCTGTTCAGCACATAGTTTTTAGCGACGATATCGACATTGGTATTGCTGCGTACCAGCACACCGTCACGACCGGTCAGGTTGAAGCTGGTAAACCCACCATTCTTAAAGAATTCAGGCGTGGCTAAAAACTCGCGTGCATCGCCAAAACCAGTGTTACCGACCGTAATAAATGGGGCGGTAATGGACAAGCTACCACCTTCACCCAAAGCATAACCGCGTAATTCGCCATTGAGCATAGGGGCTTTATAGGTAAATGTGGTGTCATCCTGCCCGACTTGCCCGGCGATGCTGATATTGCCGCCATCACCACCCACCAGCTTTTTATCTCTTTGTAGCCAACCGCCACCCGACACATCCACCAGACTATTCTTGCCAAGTACGACTTCATCACCTGAGCTGATCGATACATCACCACCATCGGCAATGACGCGGCCTGTTGCTGGGCTGCTTAATGTATCGTTAACCCAGTTGCCGGAGACATCCAGTTTTACGCCATTAGCTACGGTAATATCAGTGTCATCGCCAACCAGAGTGCCCTCGGTAAAAGCACTTTTGAGGGAAATACTGCCGCCGCGTGCGACAATATTTTTATTCACCTCGATATCTCTGCCAGAGAGCGACAACTTGGCACCCTGAACCATGTTGATAGCAGCATTCACCTTGATGCTTCCCGCGGTTGTAACTGCTACATCTTCAAAGCCGCTGCTGTTCAGCATGTTTGCATCAATTTCAACCGTATTGATACGGGCTGCAGGCAACACATCTGTTGCCGAAAAATTAGTTGCTAATTTAGTGCTGGCCCCCAGATTGACATCATGAGCAGCGCCATTGCCTGTCAGCACATTAATCTCGAGGCGGCCGCCCAAATTATCTGACTCACGCTGATGCACGCCATAAACCGCACCACCGGATAGTTTTCCATCCAGCGCAATGTTATAAGCATTGATTGCGACAGTGCCTGCCGCCTTACCTTCGGTATAGGCAGCCTCTTGCCTGACCAGAAGCTTAGTATCACTAGCCTCTTGCTTAGTCTGTGATTTGGTATCGCCAAGCAATCCGGTAAACAGGGTATCAACAGGAGCATCTCCAAGTGCATACGACTGACCGTTGGCAGTCGTCACCCAGGACTCTTTATTCATACCCGTATTAAACTTGAGGGAGCCACCGGAGACATCAACTTTAGAACCAGCGCTCTGGACCAGATCGCCTTCTGACTGCAACTTCACACCACCACCTACCGCAAGCTGTTCGCCGACCGAGCGTGGTACCTGTTTAACAAATCCTGCGAGATCAGCCACACGCGAATCCGGCAGATTGCGGATATCGAACCACACCTTTTGTCTGTATAGGAATCCATCGCGATTCAGCGGATTATCCTTAAGGTCTGTCAGAGTGAGTAAAACCTCGACAAAGTTTCTGTCCATGTCCACAACTACATTGCGCAAACCTGCCGCATCAATCAGGGTATTTTTCCCCAGAAACAGGCGTGATTCCCCATCAAAAATATTGCTGTTATTGACATTAAAGCCCAAGCCGGATTGTTGGGCAGAGAGTGAGATAAATCCACCAGGGACAACAATTTTGGCATTATCGCCAACTGTGACTTGGCGCCCGACCCCTTCAAAAGTAGGCGGATTAAATATCTGATCATCGGTACTGGTGGTGCCTTTCACATTCACCGCAGCCAGCACCGTATCCACATAAGACTTCTCGCCCGACTTGGGCGTAGGCTCACCAATCTGCGGTGCTGCAAAAACCTCTTTGGTTTTACCGACGGCAGCACTGTCTTCTGCCAGAATAGCGCTCACGCTATTAGCCCCGATTTCGAGCTTACCAGTTCGGCTGCCTGTGATTAATGTATTGCCCGGGTCCGATGTTCCATTTTGGTTAAGTCGTGCGACAATTTGCTGTGTTGCGCCAGTTTTATCATTTACAACGTCTACATTGTTGTCTTGTGCAATGGTATCTCTCGCCAGTAAACGAATAGAACCTTTTTGCGTAGCGGACGAAGTAGCAGTCACCCGTCCATTCTGATTCACCAGGAAAGAGGCCATGGTGACATTGCCGCGCTGCGCCAGAATACGGCCCATGGTGTCATTAATGACTTGCCCACTGATTTCAGCTGGCGTGTCTGCCGCATCAGTATCTTTCTTTTTATAGGAGTCTACTTCTACCAGCACACCTGCTAATCCCCTGTAAGGAGAATCAGCAGCATAGCTAAAGTTTTCTTTGGCAGTACCGCCATTAAGGTCAGGCGCATAAGACAGATAAACCTTTTCACCGGCAGCTAATGCCACCTGGCCCTCTGTAGTTTCTATGCTGCCCTGATTAATGACTTTGGGGCCGAATAACATGACTGAGCCCCCCAACTGCGCCTTGATGCGCGCATCAGGTGCCACTTGCACTAACACGGTTTTGAAGCCCTCGGCATCCCCACCCCACACATAGGCAGGGCGCATGGCATTAGGGTTGTAGGCATTCAAATGCCCCAGGTCGCTCAGGAAGTCACTATCGGCAAGATTCAATGCAGAAGCCACCAGGCCATGCACATCGGTGCGCGAGCCATTGGCAAACAAGATGCCGTTCTGGTTGATGAGGTAGATATCACCCTTCAGTGAAGTAAGCGTGCCTTCGATGATGCTTTGTGACCCATCTATGCGGATCAGGGTGGCAGAACCGGCACCGCCGGTATGGTTGAAATTGACTGCGCTAGCACTGCCGATATTAAAGTTGGAGCCTTGCAGGATAGCTTTGACGCTGGATTGATCGATACCCAGCAACTGCCCGTTGATATTGGCAGGGTTCACCACAGGAGTATGAATCTGCACGTTACCGTTAATCACTTGCAGCCCTGTCGGGATAGTATTGGGCGGCAATATCGGGTCAGCAAATGCCAGGCTCACCAGCCCCATGGTGCTTAAGCCAACTGCTAGCACTGAAGCTTTTAATGAAAGACCATGTTTAACGGCACCACCTGTACCAGTGCTCGTTTTGCCTGATATATGACTACGCACATGTTCGCCCACTACCATCCAGATGCCGCGTGACGCATTAAAAACGAGACGATAAATACCATTATTCATGTGCTAACCCTTTACCAAACAAAACATCAATATTCATTTGCAAAACTTCCCGACAGCCCGCTGGTTGCAAGCAAGAGGCTCTCGGCAAGTCGTGCTGATTCAAAACACAAAAGCCCTCCCCTAACTTCAGGGGAGGGCTGCATCGCATTACATGTTATTCACACGCAATATTTTCAAACTTACAGTGCTGGGAAGCTAACCAACGGTGCGCAAGTGTTGCCGTTGCGTGAGAACTTGCTCACGAAAGCTGGCTTGGTTGCGTAGCTGGTGAATTGTGGCAATGAAGCAAAAGCATTAGGTACGCTAGTGAAAGTACCACCATCATTACCTGTGTACTTAGTAGAGCCAGCACGCTTTACAAACTCGTTGTAGAACGCGTTTTTCACAGCGTCGGAAGTGATAGGAGCTACAACATCACCGTTTGCATTTGTAACTGTGGCATTACGGGCTTGCATGGAAACTTCAACAACAAAGTCATATTTGCCATCTAACAAGTTTTGCTTGGATGGGGCGATACCAGTTGCACCAGCAGAAGATGTTTGAGTAGCACCGTTAAAGGTACCAGCGCCATCTAAATGACGGAAACTGAACCCGGATCCAGCCGCATTTGCATTGGTATAGCTATCCAGAGAAAGTACGCCGATTGCTTTGGATGGGCCACCAACTGAGGAGAACAATACTTTGTAAACCTTGTTATTAGAGCCAGTCACAGTGAAGTCTGTACCGTTCTGTGCAGCCTTCAGGCAGTTACGTACATCGCCAGAACCTGAGTTCTCAACAATGGTTAAACCTGCAGTTGGGTCAATAATGAATGGATCAGCCGCAGTACCGGCATGTGCGCCATCAAAACCAAAGCTGTTATCAGCTGATGCAGGTGGTGTATCGGCAGAACCAGCGGATGCATTGTTGCAAGGAAAACCAGTAAAGAACCAGTTGTATGAAGACTGAGTACCAGAACCATTGACGCGGCGACAAACAACCACTGGATCGGCTGAGCCATCAATCTGCGACCAATCAGCTAATTTACCAGCAAGCATGGCACCATATTGTGCACGACTGATATGTGTCGCAGCACTGACAGCATTAGTGGTAACCAGGCCCATCATAACTTGGTTCACTGGCTTGTTGGATAAACGACCAACTTCAGCAGCACTCAAAGCTGGCTGACCATTTTCAGTATTGTATGGCTCTTGAAACATAGCAGGCTCAACGTCAGACACACCAAAGTCAGCTACCAAACCTGTATTGGCCGCAGTTTCATGACCTGTCACACCTGGGTCGATACCCTTAGTACCGCATGACCATGAGTATGGCTGGCTGGCACTAACGGTTAATGCTGTACAGTTATTAAAATCCAGAGTTTCTACGCGTTGCGCACGGGCAACAGTATCAACACCATACACAGAACCGCCTTTTGAGCGCTTGATGAACAAGATGTCAGTGCCAGCAGCAACGCCCGGAACACCAGCAGCAGCTTTACCCAGGAAAGCACGGTGCACGATACCTGAGTCTGTGCTACGAATAGCAATTTCGCCGGTCAGCATGTTAGCTGAGATATCAGCCAGGAAGTTGTCGGGTGCGGATGCTCCTGACAGAAAAATTACCTTAGTGCCAGCTGGAATTGCTGGACCAGCAGCTTGTGCGGACATGGCGGCAAATGCCAAACCACAGGCCAGAGCGATTTTTGTATATTTCATGATTCGGTTCCCTTTAAAAATATTTATAAAAATATCGAATGCAAAAATTTGGGCAAAACAAACCTTAACCCTGAAAAATTTCAGGGTTAAGTGAGGCAAATTTAACTTGTATTATTTAGCTGATTTAGTGCGACGACGTGCAACAGCGCCCATCAAACCAAGACCTGCCAACATCATGGCGTAGGTTTCTGGCTCTGGAACTGGTGCTGTGACAGCAGTCAGTGCAGAAACTTGCAAATGCCATACGCCACCATCAAGGTATGTTTTGGCAATGATTTCGCGACCATCAAATGCCAATAATTGCTGTGCAAATGATGGAGCAGCACTTGAAGCTTGAGTTGTTTGTGCAAGAAGGTACAGAGATGAAGTTCCACCTAATACATTGGTAGTATCAACAGTATTATTATTCCAGGAATTGCTCAGCGTACCTGGGTAAGCAATGCCATTCGTATTACTTGTAACTGCATAAGTATCGTCAGCTGGAGTTACGATAAAACCATTAGCAGCTGGCGTATACAAACCAAAACCAGTTGCTGCAGCTTTTACCTGATTGTTTGTTGATGCAAAGGGCAAACCTGAATCACCTTGTGTTGTTAAAAGGCGATTACGGCCAGCAGTGTCGTAAGCACCCAGGCTCCACTGCACGCCAGATACATCACCAGTAAATGGCAAGCCAGTCAATGCGCCATCAAAAATCACGCCGTTTGAACCAATCAAGGATGACTGCACAAATGCATTGGCTGCCAACAGTGCATTACCAGCTGCGTTTGCAGCTTGATCAGCACCAACCAGGTCATTCAGAAATTTGTCCCAGTTCAAGTCATAGGTGTAACCAACACCTGCATTGGCATCCCAAGCGCTGAATACCAGCTCGGAATTACCGTTGTTAGAAGAGATTGCTGCGTTTGCAGATGTAGCAACCGCTGATAAGGCCAGCGCAGCTACCAAAGCTTTTAATTTAACGTTCATTGTTGACTCCTAATGATTAAAACAACATTGATTAACTACTAAAGATTTACTACTAAACTACTTAAATTTTTTGCTACTTATAAAGCCGCGATGATTCCCATGTTCTAAACGCTCAAAACTGCTGTAAATCAGCGCAACTCCTTTTCGCGACCCTTCGCATGTTATTGTTCAAATATGAAGTCAATGTGATTGGGATATAGTCCTTTCGG
>JBAZTJ010000086.1:0-4502 GCA_041662005.1 Candidatus Methylopumilus sp.
GTACCAGTCGTTGAGCCAACACGCCAGACAATGAAGACGCCAGCAGGAAAGGCTCCACGCCCATATCCATCAGGCGTGCTATCGCACTCACTGCATCGTTGGTGTGCAGGGTAGCCAGCACCAGGTGCCCGGTCAGGCTGGCCTGCACAGCGATCTGCGCGGTTTCCACATCACGGATCTCGCCTATCATGATCACGTCCGGGTCTTGCCGCAAAATAGAGCGCAGCGCCTTGGCAAAGCTCATGTCTATGCGCATATTCACCTGCGTCTGCGCGATGTGCGGCAGGTCGTATTCGATGGGGTCTTCCACCGTCATGATATTAAGTGTGGCAGCATCCACCCGCGATAGCGCGGAATACAGCGTGGTGGTCTTGCCCGAACCGGTCGGGCCAGTCACCAGGATAATGCCGTGCGGCTGGTGAATAAGCTTGTCGATCTCGGCGCGCGTACTGTCACTCATGCCCAGGCTGGCCAGATTCATGCGGGTGGAATCTTTTTCCAAGATACGCAGCACGGCGCGCTCCCCATGCCCGGTAGGCAAGGTCGAAACGCGAATATCCACGGGCTTGCCAGCCACGCGCAAGGTAATACGCCCATCCTGCGGCAAGCGCTTTTCCGCGATATCCAGTTGCGCCATCACCTTGAGGCGCGACACCATGGCCGCATGCAGGCCGCGATGCGGCTCCACGATATTGCGCATGGCGCCGTCTATGCGAAAACGCACGACCGAGCGCGTCTCATAGGGCTCAATATGCACATCCGATGCCTTGTCTGTCAGCGCCTGGGTAAGGATGGCATTGATCATGCGAATCACCGGTGCGCCATCGTCCGAATCCAGAAGGTCTTCCACCTCCGGCAGCTCCTGCAACAGGCGCGCGAGGTCTACATCACTTTCCATATTATCGGCCAGTGCAGCAGCGCCATCCTGCGCATAGACTTCAGTCAGCATCTGGTCAAATTCGGCAGCACTGACGATGCTCGCCTTCACCTTCACCCCCAGCACGCGCTTGGCTTCGGCCAGCGTCTCCGCCAGCGCCCCTTCGCGCAAGCAGACTTCAGCACCTTCCGGCGAAAACTTGCGCAATACCACGCCTTTGGATTTGGCAAATGAATAGGGGATCTGGCGCAGAGAGTTGCTAACCGTAGAAGGCGTAAATGGTACGGAGGACATAAATCAGTTATATAACCTTACGTTATGCTAAATAGTTAATGTGAAGCAAAAATAAGCAGCCTGACAAGCACCCACAAACCCGCTGATTTGCTTATGAAATTGGCTAGCTTGCGGGTAAAAACTGATACATAATTCGAGCAAGGGGTTGCTGACGGTTATCTTTCACTTTCACGCATCATAAGTCAATAAAACAAGCTGGCCTAGGCCGGTGCAAAATAGACCATTATAAAAATGAATATTTCATACCTGCGCGCTGCGTGTTTAGGGGTGTTGTTGGCATTGTTTTGCGCATCGGCAACCGCTGTCGATGATGACAAGATCATGCTCAACTTCGTTAATGCCGATATCGAATCGGTAGTAAAAGCCATCGGCCAGATCACCAACAAGAATTTCCTGATGGACCCCAGGGTGAAGGGCACCATCACCATTACCTCCGCCAACCCTATCCCTTCTGCATTGGCATACCAGGTGCTGTTATCCGCATTACGGACGCAAGGCTTTACCGCGATTGAAGGCAATGGCATGACCACCATCCTGCCGGAAGCCGATGCCAAGATGCATTTCAGCGGGACTTATGGCGCCAATTCAAAAGTCGGTGGCGACCAGATCATCACCCAGGTATTCCCCCTGAAATACGAATCCGCCACCCTGCTGGTACCTATACTCAAGCCGCTGATCTCCCCCAACAACATCATCAACGCATACCCCAGCAACAACACACTCATCATTACCGACTACGCCGAGAACCTGAAAAAGGTCAGCAAGTTAATTGCCACCATAGACAAGCCCAGCACTGCCGAAAACGTGGTAGTGAAGCTGCAATACGCCAATGCTATCGAGATCGCACAAACGCTGACCAAGCTTACCGCCGACGTATCGGCCGGCGGCACCGGTGGTGCGGGCTCAGAGCCCACGCGCCGTATTATTGCAGTGCCCGATGCCCGCTCAAACTCTGTGATATTGCGTAGTGAAAATGACGGCCTGATCAGCCGCGCCAAAGAGCTGATCAGCCAACTGGATACGCCTATGAATTCCGGCAACAGCATCCATGTGGTGTACCTGCGCAATGCGGATGCCAAAAAGCTTGCCGCAACTTTGCAGGCCCTGATGAATGGCGCCTCAGATAGCCTCGCTGCATTCGGTAACCCAGGCAACTCAAGCAGCAACCAGCCAACTGCATCTGTCACCAATCAGCCAGTCACTAACATCATCACCCCAGCAGGCTATCAACCCGGTTACCAGCCGACGCTGTCAGCCATGCCATCCGGCACGCTCAGTGGCTCACCCTTCTCGGGCAATGTGCCGGTGGCGCCCACCAATGGCATGATCCAGGCCGACTCTGCCACCAACTCGCTTATCATCACCGCGCCCGACAACGTCTATAACATGCTGCGCGGCGTGATCGACAAACTGGATATCCGCCGTGCGCAGCTCTACATCGAGGCATTGGTGGCAGAAATCTCCACCGACAAAGCTTCGGAATTCGGTATTCAGTGGCAGGATCTATCCAACCTCAACGCCAACACCAGCGGCAATGTCCGTGGCTTCGGTGGCACCAAGTTCAACACTAACGGTGCCAGCATTAACAGCGTAGCGCAAAACGTCAACAACGCCAGCAACGGCCTTAATATCGGCATTATCCGCGGGCAGATCAACGTACCGGGCTTGGGCGTCATCAGCAATCTGGGCCTGCTGGCCCATGCGCTGGAATCCGACGTCAATGCCAATATTCTCTCCAAGCCCAACCTGCTCACGCTGGATAACGAAGAAGCCAAAATCGTCATCGGCCAGAACGTACCGTTTATCACCGGCCAGTATGCACAAACCGGCGGCTCCGCCACGGTCAGCCCGTTCCAGACCATAGAGCGCCGCGATGTAGGCCTGACGCTCAAAGTAAAGCCACAGATTTCAGAATCCAAAACCATCAAGCTACAAATCTATCAGGAGGTTTCCAGCGTTGCCGACAGCACTAACAACGCAGGCATCACCACCAATAAACGCTCGATTGATACCTCGGTGATGGTAGATGACGGCAGCATCATCGTCCTCGGCGGCCTGATTGAAGACCGTGTCACGCAAACCCTGACTAAAGTGCCGCTGCTAGGCGATATCCCCGGCCTTGGCAACCTGTTCAAAACCCAGGGCCGCGGCCACAAGAAAACCAACCTGATGGTATTTTTACGCCCCTACGTCATGCGTGACGACAACGCCACTGACGCCATCACCAACGACCGCTACGACTATATCCGTAACCAGCAGGAAGCCGCCACGCCCGCGCACCACTGGGCACTGCCGGATGTACCTGTAGTGTCACTGCCGGAAGACAGGAATTCGTTTGAGTTGCCTAAGGCTCCGGCGAAAGCTAAAGAGCAAAAATAACGCACGCTTATAATTTATCCTTAGACACCACGATGTCCCAACTTAAACCACCAACCGCACTAGAGAAAGTAGCGGGGAGCCTTTCGACCGAAGCTACCCTCACCGCCATTTCGGCAGCAATAGGTACTCCACTTTCAGCTCTTCTTCCCGTACTTGGGAAATCGCTCGCCGCTGAGCGACAGAAACAGAGAGTTGATGCCGCCTTGTGCGAGATAAATGGCATTTTAGGTCAGCATGAAGCTCAACTCGCCCACATCACAGATCAACAATATAAATTCATAAATGAAGCTGTGCTCGCTCTCTTACATACGACCAATGAGAGCAAGATGAACCTTTTGAGGGATGTAGTACAGAATGTCCTATCTGCCTCTGGGCTTCCTGACCAAGAGGCCGTTTTCCTAAGCCGTATCATTCGAGATATTTCTGCTGAGGAAGCACAGTTCCTTATAAACAACTTCTCCTACAAACGAATCTGGCTGAGCGAAATGACTCCGCCAGACTCAGAACTGCATGCTTTGGCGGTCAATCCAACAAAGCCTGAGGGCCAAACAGTATTAGGCTTATTTACCCTTGGGATAGTAGCAACGGCGGAGCCGACATTTGATGACATGGGACTTCTGCGCTTCACGCCAATGGCAGCAAAACTTATTGTGCTTTTGAAAAAGCCAAATAGTTAAACTTTTGATCAGCTATAGCACGCGTAGGATGTGCTGAGGAACGAAGCGCATGGTTCGAGAATTAATATCTATGTGACTATGCCCACGACTGATGCGCCTCCTTGGTCGGCACATCCTACAAAACCAAAAATCATAAAACAACTGCCCTGCAAGGCTGATGGATATTGCCTCGCAGGGCATCGATATTTCAATAAAGTAAACAAAATAGCCTGTTATTTAATCCAGTCATTGTCGAGGTAGTCATGCCCGTAACGCAGAACGCATTAGAAAACGCC
>JBAZTJ010000086.1:4512-11474 GCA_041662005.1 Candidatus Methylopumilus sp.
AGGCACAGCAGAAAATAGAGCAGCTCCGCAATATCCACCCTTACCTGATTGACCTTTCGCTGCGTGAAAACCCCGTAGGCGCCCGCATCGGCCAGACGCTGAAAGACAAGCTGGACATATTGCCCAAGCTGCGGGCGTTCGGTTTTCAAAACATACACCTTGGTACGCTGGATTACTCCATGCCGGAGGAGCTGGAGGTGGATGATGATTTCATGATGTACCTGCGCGACCATGACATCGACATGACGAGCTGTTTTGCTTTTACCGATATCGGTATCGTCCAGCCTGACGGCACGTTTATCCCATCGCCTTCGCAACTCAAGCTGAAGGCGTATACCGTGCCCAACACCCTGCATGAAATCTACCTGACTGACCTTGGCATGGCGGGTGAACATTACGATATGGAGACGCTGTGCCGCAGCATACCCGCCAGCGTGCAGTGGCTGAATGACAATATCCGTGGCGACCATGGCGGCAAACCGCGCATCCTGATTAATATCGTGGATGGCTGTGATGCCTTTGCAGAGAACCCGGACCGGGTTTGCGCTATTTTGAGCCTGCTTGCCGGGCTGGAGATTGAGGGCGTAAGCATAGAGGATGACCGGGGCACTTACCTGCCTTTTCAGGTAGGGGCGTATGTGGCCATTGCCCGCAGCTTTTTGCCAGCGCCGCTGAAGTTATTGGTGCATATGCACGCCGGCGGCGGGTTTGAAAACTCTTCGATTATCGAAGCCCTGCTCAATGGCGCAGATGGCGCATGGGGCGGCCTGCCCAAGCGCGCGGCCATTATCGGCCATGCCTCTTTGGGCGAGTTGATTGCCAACCTGGTGCGCCTTGGCAACACGCAAATGCAGGAGTACCAGCTCGACCAGCTGCTACCGCTGGCGACTGGCTTTCAGGAGCTGGATGATGAGCAAGCTGTACCGGACGACTTGCCGATACTGGGCCATAATGCGTATCGCCTGTCGCTGAGTTTTTTCAGGCAGATAGAAGGCCGCTTTATGGACCTGCCACCGGAGGCCATAGGCGGCCAATACCGTTACCGGATTTGCCCCGTGGTCAGCGATACCGCAGTGATCGCCGGACGGCTGGCAGAAGTCACGGGGCAGCCCGCGGAATCGTTCACGGATGATGTGTTAAAGCAGATGATCCGGCTCATGCGCCGTGACCTGCGTGCCGGGGAGCGCATTGTGTATGACGAGCCCGCGCAACTTTTAGCGCTTTATGCGCGTGCTTCTGCCACATGAGTTGTGTGGTTCGCAACCACTTAGGTAGTAAAAGCGGAACAATTAATGCTTTAATATGGCTAGATATAAAAATTAGTCGCACAACCAACATTGCACAAAGAAAAACCAAGCCGCTTTAAGCCTTTACCATTGCGTTTCCAACAATAGATTGGACTCAAAAACGATGACTGAAAATTCAGAAAAAATGGAACCAGACAGCACGGTCTACAAGACACTGCTGGAATCCACCAAGGCGATTCCCTGGAAAATCGACTGGGCTACCATGAGCTTTGCCTACATTGGGCCGCAGATCGAAAAGCTGCTGGGCTGGACGCCTGCGAGCTGGGTCAGCGCGAATGACTGGGCGGAGCGCATGCACCCCGAGGACAGGGAGTGGGTAGTGAATTTTTGCGTTTCGCAATCCCAGGCTGGTGTCGACCATGAGGCCGATTACCGCGCCCTGACCAAGGATGGCGAATATGTGTGGATACGCGATGTAGTGCATGTTGTGCGTAAGGAGAACGGCGAGGTTGATTCACTCATCGGCTTTATGTTCGACATCAGCGAACGCAAGAAAACCGAAGACAAGTTACTCAGCCTGCAAAAAGAACTGGAAGTGCTGTCGTTTAAAGATGGCCTGACCGGCGTCGCCAATCGACGCATGTTCGATTCCATCATGGAAGTAGAGTGGGCCAACGCGCGGCGCAATAACCAGCCGCTTTCGCTACTGGTGATTGATATCGATTATTTCAAGCAATACAACGATCATTACGGGCATATCCAGGGCGATGAATGCTTAAAACGCGTGGCTCAGGCGCTGAGTGCTGCCGCTACTCGCGCCCGCGATTTTTTCGCGCGCTTTGGTGGAGAAGAGTTTGTACTGGTACTGCCGGAAACAGATGCCGAGGCGGCCAAGAAAGTCGCTGAACGTTGCCGCAACTTGATATTCAAGGAGCAGATTCCCCATGCAAAATCCGAGGTCAGCCAGATGTTGACGGTAAGTATCGGCGTCGGCACCATTACCCCATCACATAAAGATGAAGCCATCGCTTTTATTGAGGATGTGGACAAGCGCCTGTATCAGGCCAAGCAACAAGGCAGGAACTGCATCGTCCGGGGCTAAAGAGTTTCAGCGCTCACCGCTGCTCTGGTATTTGCTCTCCAGCTCTTTCAGGCGCTTGCTATTGACGGCACGCGGCAGGTTGCCACCCCCCTTACCTTCATTGGCTTTCTTGTTTGCCTGGTAAGTACGCCAGGCCACGACAAAACCCACCAGCATCAGCACAAACGGCAGGCTCCATAACAACGCATTCTTGGCGTTGAACGGTGGGTCGTACAGCACGAATTCGCCATAACGTTCCAGCATGTAATCCTTGATCTGCTCGTCGGTTTTTCCGGCGCGTATCTGTTCGGTAATCTGTCGTTTCAGATCCTGCGCGAGTGCGGCGGTAGAATCTGCAATGGTCTGGTTCTGGCAAACCAGGCAACGTAGCTCATCGGCCAGCTTCTTAATGCGCGCATCTATCACATCCTGCGACAACATGGCTGCCGTGGGGTTGATGTTAGACACCGAAGCCGCCTGGTTACCCTGGTTAAGGGCAGCATTGGCGCCAAAAGCCGAGCTTTGTTCCGGCAGCTTTTTCTCGGCAAGGACAGGTGCCACATGCACCTCATAAAAATCCGCAGCAATCGGCCCAACCTGACGGAAGCGGATGACCCCCTCGGCATCGATCACATAGGTCTCAGGCACGCCATATACGCCGAAATCAATCCCGACATTGCCATCCACATCCAGCGCCACCTGCTTATAGGGGTTACCGCGCTGCTCTAGCCATTGCTGGGTATCTACCGGTGCATCTTTGTACGCCAAGCCGACCAGGTTAACCTGATGCTCCTGCATCAGCTTGAGCAGGCTGGGATGCTCGGCTACGCAGGCGGTGCACCAGGAGGCAAATACATTGAGTACCCACACCTGGCCGCGCATGTCCGCACTGGAGAACGTCGCATTCTCCTTGCCCAGCAACGGGATAGTGAATGCCGGCGCAGGCTTGCCGATCTTAACCGAAGGCAGTGTGCGTGGGTCGTATTGCAGGCCCTTGGCCAACACCAGGCCCAAGGCAACCAGTACCAGGATAGGCAGGCCTATACGCATCCATTTGAAATTCATGCCACGGCCCCTTTCTTGCGGCGATAACGTTTGTCGAACAAGGTCATCACCCCGCCAGCGGCCATGAACAGGCAACCTATCCATATCCATGCGATAAATGGCTTGTAGTAGATACGCACGCCCCAGGCTTGCTCGGTTTCACTGCTATTGGCATCCGGCTCACCCAGTGAAATATAGACATCTCCGAGCAAGCTGTAATAGATGGCCGCTTCGGTCATGACCTGACCAGAAGCCACGTACTGGCGCTTTTCCGGCTCCAGCAGGTAAATGGTGGTGCCTTTGCCGCGCGTGAGTTCGAATACGCCATGTGCCGCTTTATAGTTGACGCCACTGCCATTATCTACCCCGATAAAGGTCACGCTCCAGTCGCTGATTTTTTCGGTCTGGCCGGGCTTCATCACCAGATCGCGCTCCAGCTGGTAGGTCTTCACCAAGGTCACGCCAGCAACAAAAAGTGCCACACCTATGTGCGCGACTATCATGGCCCAGTAGGTCAAACCCAGCACGCGCACCCGGTCGAACAAGGCACGTGAGCCACCATTGGCCTTGAGCTTGGCCAACTGGTGCAGTGCGTGACGTATGGTCGCGAGAAACAACATGGCGGCCGCAGCGCAGCCGACAAATGACCACGGGCTGGCCTTGCCGCCGAATACGGCAATGGCAATAGCAGTGAGCATGGCCAACACGAATGGAACGCGTACATGCTTCAGGGTTTCCATGAAGCTCATCTGCTTCCACTGGCTGACCGGGGCCACCGACATGACCCAAAGCGCAGGCAGCAACAAGGGTGCAAACACTGCCTCAAAATAAGGAGGGCCTACCGACATCTTGCGTCCGGTGATGACCTCGGCAAACAGCGGATAAAGCGTTCCCAGCATCACGGTAAACAGGGCGGTCACCATCAATACGTTATTGATCAGCAACAGCGTCTCGCGCGACACCGGTGCAAACTTGCCGCCCAATCCGACCTGACGGGTTTTGACCGCATACAACACAAAGGATGAGCCGATAACGATGGAGAGCAATGCCAGGATCATAATGCCGCGCTTGGGATCGGTAGCAAAGGCATGCACAGAGGTGAGTACACCGGAACGCACCAGGAAAGTACCCAGCAAGGACAAGGCGAAAGCGATGATAGAAAGCAGCACCGTCCAGCTTTTCAAGGCGTCGCGCTTGTCAGTCACCGCCAGCGAGTGGATGAGCGCTGCACCCGCCAGCCAGGGCATGAGTGAGGCATTTTCCACCGGGTCCCAGAACCACCAGCCACCCCAGCCCAATTCGGTATAGGCCCACCAACTGCCTAGCATGATACCTACGGTCAGGAACGACCAGGCCGCATTGGCCCATGGCCGCGTCCAGCGCGCCCAGACCGGGTCCAGCCTGCCCTCTAGCAAAGCGGCGACGGCAAAGGCAAAGGCAACGGCAAACCCCACATACCCCATATATAGCATGGGCGGGTGGATGACCATGACAGGGTCTTGCAGCAATGGATTTAAATCACGCCCCGCCAGTGCAGCCGGCAGGATACGCTCGAACGGGTTGGAACTGCTGAGCAGGAATAGCAGAAAAGCCACTTGCAGCAATAACAGCACCGACAGCACACGCACCTTGAAGCCCGTAGCCAGGTTGCCGGAAAGCAGTGCCACAGCCGCTGTCCAGCCGGTCAGCATGAACACCCACAACAGCAATGAACCCTCATGCGAGCCCCAGGTGGCGGCGATTTTATATGGCCACGGCAACAGGATATTGGAGTTTTCCGCCACATTGCGCACGGAGAAATCACTCAGCACAAAGCAGCTCATGAGCGCCAGGAATGCCAGGCATATCAGACCAAAAGTAAGCAAGGCCGTACCGGTGAGTCCCCTGGCGAGCTGCTCATGCGAAACACGCCCGCGGCTGAATTGCCAGAAACCGAAAACACTCGTAAAAAGCGCCAGTGCAAAAGCCAGCGACAGGCCAAGTTGTCCTAATTCAGCAATCATTTCTTCAGTACCGGTGGCATATAGTTCTCATCATGTTTAGCTAATATTTCATGGGCAACGAATGTGCCGTTTTTCATCATGCCTTCCGCCACCACTCCCTTACCTTCCTTGAACAGGTCGGGCGTAATGCCGGTATAAGTCACGGTGATTGTATTTTTCATGTCAGTGACGCGGAAGCTGACATTGAGCGTGCCCGCCTCGCGCTGCATGCTGCCCTGCTCCACCATGCCGCCCAGGCGTATGCTGCGGTCATTCGGCGCTTCGCCTTGCGCCAGTTGCGTAGGCGTATAAAAAAAAGTGAGGTTATCGCTGAAGGCATTGATGATGGCATACACCGTCACCGCCATTGCGCCTACGATAGCCAGCGGCAACAGCAGCCGTTTGACGAATTTGCTTTTGAACATGTTAGCTATCCACTCCCAAATCAGCCTCGGCACTATCTGCCACTTCTATATCCGCCGCTTCCAGACTGCGCTGCCGTACTTTACGTTTAAGGGCGGCTATCGACCAGGCATCGATTGCCACCACCACGAGTGCCAGTAACAGTGAAAAAATTACCATTTGATTCATACGCTGTCCTGCCTGCTCTCACGCCATAGCAACATCCAGCGCGCCCGGGCCAATACCAGCGCGGCACAGGCTGCCCATACTGCCAGGGTGCAGAGCAGCAAGGTCAGCTTCATTTCCGTAGCCATGCGCGACGCACCGGCCATGCCGATAGAGGCGCCCTGATGTAGCGTGTTCCAGTACACCACTGAAAAATAGATCAGCGGAATATTGACCAGCCCCACCACAATAAATAGTGCCAGTGCACGGTCCGTCTTGCTTTCGTCTTCCACCATGGAAGCCAGCGCAATCAAGCCGACATAGATGAACAACAATATCAATTCGGAAGTCAGACGTGCATCCCACACCCAGTAGGTACCCCAGGTAGGCTTGCCCCACAACGCTCCGGTCACCAGTGCCAGCAGTGTCATCCAGGCGCCGGTAGGCAGCAAGGCGCGCATCATGACTGCAGAAACCTTGGTGCGGTAAACCCAGTGCAGCGTGGCATACAGGCTGGCGAGTACATACAGGAACATCGACATCCAGGCAGTGGGCACATGGATGTAAAGTATGCGGTAGACATCGCCTTGTTGCGCGTCTACCGGGGCAAAAAACAGCGCATAGCCAAAGCCGATGAGCGCCATTATGGCCGCGGCCCAGCCCAGCCAGCAGCTGGCTTGGGCGCTCAGCCGCAGGAATACCGGTGGCGAACTCAGGCGCATGATGCGCTGCATGACACTCATGCGCGACATCCCCGTGTAAAGTAGGTGTTGTTCATTATTTTCTGCATTATTCTGCGGTACATTACTCGGCTGTACATTATTCCACCGCCAATTCCAGCACTTTTGCCGTCACCAGCGGGATAGTCAACATGCTCAATACGGCCAGACTGACCAGCACCAGCATGGGGGCTGAAATATCGTGCCCGATCTGGTTCACCGCCGCCGTACCAAAAATCAGCAGCGGCACGAACACCGGAAACGCCAGCAGGCTCATCATTACCTGAGCCTGGCGTGCCATTAAGCCCAATGCCGCAAACAG